>CAZZJR010000022.1:0-36856 GCA_964654585.1 uncultured Bdellovibrionales bacterium
GAGTACTTGCTTCCCAAGCAAGATGCCGCGGGTTCGAGCCCCGTCGCCCGCTCCATTTATCTCCCAATAGCCATACCAGTTCGCTATTTTCCTTCTAAGGAGTGCTGCTTGCGTTAGCGACCAGCTTTCCGGTGGCCGACGATGAAACGGTGCCGCTGGGGCGGAGGATATTTATTCGGCTCGTGTGTAGAGACGCTCTTCTTCGAGGCAGGACCCCGCGAAAGAAACATTGTAAGTTTGCTTCCGGAGAGTCAGGTCGCCACGCTTTCTCGGCCTTTTAGTCAGCTTTCCTGTCTACTCCCGTGCTGATGCCAAGCAATATGATACAGGATATCCACCCGAGGCTGACCATCTGACGCTGGAAAAGAGTTTGTTGGTTTTCAATATCTCCGGTTATCGGAAGGATAATCCAGAAAAAGGCGAGCGCAGCCGCATACAGGATTAGCAATCCTACGATTGGCCAGAACACACGCCGAATCAGGCTCTCTAGCCTGTTCTCGAACCGTTTCAAGATCTGTTTCAACATACTCATGGCTGCCGCCCCTCCAAAAAAAGAACACTCTCGAACCTTCAACGCGAAGGTCCTCTCTCGGAAAGGAGCAACGGGTATCCACACGTGATTACCCATCATTAAACAGTGTACGCTCCTGGCCAGCGCTACTCAAAGTAACTGCCAGGTAGCTAAAAACCGTGGTTATTTGGCTGTTTTAGCGGGCTGCGAGTCGACTGAAGAGGCTATTGATTAGGCTGCCGAGAGGGCTCGCTTGGCTCACACAGGGCCGTGATCTTGTGCGCGACATCCCGCCACTGAAAGCGTTGTCTAGACCACGAAGCGGCTGCCTCTGACATAAGGGCTAGCCGCTGCGGGTCAGAGAGGAGCCCGTCGAGGGTTGCTGTTAGTGCCTCCTGAGACACTTCATCGACGACACAGCCGGTGCTGTTGTGAGCAATACCCTCAGGCAGCCCGCCGACGCGAAAGGCAACGACAGGGGTGCCGCACGCCTGCGCTTCGAGAGACGTCAGCGGATACGGATCAAACCAGATAGAGGGCACAACACAGATCCCAGCTTCGCCGAGAGTGCCAGCGATGTGCTGTTGGCTGGCTTTGCCATGGAACGTGATCCCCGGAACTGCGCGCTTAATCTGATCTACATTCAGGTACTCCTCACGCGACCAGAGGGAGGAGCTGCCAAAGATGTCTAGCTGCAATTCAGGGAATTTCTGCTTCAGCTCAATAAAGGCTCCGAGCAGCAAGTGGAGCCCCTTGTCTGGCACCAGAGCCCCTGAAAACACCAATTTCCGCGGGTTGTGGCGCTCGGGTGGACGAGGCTCAAAGATCCCGAAGTCGACTCCGTTGTGAATAACGTGCATGCGGTGGAGCGGCGCGCCCTCGGCTGCGAGCTTCTCGCGCTGAGCATGTGATACGCACAGGATGTGGTCACACACATGCTCCAGGAGTTCAGGGCGCAGGCCACAGTCGCCTGCACTTCGGTCGTGGGTAATCAGCACGCGCTTTACGCACTGCGGGCTGCGGCGTGAGAGAAGCAGGGCAAAAGCCTTTCCGGCTGCCAGCAGAACGTAGGGGCCCTGCGCCTCGGCCCACTCAATAGCACGCTCAATCTCGTAGGCGGGCCCAAGGTCGATGAAGTGCACCCCGCCATCCGTCTTCGTTGGCTGCTTCAATCGCGCAGCCACGCAGACTCGCCTGCCAGACTGCGCAATCGCGCGCGCCTGGTTAAGGGTCGCCATCTCCGCGCCGCTGTTCGGTCCGAGCGGGTCGAGTGGGTGGTCGCTGTGGACCAGTAGGTACATGGGGCTGTGCTTGGCGCGGCTTGCACTCATGGTTAACGTGTTAGGATGACTCGACTTGCCCTAAAGTTTCCGGGTCTCGCAACTAAGACGTAGGGCTAAGGTGATGAGATCCCGAGAGATTTCCCGAAGCCCTCAACGAGAGGCGACCATCTAAAGGGCAACAAGAGAACCGCTATGACCAATACCCTCGCACAGGAGCTCGGATCGGCAACGCCCAAAGTGAGCGTGATTATGCCGCTCTACAACAAGGCATCTTTCGTGCGCGAGGGGATCGAGAGCGTTTTGAAGCAGGGGTACGCGAACCTGGAGATCCTCATTCGCGATGACGGCAGCACAGACGCATCGAGAGAAGTGGTGCAAGCCATCATCGACGAGAATCCGGAGGCAGAGATTCATTTCTTCAGCGGCGAAAACCGCGGAGTCTCCTTCGGAAGAAACTTCTTGATAGAGAAGGCGACGAGTCCTGTGCTCGTCTTGCAAGATCCAGATGACATCATGCTGCCGGGTTTTGTTGCCGAGGCGATCAAGGCGATGCGAGCGACTGGCGCCCGAATCGTTTACAGCGATGTGGATGTCTTCGGGGTTCAGGAGACGCACTGGCAGCCTCCACCCTTCGATCCTTTCGGCATCCGCTACGGCAACTGCCTCGCATCGTTCTCAATGCTCGACCGGGAGCTTTGGCGCGCGGCAGGGGGGTTCAACGAGGCTCTGCCCTTTAACGAGGACTGGAGCTTCTTCATGCGCGCGAGCCTTGAAGGGCCAGTCGTTCATCGTCTTGATAAGCCCTACTTCCGCTACCGCCAGACCGAGAGCGGGCTGTACCACTCCTTCGTATACGGCAACTGGTCACACAACTTGCACCTGGTGATGGTTGCCAACCCAGACCTCTACGCTGTCGAAGAGGTGCTTGAGGCTGCGCGTCGTTTGCGTGAGATGCCAGCCCAGTGGCCGGCGAAATTTGCGGCTCTATCTGAGCGAAATCCCTCCAATCCGCTGCCGCGTTTGGTGCGCGCCATCGCCGCGCTGCACGACAATGACCCTGCAACTGCGCGCGCGCTTCTTGAGCAGGCGATCCCGATGGGAGGCAAGCGCGAGTGGCTGTCGATAGTGCTACTGGCAGAGATCGTAGAGAGCGCAGAGCCACAGCTAGCTTTGAGCCTCTACCACCACGCGCGCATCCGTCGGCCCGATCTCACCAGGGTGGTAAACTCCAGAATTGACCACCTGCTCGCCCAGATTCGTTCCTCCGACTCGGCTTCAAGGCGGTGATCTAGGTCGGTCTGGCGCCTAGCGCCGCACGTGCTACACTCCACCCTCGTTCTCTTCAGCTCTCACCTAAGGAGCCCTACATGCTATCCCGCCTCGCTGCCTCGCTTGTCGCCACCGCTACTCTAGCCACGGTGCTGTCTCTCTCAACTCAGCAAGCTGAGGCGCAGATGAGCGTGTTCACCTGTCCGGGCGGTCGCATGCTCTCGGTGGCTGAGGGCAAGGAGCTGCTGCAGAAGGTTCAGGTGCGGTACGCGGGGCTTGATTCGATGTCGGGCACCTTCCGCCAAGAGTCATACGTGGCAGCGCTCGATGAGGGTGAGGCCAGCTCGGGCGAGATGGTGTTCGCGAAGCCGGGCCGGATGCGCTGGACGTATAGGGTGCCGCGGGAGCAGGAGGTTGTCATTCGCGAGCGTGAGCTGTGGCTCTACCAGGTCGACAAACGCCAAGTGATGATCGACGACATCGGGAACGTCTTGCTCTCCAATTTGCCGGTGTCTTTCATGATGGGTATCGGTGACCTAGCCCGGGATTTCGAGCTGAGGGGCGCCTGCCGCACCCCGGAGGGGGTCGTTTTGAATCTGGTGCCCCAAAAGGCTCGCGCCTCTACCGACAAAACTCAGGAGCTAGAGGGGTTCCAGCTGCTGGTGGACGAGGGGCAAAAGCTCCCAAAAGGTGCTAAAATCACCTCCTTAGGTGGTAATGTGACGGCGATTGTCTTTGAAAATCTGAAGGTTGGCTCCACCCAGGTTGAGGAGCGCCGATTTGTTTTAGACCTCCCAAAAGGTGTAGATGTAATGGATCGGCGCCTGCAGTAGGCCCTTCTCGTCTCGCCTTAATTATGAAGTCCGCCCTTTCCATACTGCCTATTGAAGGCAGCCAGAGCCCGAGTTGTTCATCGGTGGCCGTCAACATCAACGAGCCTCAGCCCCTCGACGGTAAAGTGTCGTTCGCTGGGCGTGCTGCGGTAGTCACGCTCGGGTGTGCCAAGAACCAAGTCGACTCAGAGGTGATGATTGGAGTCTTGAGGAATTCAGGATTTGAGATCGTCAACGAGCTCAGCCGCGCCGATGTCGCGGTGGTCAACACCTGTGGCTTCCTTGAGAGCGCCGTGAAGGAGAGTGTCGACTGTGTGCTCGAGCTCTCAGAGCTTAAAAAATCTGGCAGCCTCCGCAGGCTGCTCGTCGCTGGCTGCATGGTCGAGCGCTACAAAGGCGACATTCGCAAGGCACTGCCCGAGGTAGATTCTTTCATTGCCCTAGATGGGCTCTTGAGTGTGGGGCAGGCAGCTCTCGGAGCCGATGAGTCTCTCCGCGACATTCTTCACGAAGGTTCGCGGCCGTACTTCTTGTACGACGACACGATGCCGCGCCACCTCGCGTCTCGGCGTCACATGGCCTACGTCAAGGTGTCAGAGGGATGCAACCGGCCGTGCGCTTTCTGCATCATCCCCCAGATTCGCGGCGCAATGCGCAGCCGCTCAATTGAGTCGATTGTGCGTGAAGTGCAGGCTCTCGGAGCACAGGGAGTGCGCGAGATAAACCTGGTCGCTCAGGACCTCACGGCATTCGGAACGGACCGCTCAGAGAAGCTCGTCGATCTCCTGAAGGGCCTCGACCAGGCGAAAGCTGCTGCCTGGATCCGGCTGCTGTACGCATACCCGGTTGGAGTCGACGACGATCTGCTCTCAGCGATTGTCGACCTCCCCAGTGTCTGTGACTACCTCGACGTGCCGCTCCAGCACTCAAGCGAAGATGTGCTGCGTGCCATGAAGCGGCCGATCGGCAGGTTTGGCTCGCGACGTTTTGTAGAGTATGTGCGTAGCAAAACGCCACAGATCAAACTCCGCACCACCTTTATCGTTGGGTTTCCAGGGGAGACTGAGCAGGATATCAAGGACCTTGAGAGCTTCGTCGCTGACGGGCACTTCGAGAGCGTTGGGGTATTCACGTACTCTCCTGAGCCTGGAACAGCAGCGTGCGACATGGCAGAGCAGGTGCCCGACAAGGAGAAACGTGCTCGCCGCGACCGGGTTATGCTTGCGCAGCAGAAAGTGCGTATCGCTCGAAACCAGGATTACGTTGGCAAGCGGCTTGAGGTGCTTGTTGAGGGCCCCCACGAGGAGACCGACATGCTGCTCTCGGGCCGGGCCCGATTCCAGGCCCCAGAGGTTGATGGGGCGGTTCTTATCAACGATGTTGCTGAGCAACTTGGCACAGTTGAGGCCGGGCACATCGGTCAGGTGGAGATCACTGAGATTTCAGGGTACGATTTAATAGGGACATTAGTGTCATGAGTGAGCCTAGAATCGGCATATTTATCATCGCCTACAACGCGGTGAACCACCTCAACAAGACCATCAGCCGCATTCCGCCTGAGGTCTACGAGCGGGTCGAAGAGATCTTTGTGATCGACGACTGCAGCCAAGACAACTCCTACTACGCGGCGCTCGGCTACAAGTCTGAGTTCAACATTCAGAAGCTCACGGTGCACCGTAACCACAAAAACCAGGGCTACGGCGGAAACCAGAAGGTAGGCTACCAGTATGCCATTGATCGGGGCTTGGATATCGTGGCGCTCGTTCACGGTGACGGACAGTATGCGCCGGAGGCGCTGCCCTCGCTCCTAGAGCCTCTGATTAAGGGTGAAGCGGAGATGGTCTTTGGCTCCCGCATGGCGACCCCAGGCGCGGCGAGAAGAGGCGGGATGCCGTTGTACAAGTACCTCGGTAACAGAATTCTAACGACAACACAGAATCGTCTCTCGGGTCTCAACCTGTCGGAATACCACTCGGGTTATCGGCTCTACTCGGTTGAGGCCTTGAAGCGCATCCCGTTCGAGTCGTTCACGAATACCTGGCACTTCGACACGCAGATAATTCTAGCGATGGCAGAACGTAATTTTAGGATCGTTGAGCGGCCGATTCCGACGTACTACGGCGATGAGATATGCCACGTTAACGGTATTCCGTACGCCGTTCACTGCATTACGACAACCTACCAGTTCTATCGGAACAGAAAACGCAACCTGCTGAGCTACCCCGGAGCGATGGACATCCCGCGGATTGTTCGTTCGTAGGCTGCGGGGACGGATTTCGAGCAGCGAAGTCCAAGCGCTGCCAGTGGCATTGGTTTCCGTGTAAATGCGGCGAGTTGGGAAGGTTTCCAGCCCTTTCTTTTCATTTCGCAAACTCTGAAAATCAAGTATATCCTCGGGACTACTCAGTCAATTTGGAGAACTGACCGATGGCAACGAACAAAAACCCGCAGATCTTGGCCTTGAACGAGCTTGGCCAGTCGGTTTGGTATGACAACCTTTCGCGAGATGTCTTGAGGTCTGGGGAGCTTGAGTCGTTGATCGCCCAGGGAGTGTCGGGGCTGACAAGCAATCCCACCATTTTTAAGCAGGCTATCGCCGACACCAACAACTATGACGAAGACATGAAGCAGACCGAGCTAAAGAGTCTCTCGACAGAGGCTCTCTCGGAGGAGCTGATGGTGCGAGACGTCGCGGCCGCGGCTGACCTGCTCCTCCCGATCTACCAGGCGACGGGCTCGGGCGACGGCTATGCCAGTATCGAGGTATCGCCATACCTCGCCGCTGACGGCAAAGGCACGGTCGAGGCAGCGGTGCGGCTGTGGAAGAAGCTCAGCCGCCCGAACATCATGATCAAGATCCCGGCAACTCCTGAGTGCATTCCTGCGATCCAGGCTGTCTTGGAGCAGGGGATTAACGTCAACGTGACTTTGATCTTCTCGACGCAGGTCTATGAGCAGGTTGCGCATGCCTATATCGCAGCCCTCGAGACGCGGGCAGCACGAGGCGAGGGCCTGAAAAATATCTCCTCAGTTGCCAGTTTCTTCGTCTCGCGCGTTGATTCGAGCGTTGAGAAGGCTCTTGATGGATTACTGAAAGAGGGTAAGGCGACGGCCGCGGACAAGGATACGTTGCTCGGAAAGATTGGAGTGGCGAACTCAAAGCTCGCCTACGCCAGCTTTGAGAAGCTCTTCGGTTCTGAAAGGTTCAAGTCGCTCAGGGAAAAGGGGGCTCGTGTTCAGCGTCCCCTCTGGGCGAGCACAGGAACCAAGAACCCAGCCTTCAAGGCCGTGATGTACGTGGAGGAGCTGGCGGGACGCGATACCGTCGACACGATGCCGCCAGCTACAGTGAAGGCCTTGCTTTCGGGTGGGACAATCGAGCCGCGGCTGCACGCGGGGCTCGCGCAGGCAGAAGCTCTCGTGGCACGCCTAGGCACCCTCGGATTAAGCTTCGATGCCATGCTTCGCGACCTTCAGGTTGCCGGAGTGAAGAGCTTCGCGGATTCATACAAGGAGCTGTTAGCGTCAATCGACGCAAAAAGGAAAGCGATCTAGTCGTACTTCATTTGAGGAAGCAACGTGCCAAATTCTAAAGATCTAGACCAAGAGTCCCGAATCGTTCTGCCGCCTGCAACGCTGCTGGTGATCTTCGGAGCGAGCGGGGACCTGACATCCCGTAAGCTCATTCCGGCGCTCTGTAACTTGGCAGAAGATCAGTACCTGCCCGAAAACTTTATCGTCATCGGCTCTTCCCGCTCTAAGTTGAGTGACGAGGAGTTTCGCGCAAAGGTGCACGAGGGCGTTACGAAGTACTCGCGGCGCCCAATCAGCCCCGCAGTGTGGGAGAAATTTGCGAAGAATCTGCACTACCAGCCGTGCAATGGTGAGGTTCTTGGGGACTTTGAGGCGCTCAAGAGCAGAATGGAGAGCCTCTGTGCTGCAAGCAACCAGCAGTTCAACTACGTGTACTACCTTGCGATGGCCCCTCAGTTCTTTGGGCCGATCGCCTCGAACCTTAAAGAAGTGGGTTTGATTGAAGACTACGGCAAGTCGAGCCGCAGGACATCTGTCGTGGTCGAGAAGCCCTTCGGTCACGACTTGGCGTCGGCGCGCGAGCTCAACACGGTTCTTCGCAAGAGCTTAGCAGAGGAGCAAATCTACCGCATCGATCACTACCTCGGCAAAGAAACGGTGCAAAACATTCTCGTCTTCCGATTTGCGAACGGTATCTTCGAGCCGCTCTGGAACCGTAAGTACGTTGACCACATCCAGATTTCAGTGTGCGAGGACATCGGCATCGGCAATCGTGCCGCCTATTTCGACCAAAATGGCATCCTGCGAGACATAGTCCAGAACCATGTGCTGCAGATGCTCGCGCTGCTCTGCATTGAGCCTCCGATATCGCTGAGCGACGCGGACAGCATTCGCGACGAGAAGGCGAAGGTGCTGCGGTCGATCAAGCGCATGACCCTTGAAGAGGTAAAGCGCAATACGGTCCGCGCCCAGTACAGCAAGGGGCGGGTCGGTGCCGAGGAGGTGCCAAGCTACCGCGAGGAGAAAGGTGTGGCGGCAGATTCGAGCACGGACACCTTTGTGGCACTCAAGCTTGAGATCGACAACTGGCGCTGGAGCGGAGTTCCGATCTACATCCGGGCAGGCAAGCGGCTTCCGAAGCGCATTACGGAGATTACGATATTCTTCAATAAGGCCCCGGACTCTCTCTTTAAGGGACGGAACGTAGGAGAACTTGAGCACAATGTTCTTTCTATTCAGGTTCAGCCGCGCGAGGGGATGTCGCTGCGCGTCAGCTCGAAGCCGCCCGGACCGCGACTGCGAGTCAGGCCGGTTGAGATGGATTTTACCTACGACAGCTCGTTCGGCGTTGCCTCGCCGGAGGCGTACGAACGGTTGCTGCTGGACGTGATGAAGGGCGATCCAACGCTCTTCACCCGCAATGACGAGATCGAGGAGTCATGGGATCTCTTGGCGCCGATATTTGATGCATGGCGTTCGCCTGATGCACCGCCGCTGGGGCACTATGAGGCGGGCACCTGGGGCCCTCCGGAAGCGGATGAGCTGCTCACGCGCCTTAATCACTCCTGGCGTAAACTCTAACTGCGCATGTCGCCTGCAACGGCCCAACAGTGCTGAAGCTAGACCTATCAGAGAGAAGTGAAGCGTTCCGTGCGTCGCTGAGGGAGTGGCTAGACAAAAATCCGCCTCCGGCGGCGCCACTCGAAACGTCGCTGGAAGAGTTTCAGAGGGTCGGGCGAGAGTGGCAGGCGCAACTCGCTTCCGGGCGATGGATCGGAACTCATTGGCCTGAAGCGTTCGGTGGAAGAGGACTAACGCTCGTTGAAGAAGCGATAGTGCAGGAGGAGTTGGTGCGGGTCGCTGCTCCGCAAATCCTTGGGCTCTTTGGCCTAACCATGGTGGGGCCGGTTCTCATCTCGCACGGCTCGGATGAGCAGCGCAAGCGGTTTCTGCCGCGTATTCTGACGGGGGATGAGATCTGGTGCCAAGGATTTTCAGAGCCCGGTGCCGGAAGTGACCTAGCGGCAGTGCGCGCCCGGGCGCTTTCCGTTGAGGGCGGCTACCGCCTGACAGGTCAGAAAATATGGACAAGCTTTGCGCACATCGCGGACTGGTGTTTCGTGTTGTGCCGAACGGCAGATTCCCCGAAGAAGCACGAGGGGCTCTCGTACCTGCTCGTCGACATGAAGTCGAAGGGCATCACAACGCGGCCGCTGCGCCAGGCGAGCGGGGACAGGGAATTTAACGAGGTCTTCTTCGACGACGTCTTTGTCTCGTCGGACAACCTCGTAGGCAGCCCGGGAGATGGCTGGAGAATCGCGATTTCAACCCTCATGTTCGAGCGGGTTGTGCTGACGTTTTCGCGTCAGCTTCAGTCGGAGGTGGCGCTCAACGGACTCTTGCGGCGATTCGGAGCAGGGGTATCGGGAAGCGATGCAGTCAAGCTTGCGCACGCGATCACAGCTGCCTGCGCTACGCGTGCCTTGGCCTACTCTCACCTGCTTTCCTACGCGAAGGGCAAAACTCCCGGTCCGGAGGGGTCGATTGACAAGCTCCTGTGGAGCGAATCCTTCCAGCAGCTCTGCAAGCTCGCGCTCTCCCTTCGCGGTGTTGCTGCGGCGTTTGGCGAGGAGCACGGAGAAGCCGCCCACGACGTGCACCGGTACCTCTACTCGCGCGGCAGGACGATAGCGGCGGGCACCTCCGAAATTCAGCGGTCAATCATCGCGGAGCGAGTTCTTGGATTGCCGCGCCTGCGCCACGAGAAGGCTTGAGTACTACACGGGGGCCATGACGAGCGACCGCACCTCTCCGTGCCTTCACGAACGGCGTACATCCAGGCGGCTACTTCTTCTCGCTGTGTGGATCCTCGTTCTCAGTGGGGTGATAGGAGGATGCTCCAGCGTTTTGAGGGGCTGCTCACGGCCGGCAACACTGGAGCCCGAGGAGCTTCGGCTCGACCTTCACATCGCCTAGAGGCTACGGTCCCTTGACGGGCGGTACTGTCAGGCGACCCTCGATCTCTCTTGCTTGCTCGTGCCAGAGGTCTTTCGGGATCTCTTGCGAGAGCGCGCGCTGCAGCGCGTTAGGCAGGAGTTCGCGGATTATGCCAAGCAACCGAGGCTCAGCGGCAATCACCACTCTATCGACGCGCTCTTTTACGAAGTCTAGCTCAACAGCCGCCAAGGTCTCGCGGAAGAAATCCCGAAGCAGCCGGTCGCGGGGCTCCTCCTCAGTGCTGTAGCTCTGCTGGGCGCGCATGCGGTTGTCCGTGCTTGCGCCGCGACGATCGCTCTCAATATCTTGGTTTTTGAGGCGTCCGGCTGGATTGCCGACATCCCATCGCAATGAGAGCCGGCCCAGACCTTCACGCTCGAAGAGGCGTACTTGGTCGCGGCTGGCAACGAGGATCCAAGTTTTCGGCATAGCCCTCCGGATAAAGAGAGAAGTGTGCCCTGGAGAGCTTGATATGGTCGCTGATCTTCGTCAGTGAGTGCGTTGCTTGTTTGAGGTCGGAGTCAGTGCCGCCGGGAGCACCGAAAGGCGCACTGAGAGTGAGGGTGACGTAATGACCATTCCGTGAGGAATGGATTGCGCCACCTCTTCACGGTTAACAGGATTGCCGCAGGATCGTTTCAAGCTCTTCGAGTTCCCTCTCAGATTCAACGACCTTGGGCTTCAAAACCTTCCATTTTTTCTCAAGAGGACGGTGAAGCTTCGCAAGGCGCCGCAGCCGTTTCTCAGTGGCCCGCGCCAACGTTCCAATCGCATTCGCTTTGGCGAATGCTCCTCGCCCGACGGCTCGCCACCAACCGGTGTCAAGCCTGGCGAACAATCGCTCCACCTTTTCTAGCTTCAGCTGAACTCGCCCGAGGTTCTCCTCAAGCTCGTATAAATCAGCGCGCAGGTCCGTAGTCTGAACACGAATCCAACCGATGCTGGTTCGGGCATCATCGAGGCGCTCTGAGCAAATCGGCGAGCAACACTCGTCCTGACTGCCCACGGCATCTCTGCGGCAAACCGGGCAACAACGGACGCTCGCTGAGCGAAAGCGCGACACGCTTCGCATGGCAGACCTCCTTTCGACCTAAAAAGAAAACCTTCTGGTCAAAACGTCTTTCCCCGCGTCACTCGCCTAAGAGGCAGGTTGAAGCCGGAACAGACCAAGGGTAAAAACACCGTTCGGAAAGTAGCAGAGGGCTCCAGCTTTTAACAGGGTACATTTGGCGTCCGGTGGTTTTAATCCACCCGGGCGACTCTTCTATCGGTAGCGTGGCGCAGAAAAAATCCCGCGAGAATAGATAGTTACTTCAATGAAGGAAAATCACCTCTTTGTAGGAAGCTAACCAATAGCTAACCTGAGGGTCCCGTTGGCTTTGGTTGGAGGTTGGTTTTTGCATGACCCAGCTTGAGATCGCCCGAAGGTTGTCCTCAGCCGTATCCGATTCGCAGTGGCATTGCGACCTAGCCAAGGGCTTATTGAAGCCCCAAAACAACGACGCCCCACAGCCGCTTCGACTCTTCTCGCCCCAGGCATTCCAGCCGTTCTCAGAGTGCGGCTTGCCTCCCCTCAAGGCTGTCCCGCTGAGTGAGCAGCTCATCACCGGGCACCCGTTCGAGCGGTTCATTCGGAAAAGCCGGCCCCTAGGCATTAGCGATTTGCACCAGATCTTAGCTCATCCGATGCTCGACCTTTCGCTGATCGGATTTAAGACAGGAGCCATCAGCGCGGCTGTGCAGAACCACATCCTTCACTACGAAGAATCCGGGCACGCTGAGGACTACTCACGAAACATGTGGGCGCGCGACAGCATCATCACCGCGGCTGCGCTCAATCGTGCGGGTTTCTCTGATAAGGCGGAGCAGATTGTCAGGAACCTCTGGAGTTTTGCCGGCAGCGAGCATCATCGAGGGAAGATTCTGCAGTTTCACTGGGGGCCGATGGAGGAGCGACGCAGACGCTTCATTGAAGGGAATGACGGCCCCCACATTAAATTTTCAATCGGAGCTGGTGGAGAGATCGGCTTCTGTAACCACGACTGGGGGCACCAACAGCTCGATGCGCTCGGAGCTATGGTCTGGGCTCCCTACCGCTTCGCTAACAATGCCGCGAAGAACGGAGAGCAGTCTGAGGGCGGACCTTTCGATCTTCGCTTCCTCGACCCAGATCGCTCTGCCACAGACTCGATCCTTCCGGCCGCGCTTAAGATGTTCTACGGAGCAGGTGTGCACGACACGCTCGACTACGGTCCATGGGAGGATGTTCGTGAGTGGAGGCGGGCAACGTCGGTTGGAATCGTTGTCGCAGCGCTGCGCGAGGCGGTGGAGTTCCACGAGAGGGAAGGGTGGGGGTGTTTGCCGGTCGAGTACAGTGGCCGCCAGGACCCACGCACATTCCGCGCCC
Organism: uncultured Bdellovibrionales bacterium; assembly: GCA_964654585.1. GTDB lineage: Bacteria > Bdellovibrionota_C > UBA2361 > UBA2361 > OMII01 > OMII01. The sequence goes on from CAZZJR010000022.1 coordinate 12,835, forward strand.
AAGTTGAGGAGACGCTCGGGCGCTGCCTAGAGACGGTGAACAACCGAATCCCCACCGAAGGCCTCGCCACAGAGTGTGACCGGAGGCCGGTCGACTCGGCGATGATGCTCCTGCTGTATCCGTTTGATTGCGGCCTCTCGTTAGAGCGGCAGAACACAATCCTGCGCACGGTGTATCGCAACATGGGCGAAGTTGGATTCCGTCGCTGGGAGCGCGATGCCTTTGAGGGGCCAGACCGATACGTAGGGCAGGACTACCACTACAACCGCAACGCAGAGGACAAGGGCGAGTTTGCCGCACGTTCAGGCGCTATGCGCCCTGCGGAGTGGAGCCTCTTTGACCCGCTTCTTGCAGCGTACTTCTACCGACGATTCGTGGATTCAGGTGCCCGAGAGATAGAGTCATTTCTGTACGCGGATAGGCACCTCAAGCGGTCGCTCTCGTTCATTACCTCGCAGGTCTCCGTGCTGCACGTAGCGGGCAAAGACCGCAATTTCACGATTCCGCGCGGAATCCTTCCGGAAGCGTTTGCCTGGGATTCGCGCAGAGAGTCGTGGTTGGCTAACCACAACTCCCCACTGCTCATGGCGCAAGCGGCTCTCGGTCTCGCCTTCGAGCGCGCGCAGGATGCCATTCTGCTCGTCGACGCGTACCTGCGTGAGGCGCGTATGCTCGAAGAGATAGTGCGGCCAGGGTCGCGGGGCTCAGCGTGAGCATTACGGTCGCCGAATCCAGGGCGCTGCTCGTCCCGGAACAGCTCAGCCACTTGCCGACTCAATCCGAGCCGCTCAGTTGGGATGGACACTCACTTCCGTACCCACTGCAGTGGCTGATCGTGCGCGACCCGAGAAGGCTCTGGTTTGTTGCCTCTGCGCCGGGCGGGGCGGATTTTGATCGGCAGCACGCTGCTGGAGACTTCGTCGAGGGGCTGTGGGAGCGCGATGTGGCGGAAGTCTTCATCAAGGAGAGTTCGGGCCGGTACCAAGAGTTCAATGTGAGCCCAGGAGGTGCCTGGTGGAGCGTTGTTCTCAGCTCGTACAGGACCCGCGAGGTGAAGCAGCCAGAGATGCTCGATCCCATCATTCGGACAGAGGTTGGCGAGGGCCGATGGAGAGCGCTGCTTGGCGTCGACCTGTCGAGTCTCGCAGTAGATCTTTCGGAGAGCTCGTTACTGCACGTGTCAGGGATAACCCAGAAACCTCAGCGTTTATTCTTCTCGTCTCAACCTGTTCCCACCGTGGAGCCGGACTTCCATCACCCGGATGCTTTTGCGCCTGCGCACTTCCAGTTGCTCCCCTAAAAGGCGATACTGCCCAGTCTTTTAGAATGCTTAGGCGGGCTCCGCCGCGACGCCCCCGGAGTTGAAGCAGCCCTCTCTCTATGGTACCCTCCCTCAATTCCAGTGGGATCCCCCGCTGGGCAGCCGCAGTTCCTGTGGCTGCAACGTTATCCTGATAACGAGTGGTTTCTCAGGGTCACGCTATCGGTGGCAACGCATGGGTTTCGTCCAGAGTCCGGCGTTCAAACAGGTAAGTTGCTGGGGGGTAGTCCTAAAGTCTTGAGGCACGATTGTCTCGGCGTGTTCTGGAGGTGCAGGAGCAGTGAAAGATTCCGTATGGCAGTTGGCGCCCTCAATCCGATTTCCAATTCCCTCTGGGGGGCTATCAGCAAGATAGCAGAAGAGGAGGGCGTTACGCTTTTCGACATGGATCTTCCAGGCGGTGGCGAGAGCGGGCACGGCGGAGTCTTGCGGGTGTACATATATCGGCCGAAGGGAGCTGAGCCGGTACCAGCTGAGCCGGTACCAGTTGAGGAGCCGCAGGCCGAAGGCGATGAAGAGCATCCTCGCAGGACGGGGGTGTCCTTTGAGGATTGCACACGCGTTGCGAAGCGCATCCTCGACGTCGACGAGCAGGAAGGCTTGATTCCTGAAGGATGTCTGCTTGAGGTGTCAAGTCCTGGCATCAACCGCAGGCTCCGCAGGGCGGAGCACTTCTGCGGGGCGGTCGGAGAGCGTGTTCGGCTGAAGTTCCGCGAGCAGAGCGGCTCGTATCGAGTGGCGACAGGGATGCTCGCCGCTGCAGACGGCGAGTCCTTGCGCCTCGAGATCGAGGAGCGGGACGAAGCGGTACATGTAAGCCTGCGGGACGTCAAAGACGCCCGAGTGGACTTTAAGTTTTAGAGAAGCTTCGGGGCGCAAGGAGAAAGAAGCCCCGTGGTGAGAGAAAAAGATGAGGTAATGCTATGTCAGCAAACTTTGACCTGAACGCGATTCTTAGCCAGATGGGCCGCGATAAGGGTATCGATAAGCAGGTGCTTATTGAAGCCGTTGAGTCCGCGATGCTCTCTGCAGCGCGCAAGCACTTCGGCCACAGCCTGAACCTCGAGACCAAGCTCAACGAGGAGACAGGTGAGATCGAGGTGGTGCAGTTTAAGGTCGTCGTTGACAACGTCGAGGACCCGGACACCCAGATCTCGGTAGCTGAGGCTCGTGAGACAGTTGATCCCGATGCAATGGTCGGAGACGAGCTCGGAAAGAAGCTGGACACTGAGGTGCTCGGCCGTATCGCCGCCCAGACCGCCAAGCAGGTCATCATGCAGAAGGTGCGTGACGCCGAGCGCGGAGTTATCTACGAGGAGTACAAGGACTCCAAGGGCGACCTCATTAACGGTATCGTGCTCCGTCTCGAGCGCGGCAATATCATCGTCAACCTTGGCCGTACTGAGGCCATCCTTCCGAAGCGTGAGCAGATCTCTCGTGAGCGTTACCGCCCTGGAGACCGGCTGCGTGGCATGATTCTCGACGTCGACCGATCAGCTCGTGGTCCACAGATCGTCCTCACGCGCAGCCATCCAGACCTGCTGAAGAAGCTCTTCGAGCTTGAGGTTCCGGAGATCGCGGATCGCGTGATTGAGCTCAAGGCTGTCGCCCGCGAGCCAGGTGAGCGCGCCAAGATCGCCGTCAGTTCGAGCGATCCGAGCGTTGATCCGGTTGGAGCTTGCGTTGGTATCAAGGGCTCTCGCGTGCAGGCGGTTGTTCAGGAGCTGCGCGGAGAGCGCATCGACATCATCACCTGGACGCCAGACGAGCCGTCGTTCGTTGCGCGAGCTCTCTCGCCGGCAGAGGTTAGCCGTGTCGTTGTCGACGAGGACCAGCACTCGATGGAGGTTATCGTTCCAGACGACCAGCTCTCGCTCGCGATCGGCCGCCGTGGTCAGAACGTTAAGCTTGCGAGCAAGCTTACGGGCTGGCGCCTTGACGTGCGAAGCGTTTCTGTTGCTGAGGAAGAGGCTCGCCGCGCGCGTGCTGCCCTCAGCTCCATCCCAAATATCGACTTCATGCATGCAGAGCTTCTCTTCCAGCACGGCTACCGCAGTGTTCGTGAAGTCGCTGATGCGGCACTTGAGGAGCTGTTCGAGGTAGAGGGGCTTAGCCAGGATCAGGCCTCGGAGATCCACCGCTCAGCGAAGGATTATGCTGAGAAGATGGGCGACCTGCTTGACCAGGTGGCAGAAGTTGGTGGCGATGCGGTTTCCGACCTTGAGCGCCTGCCAATACCAGCGGATATCCGAGAGATGTTAGTTGGGGCAGGGTTCAAGACAATTCAAGCAGTCGTTGAGGCTGAAGATGAGGCTCTGAAGCAGGTGAGTGGCATCGAGGAGGGAGACATCGCGCAGATTCGTGCGGCGGTGGAGAACTTCTTGCGAACGGGAAGTGTCCGCCCAGCTCCGGGTCTCTAGGTTTAGTTGCCTGAAAGGAGGGAGCTTGGTCGGCCAGGAGCGCACGTGTGTTGTATGCCGCGCGAAAGGGACGAAGAGCTCGCTTGTTCGGGTGGTTTTGCGCGACGGTGCGCCGGTTTTGGATCTTGATCAGAAGCTCCCGGGCCGGGGCGGCTACGTGCACCGCTCCCTCGATTGCGCCAGCAAGATGGCGCAGCCGGGCAGGTGGGAGAGGGCCTTGCGGGCGGCGCAGGGCTCAGTACGCGCCGAGGATATTCGGCGCGCTGCACACGACTTGATGGGCACGCTGCGAGGCGAGTTGCCAGTCGAGCCGACCGCCGCCAAGGCTAAGCCGCTGGGGCGGTTTGGTCTCGGCCGGAAACGCTGAGCAGCGTTCGGAGTGGTTAGTAGTAAGTTTTTGGGCGGAACGCCGAATGGCAGAGATGGCCGATAACGGCGAAAGGTAAGCTCAAGTAGAGCAAGAAACACATGTCAAAGATACGAATTCACGAATTAGCGAAAGAGCTGGCAGTCGATAACAAAGTTGTCCTCACGAAGGCCCAGGAGTTGGGCTTCAAGGGAAAGAGCTCCCACTCTCACTCGCTCGACGCCGACGAGGCTGATGCGATTCGTCGTGCGCTCATCCGTCAGGCGATGGGCACACCGAAGAGCCACAACTCTGAGACGGTCACTCGCCGAGTTGACAGGGTGACCGGCGCGACTGAGGCGGTTGTTGAGAAGCGTTCTGGCGATGTCATTCGTCGCCGTCGCTCCGTGGATGCGGAGCAGCAGCGCTCAAGCGCGTCAGAGACTGCTTCCTCCTCGTCGCATGGAGGTGCTGCTAGAGACCTGAGCCAGGGGCCAGAGGAGGAGTCAACAGACGTCGAGACGTCATCTGAAACGGTCAGTACTGAAACAACAGCCCTTGAGGGTGGAGAGGTAGCGGGAGCGGTTGAAGCGGCAGAGGAGAGCGCTCCCGAGGCTGTCGAAGCTGGCTCCGCAGACGTTGCTGATAAGGCGACAGTAGGGCCAAAAATCCTCGGGAAGATCGACCTCCCGCAGCGACGCACAGTTGTTAAGCCCGTAGAGGCGAAGCGGCCGGTGAAAGGCGCAGCCGCTGCCCCAGCGCGTCCGGTAGTTATCGACGAGGAGGAGGGCCAGCCGAAGAAAGGCTTTAAGAAGGGCCGCAAACGCGAGATCAGCAGCGTGGACCTGCTCGATTACGGCGGACGAGAGGTACGTCGGTCGAAGCCAAGGAACCGCAAGGGCCAGGATGAGGAATCGCGCGGTAGCGAGGCTGAGAAGCCGAAGGTGGCAAAGCGTGTCATAGAGCTCGGCGACTCCATTACGGTCGGTGAGTTGGCGAAGCAGATGAGCCTGAAGTCGGGCGAGGTAATAGCAAAGCTCCTCAGCCTCGGCGTTCTAGCAACTATCAACCACGCCATCGACAAGGACACAGCCCAAATCGTTGCAGATGAGCTCGGGTACGAAGTGAAGCACGTTGAGTTCAACGAGCAGGATATCATCCAAGATGTTGCCGAGGAGGCTGAGGGGGATCTTAAGCCTAGGGCACCGGTTGTCACGGTGATGGGGCACGTCGACCATGGCAAGACTTCGCTTCTCGACAAGATTCGCAGTTCGTCGGTCGCGGCCAAGGAAGCGGGTGGTATTACCCAACACATCGGTGCGTACAGCGTCACGACAGAGGGCGGGAAAGAGATCACGTTTATCGACACACCAGGTCATGCTGCGTTTACGGCTATGCGCGCGCGAGGTGCCCAGGTCACGGACATCGTGGTGCTCGTGGTTGCTGCTGATGACGGCGTGATGCCGCAGACTCGGGAGGCGATCAATCACGCCCAAGCCGCGAAGGTTCCGATCGTCGTTGCCGTCAATAAGATGGACAAGTCCGACGCCAATCCGGACAAGGTTCGTACGCAGCTCGCCGAACATGGCCTACAGCCCGAGGATTGGGGCGGTGACACCATGTTCTTCCCGGTCTCGGCGCTCAAGGGTGACGGTATCAAGGAGCTGCTGGAAGGCTTGTTGCTGTTGGCAGAGGTTAAGGAGCTTAAGGCGAACCCGGATCGTCGTGCCAAGGGAACGGTCATTGAAAGCCGTCAGGATCGTGGTCGCGGTGTCGTGGCTACAGTGCTCGTTCAGGCTGGAACGCTGCGGGTCGGAGACGTATTCGTCAGCGGCTCGGAATTTGGCCGTGTTCGAACGATGTCTGACTACAAGGGCCAAAAGCTTGAGTCTGCCGGTCCTTCGGTGCCGGTTGAGATTACCGGCCTGAACGGCATGCCGGAATCAGGTGATGATTTTATCGTCATGGAGAGCGAAGCCGACGCGCGTGAAGTTTCATCGAACCGTGCACAACGGAAGCAGCAAGAGCAGCGATCCCTTGCTGCCGGACCGATCAGCCTTGAGGAGTTTGCAAAGCGAGCGAGCAGCCAAGCGGTTCAGGAGCTGAACGTTATCCTCAAGGCGGATGTGCAGGGCTCTGTCGAGGCCGTTCGGGACTCGATCGAGAAGCTGTCCGGCGAGAAGGTAAAGGTTCGGGTGCTGCACTCCGCCGTCGGGGGCATCAACGAGAGTGATATCCAGCTCGCCATAGCCTCACGTGCCATCATCGTCGGCTTCGGCGTGCGAGCAGAGCCTCGTGCCATGGCGGATGCTGAGCAGTCCGGGGTCGAGATCCGCTTCTACCGCGTCATCTACGAGCTGCTTGAAGATATCAAGAAGGCGATGGTTGGACTGCTTGAGCCGATTCGGCAGGAGTCGAGCCTCGGACGCGTTGAGGTGCGTGAGACTTTCAGCATTCCCAAGATTGGCGTTATTGCGGGCTGCTACGTGACGGGCGGTCTCGTGCGCAGAAACGCGAACGCGCGCCTTCTGCGGGACAACCGTGTTATTCACGAAGGGAAGATGTCGAGCCTAAAGCGCTTCAAGGATGATGTTCGCGAAGTGCAGGCCGGCTTTGAGTGCGGTATTGGGCTTGAGGGCTTTAACGACGTTAAGATCGGCGATGTCGTAGAGGTGTTCGAGTACAAGGAGATCGCTCCAACGCTCGAGTAATCCCTCCGGAGAGCAGCTGCATGGCACGCAACAGGCGAGTATACCAGATAGGTGAGCGCATTAAGGAGCTGGTGGCAGAGCACCTGATCCACACAGCGGACCCTCGCTTCACTCTCGTGACTATTACTTCCGTTATGGTTTCCCCGGACCTCGGTCTTGCCAAGGTGTACTGGGTAGTTTCGTTTACCTCGGGCATGGACCGTGAGCAGCGCATCCAGGAGGTAGAGGAAGCATTTGAGGCAGGTCAGGGACACCTTCGGCACATCATTTCGAAGCAGCTCGGCATTCGCTTCGTGCCACACCTGCGCTTCTACTACGACGACACGCTCGACACGGTCGAGCAAGTTGAGCGGCTGATGGGCAGGATAAAGGGACCCGAGACGCCATGACGACGAGTGCTGAGACTGTTCGTGACGTGCTCGATACCATCCTGGCCTCAAAGCGGGCTGTCGTGCTTTCTCACACAAATCCGGATGCAGACGCGTATGGCTCCTCGTGTGGTCTGGCTGCTGGCCTCAGGCAGCTCGGCGTGTCAGTTGCCGTGTACAACGAGAGCGGCTTTATCCCGCGGTACTCGGTCATTCCCGGCGCGCGGGAAGTAGAGAAAGGAACACCTCCTCCGCTCGGAGAAGACGAAATCCTCCTGGTTTGCGATTGCGGCGCTCTTGAGCGAGTCGGAGACACCCTAATCCCGTACGTTCAGGCGGCTACGAGAGTCATCAACATCGATCATCACAACTCGAACACAAATTTTGGGCACTTGAATTTTGTGGTTGATGGCGCAAGCTCAACGTCAGAGCTTGTCTTCGATCTCCTCAAAGCTGCGGAGCAGCAGCTTGGTAGGGCGGGTGTTATAAACGCACAGGCCGCTGCTTGTCTTCTGGCTGGAATTATCGGTGATACCGGCTCGTTCCGCTACCCGAGCACGACACCGAAAACATTTCGAACGGCTGCTGAGCTCATGGAGCGTGGCGCGCGTCCTGACCTTTTGACGCAGGAGCTCTTCGCAAACCATTCTTTAGCGGCAGTCAGGCTTCAAGCTGAAGCTCTCACAAATATCTCGATTCTCAACGGAGGCGCGTTCGCGGAGGTCACAGTGACTCAGGAGATGCTCAAGCGCCTTGGAGCAGACCTGCTCGACGCGGATTCCCTCGCCGAGCGTGCTCGCGATATCGAGGGGGTGCGCGTTGCGGCTCTCTTCAAACAAGACGTTGATATGTGGCGTGTCAGCCTTCGATCGCGCCTCGGGGCGGTCGATGTTGCCGCAGTCGCTCAGGCGTTCGGAGGTGGAGGGCACAAGCCGGCGGCAGCCTTCCGTTGGCGCAAAGATTTTGAGTCTCTCAAGCAGCAGCTCCGGCAGAAAGTCTCCGAAGCACTCGCCGCTCGGCATGCGTAACGGAATAATTCTCATCGACAAGCCAGCGGGGATGACCTCAGCAGGTGTTGTGGCTCGTGTTAAGCGTGCGCTTGGTGCCTCTCGGGTGGGCCATGCCGGCACACTCGACCCCGATGCCACCGGCCTGCTCGTTATCCTCGTGAATGGAGCGACCCGCGTCGCCTCGTACGCGGCAGATGGCGACAAGGTGTACAGCGGGACCTTCAGGTTCGGAATTCGCACCTCAACCGACGATGTTTTTGGCGAAGTGCTCGGCACCACCACCGAGATAGCGCCCTTTTCAGAGATTGAGCGGGTTGCGGGGCAGTTTATCGGTGAATTCGAGCAAGTTCCTCCGAAAGTGAGTGCTGTGAAGGTTGGGGGAAAGCGTGCACACAAGCTGCAGCGCCGGGGCTCTGAATTCGAGCTTGAGGCGCGAAGAGTTTCAGTTCGGGCTCTTGAGGTACAGCCGACCGCTTCGCCTGACACGGTTTCGTACCGGGTGGTCTGCTCCCCGGGCTTCTACGTCCGGGCCCTCGCTCGAGACCTTGGAGAGGCTCTCGGATGTGGCGGGGCGGCTGCTGCTATTAGGCGGGAACGGTCCGGACATTTGAGCGTCGAGAGCGCCGTAGCGCTCGAGTCAGTTGGATGGGAGTCGCTCTACGATTGGTCAGTGCTCCTGCCCCAGGTGCCTCGCGTAGAGCTGCCCGGGGCTCTTGCGGCGGCGATTCACAACGGGCAACGGACGGCACTGCGCGAGGGTGCGAGCCATCCGGCGATCACCCCGCTGCTGCGCATCCCTGGAATTCTGCTGTACGGTGCTGAGGGGGAGGCGGAGACGAAGGGAATCCTCTCGGTCTCGCCAGATGGCAAGCTCCAATTTGAGCTCAACCTTGGCCTAAAGTCGGCCTGACGCCTGCCTTCTTTTCCGGTATAGTTGAGCGGGTCTCTGTTTCCGTAGGAGAGCGTATGTCGGCGATCGTTGTCGTTGGCGCCCAGTGGGGCGACGAGGGTAAGGGAAAGATAGTCGACGTTCTCACCGAGCGGGCTGACTGGGTGGTGCGTTTTCAGGGCGGCAACAACGCTGGCCACACAATCGTAGTTGATGGCGTCAAGACAGCCCTGAGTCTCCTCCCGAGCGGCATCCTCCGTCCGGGCGTAAAGTGCCTGCTCGGAGCAGGTGTCGTGCTCAATCCATCGGTGCTGATCGCAGAGATGGAACGGGTAAGAAAAGCCGGAGCGGATGTTTCGCCTGAACGGCTCTTCATCGATCGCGACGCGCACCTCGTGCTGGACTACCATATAGCTACCGACAAGGCGCGCGAGCATGCGCGTGGCGTGCACCGCATCGGCACTACGGGGCGAGGTATTGGGCCTGCCTACGAAGACCGGAGCCAGCGCTCTGGCATCCGCTGCGCCGATCTCCTCGCGCCCGAGCTGATGAGGGAGCGAATCCAGGCGCACGTCGAAGAGAAGAACCAGATCCTGAAGCATGTGCTGGGGAGCGACATGCAGGTTGATTTCGAGTCGGTGTGGGAAACGCTGAAGCGGGAAGCTGGAATTCTTGCGCCGTACGTTGCCAACGGCAGCAAGCTCGTGTTCGAGGCGTCACGGCGAGGCGAGCTCGTTGTCTTTGAGGGTGCGCAGGGAGTTTTGCTTGACCAGATTCACGGGACGTATCCATTTGTGACATCGTCGTCGACGATCGCCGGAGCTGCGCTGGTAGGAGTAGGGGTTGGACCGCAGCTCATTAGCTCTGTGCTTGGGGTTGCGAAGGCTTACACCACTCGAGTAGGTGAGGGACCGTTTCCGACAGAGATGGAGCCAGCGGTTGGAGACGAGATTCGTGCCCGTGGCCACGAGTTCGGCACGGTTACCGGCCGTCCGCGGCGCTGCGGGTGGCTCGATGTGGTTGCCCTGCGCCGCGCCGTGAGGATCAGTGGAATTGACAACTTGGTCATCACGAAACTTGATGTGCTTACTGGCCTTCGCACGATAAAGGTATGCACGGGGTACCGATTTGCAGGGGTTGAGCTTGATGACCTTCCGGCGCTTGTTCACCAGTACCAGCAGCTGGAGCCGCGCTACGAAGAATTTCACGGTTGGAGTGAAGACCTCTCGGCGGCGCGCTCGTTGGATGACCTACCGGCAGCAGTGCGGGAGTTTCTGCTGGGGATCTCCAAGTTGATTGATTGCCCGGTAAGCTTTGCGAGCGTCGGACCGGGCCGAGAGGCCACCATTCCGGTCGATCCGCCGGCGGTTGTTAGGCGCTACTTCGGCTCCGCGCGCTGAGCCAGGCCGGTTTCTGCGCTATTTCCAGCCAAAAGTGTAGTGCCTTTTGGCGCCCTTCGTGTTAAGTCCCTACTCGTGTATTAACAGGTAGTTACCTATGAAACTTAAGATCCTTACCTCGCTCTGTGCGGCCATCGTCGTTAACACGGCGGAGGCTTTGGCCGACAACATCGTTCCGCAGGGCGCCGACGCGCCAGTACAGAAGTCGTTCATGCAAGTTCTCTCTGAAACGGCGCCGCTGATAGTGATCTGCTACGCCGTTTTTTACTTCATGGTCATCCGACCGCAGGACCGCAAAACGAAGGCCCAGAAGGCGTTGCTTGAGACGCTCAAGAAAGGAGAGTCGGTGGTGACCTCCTCGGGAATCGTTGGTCGCGTGGTGGGAACCGACGCAGGGTTCGTGACACTTGAGATCGCTCCGAACGTTCGCATCAAGCTTGAGACCGCTCACGTTGTGCGGCGCGAGAAGGAAGAGACGAAGGCAGCAGCGTAAAAATCGGTCGAGGGGCTATGGGCAGAGATATCGTGCAGCGAGCACTGATCGTTGGTTTGGTAACAGCGGCAGCGGTGCTGTCGCTCTTGCCAACTGTTGTACGGGACAGCTTTACCGAGAAGTGGTTCACGAAGCCGATGGCGCTTGGACTAGACATTAGCGGAGGTGTTCACCTGGTGTATCAGGTCAAGGCTGCGGAGGCGGTTAAGAGCCGGCTCCAGTCAACCCTGAGCGGCATCCGTGCGGAGCTCCGCGCGCGCAAGATTGCGGTTATAAAGTCGTCCGTGCAGCCGGACAACACGCTGCAGGTCACCCTGCTCTCAGAGTCATCAGTGGAGCCGACCCGAGCCATCGTCAGCGAGAAGTTCAGCGAGCTTTCGTTCCTGAGGGCCGAGGTCGACGGGGGGCAACAACGGCTCGTTTTCGGCTACTCGCCGCAGATGGTTTCTGTGATCGAGAAGGACGCCGTGGAGCAAGCGATAGAAACGCTCCGTAGCCGCGTGGATACCTTTGGCGTTGCAGAGCCCCTCATTCAGCGGTCCGGCGAAGACCGTATTATCTTGCAGATGCCCGGTGTGTCGGACGTAGAGGCGGTAAAGCGAATCGTCGGCAACGTGGCGAAGCTGGAGTTCCGCCTCATTCCCACCGGAGCCTCCTCCTCGGTTGGAACCGTTTCTCTCCGTGGGAAGACTGGTGAAACCGTGCTCGTAGAAGATCAGGCTCTCATGACCGGTGACGCTGTGTCGGATGCCCGCGTCAACATCGACCAGAAAGGTGAGGTGCTGGTATCGCTTAAGCTAACGCCGTCGGGTGGCCAGACCTTTGCTCGCATCACCTCTGAGAATGTCGGAAGGCAGCTCGCGATTGTGCTCAACGGAGTTGTGACGTCCTCGCCAGTAATTCGAGAGCCCATTACGGATGGCAACGCCTCCATCTCCGGTGGATTTACGATGGACGAGGCGAAAGAGCTGAAGGTTGTCCTGAAGTCAGGAGCTCTTCCGGCTCCGCTTGAGATCTTAGAAGAGAGAACGGTCGGACCGACGCTCGGGCTTGAGTCGGTAAAGAAGGGGCTTCTAGCCATGGCCATCGGCTTCGGGACGATCTCGCTCTTCATGGTGGTATACTACCTAAAGTCGGGCTTTGTAGCCGTTGCAACTCTAGTGCTGAACGCGGTCTTAATGATGGGATGCCTCTCGCTTTTCGGTGCGACGCTCACGCTGCCTGGCCTGGCGGGCTTGGCCCTCACGATCGGCATGGCGGTCGACTCAAACGTTATCATTTTCGAGCGTATTCGAGACGAGATTCGAAACGGGGCGAGCCGAGATCTTGCAGTCCATACGGGCTTCGACAAGGCCTTCGGGGCGATCTTCGACTCGAATATCACTACCCTGTTGGCGGGCGGGATCCTGTACTACTTCGGCACAGGAGCTATTCGGGGCTTTGCGGTAACTCTCTCAGTGGGAATCGCCACAACGCTCTTCTGTGCTGTGTACGTTGCTCGCCTCTGCTTCGATTACTTCGAGCTGAAGGGCAAGCAAGGACTTTCGATTTAAGGGCGGGGGCAGTCATGAGAGAGCTCATCTCTAGTTCGGTAAAGATCAACTTCATGGGGAAGCGCTACATCTGCGCTCTCATCTCGCTTGCCGCAGTCGCATGGGCGGTGTGGGTCTTCGTCTCCTCGGGCAACCAGAAGTTCGGCACGGACTTCCTGGGGGGCAGCGAGTTCCTAGTCTCCTTCCAGGGCGATTTCGACAGCGAAAAGATCCGTGCTGGCTTAGCGGCTAACGGCTTGCCAGATGCGCGGGTGCAGGCATTCCAGGGGACCTCTAACGAGTACTCAATACGGCTTGGAGAGGGGTCGAATCCGACTGAGGTGCGTGCGAAAGTTGAAAGCGCGCTCGGCACTGCCTTCGGGACAGCGGCCCAGATTCAGAAGACTGACTTCGTTGGGCCGACGATTGGAGCGGAGCTTCAGCGCAGCGCGCTCATTGCAGTTGGGCTCGGTCTTCTCGGCATCCTGCTGTACATCGCTTTCCGTTTCGAGTTCGCGGTCGGGCTTGGCTCGATTATCGCGCTTTTTCACGACGTAACGATCGCGACTGGAATATACATCGCTTCGGGGCACCTGATCGGCATGGCAACCCTGGCTGGTGCGCTTACGATTGTGGGCTACTCGGTTAACGATACCGTGGTGGTGTTCGATCGCGTGCGCGAAGAGCGACAGAAGCGCAAGAACGCCGATATAGCTTCCGTCGTAAACGAAGCCATCAATTTTACCCTCTCTCGCACCGTGATCACGCACGTGCTGACGCTTTTCTCGGCGCTCGCACTGTACATCGTCGGGACGGGGGACATTAAGGACCTCAGCCTCTACCTCTGTGCGGGCATCGCGCTCGGCTGCTACTCAACGATCTTTATCGTTGCGCCGGTCGTTATCGCCTGGGAGAAGTTCAGGGGCCGTGAGCGGGTAGTTACGGTCTCGCAGGCCCAGGCCAAGCGCGCCTAGAGCCAGTTGTCGGCATCGGAATCTTTCTGTTCGAGATGGTTCCCTTTTTCGTGAAGTATCAGCGTTGAGGAGTTTTTTCGTCCGCCAAGAATCCATTATTTCGCTGGAGTAGACTACACTTCGCGGCATGATGCATACCCCGCGAGACGACTATCCATACGGAGCTGACGCACAGGGCAACTCTGCGTCGTCGATGACAGGTGCGCAGGCAGAGATCCGCTCGCCTGACGCTGCGCGAGCGCAGCTCAAGCAGGTACGGGTAGGGCAGCTCTTCGCAGAGCAGCTCTCGCCCGTTCTGTCGCGCTGCAAGGATTTTTCGTTAAGTCAGGATGTGCGAATTCCTAAGTCTCTAGAAGAGACTCTCGAAAGCCCTCAGGTTCGAGCGATTGCCTGGGGGCACCTCGCCACCAACGGCTTGCAGTCTGTTCAGACAAAAGCAGAGAGGCATGCCTTGGTTGCTGGATTGCTCTCGTACCTTGCTCAGGATGGGGAAGATTGTTGGCCGGCCGTAGCCCTTGTCACCACCGAAGCCGCCCGTGTCCACGACAGGGAGCTGTACAAGCTGCTAGGGGAGAGCGCGCTCAAGCAGGAGCTGTCTAGCGCAATCGTATCAGGCTTCATCGCTCCCTTCGCAATGCTCTCGACGCACAACGCGGCCGGGGAGGGATGGCTCAAGCCATGGATCGAGATCTTCTCGCGCCGCGGCGATGGTCAGCTGTTCAACAGCCTTGTGGATCAGGTGATGAGCCGAGTCGAGCGAGGCGATCGCTCGTCATACGACCATTTGCTGGCGGTGCTCTGTAGCTCTCCTTCAGCCGATTCGATACGAGCGTTGGCTCGTGGGCTGATGCACCCCTTCGCGAAGGCAAACGAGGCCGGTTCGACGCCGACCTCGTTCGGCGAGGTGCTGACGGTCTACTGCAAACAGACCATTCTTATGGCGCCGATGTCCTTCCTTCTTCAGCTCTTACATCCTGAATCCGCTACGGTCATGCTGATTGGAGGAATTTTCACGGCGGCAATAGCTGGTGTATTAGCGACAGCTCTTGAGATTAAGATGTCTGCTGAAAAAGCCCGCAGGAATTTTGAAAAAGAGACTGCGGTAGCGCCTGAAGCTTCGTACCTCTACTTCGCCGAAAAGGTCTACCAGAAGCTTTCAAGGCTGGCCAACTCTACCCCCGAGTCTCGGCAGCTCTGTGCAGAGATGGAGAGCCACCCGGCATTTTCTGCCCATCTTGAGAGGTGGCGCGGCAGCCCTCAGCCGGCGTGATTTCTGAGCCTACGGGGCACCGCCGCCGCTCATTCGGTAGAGGAAGAGCGATGACCCTCGTGTGTCACGGAGCGCTAGGGTCTCCTGCGGTGCAGCGGGGGCCGGGAAGGAGTTGCTGACAAGTACGCTGCCACCCTTCATTTCCGCGGATGCCTTCTCCCAAAGCCGCTCCATCGGAGCAGGTGAAAGGAAAGCGTACACAAAATCGAATTCTTTGAGGTTACAGCTCCAGATACTCTGGAATCGAATCGATGTCGAGCGCCTTGTGAGAGAGCGAATCTTCGCCACGAGGAACGGCAGCGGGCCAATCTCTATTCCCACAAACGTGCCGTTAGGACGACGCGCATGCAGAAATTGCAGTAATTCTCCGAAGCCGCAGCCGAGATCAATGAATGTGAATGGACGGTCCGTGGGCAGTTCGGCAAGGAGTAGGGCGTACGCTGCGCGCTGTGTCGGGTAGTAGGGAACCCTAGTCCAGAAGGCGGGGACGTACGTGGCGGCGAGCACGGCAAACACGGCGAGGAAAATGCCCGCCGGGATCTCTGTGGCTAAGGCCGAGGCCCCGCCAAAGGGAAGGAGTGCGTTGAGGACCAGCCACGGCACAGAGAGCCTAAGGAAACGGGCCACCAACCAGCCGGCCATAGAAGCTGCCAGTAGGGTGACGGTTGCTGAATATGAGGCATTCCAAGCGAGGATGGCACAGCCTGCAGCGATAGTCTGGCAGGCGAGAGTAGAAAGGAAGAAGATGACGGGCGCCAGGGGGCGCTTGTCCACGTTCGGCACACTAGTCATGGAGAATGCTCCGCGGCAGGCCTTGGCGCACGTTGCTCGTATAGTAGCCTGCGAGCTCTGCGCATTTCTCCTTGAGCCCAGATGCGCCCGTATTCTCTGGGAGCTTCACCATAAAACGGATGAAGAGATCGCCGCGGGAGCCGTCCGCTAACCGCACACCCTGACCCTTGAGCCGCACCTCGTTGCCGCTTTGGGCTCCGGCCTCAACCGTAACGAGCAGCGGGTCGCCAAGCGACGGGACCTGAATCTTGCCTCCCTGGATAGCTTCACTGACCGAGAGCGGAATCTCCATCGTGAGCCCCTTCGAAGTCATCGAGAGCCAGGGATGATGTGCCACGCGGATAATGAGAATAACCTCCTCAGTCGGGTCCTCCTTGCGGCGGAACCGGACGATGCTTCCCGTTCTCACCCCTGGAGGGATGTGTGCCGAGATCTTTTTCGTTTCCCCATTCGGGTCTGTAAGTTCCACGGTGCGGCGGACCCCTCGAATAGCGTCGAAGATCGACACAGACACCTCCATCAGGGAGATGTGGGATACCTGAGTGCCAGCCTGCTTGGCTTTGCCTCCCCGCTTCAGGAGACGGTTCTTCAGCGATGAAAGCTTGCTGCGCGAAGACGCAGTAATCTCGGAGAAATCGAAGCTTCGGCTCGCTTTCGGTTTTACGCGGCTCTCGTTTTTGGCAGAACTGCTTCTTGTCTTCTCGGGTTCCTGAGCAGGCTCCTTCTTTGGTGGTGGTTTTGGTCTTGGGGTCTCCGACTCTCGCGGGGTACCTTGCGACTTCTGTTGTCTCCGGTACTCACGGTGAGCGCGGTCGAAGGCTGAGGAGAAAGACTCTCGGCTCTTCTCAAGTTCAGCATCGTACTGCTGCCGCTGTGCTGGATCCGACAGCACAGCGTATGCCTGCGCTATCCGCTTGAAGGTCTCTGCGTTCGACTCGCCTGGGTTGAGGTCGGGGTGGTAGCGGCGCGCCAGGATTCGGTACGCCCGGCGTATCTCCTGCGCCGTGGCCGCACTGTTGACCCCCAACGTTTTGTAGTGGTTGCTCATCCCGCTTTTGGGCTTCCCGGCCCCGTACAATCCGCCTAACGCCCCTTGGCAGCTTTACATTTCCGCTGCGCAATCGTTTAATGATGCTACTACGAAGAATACCCGAGTCCCAAGCCGGTTTCCGGCGGGAGTTCGTGATTCTAAAGGGTCATTCTCAAGGATAGTAACCGCCATGAGTGCTGCCGCAACCGCCTCCAGAAAGCGCAAGGTCTTGGTGACCGCGGCTCTGCCGTACTCAAACAACCGGCCTCATGTCGGGCATCTGGGTGGAGCGTACATCCCAGCCGACATATACGTGCGGTACCTGCGGCTTGCCGGTGCCGATGTGCGATTCGTCTGTGGCTCTGATGACCACGGCGTCGCGATTATGATCACCGCAGAGAAGGAGGGGAAGACTCCTGCGGCGGTGGCGAACTACTACCGCGCCAAGCAGGCTGAAGACTTTGCCGGAATGGGGATCAGCTTCGATATCTACAGCGGCACAAGCGTGTGCCCGCTCCACGCCGCCCAGAGCCAGCAGTTCTTCAAGCGGATTTACGACAAGGGCTACTTTGAGAAGCAGAGCTCGCGCCAGTTCTACGACGAGGCACGGGCGGCATTTCTTCCTGACCGGTACGTGAAGGGGGAGTGTGGCTTCTGTGGCACGCAGGACCAGAACGGCGACCAGTGCGAGAATTGCGGGAAGATACTTGATGTCGACTCGCTCAAGAATGCGCGTAGCGTGCTCTCTGGGGAGCCTGCGGTGGTTAAGGAAACCGTGCACTGGTTCTTCGATCTCTCAAAGTTTGGGGGAGAGGTCGAGCGCTGGCTTGAGACTGCCAAGGTGCGGGAGCAGACCAAGGCGTACGTCTCTGGCTTGCTAAGCACTGGGCTCGTAAAGCGAGCAATGACCCGGGACCTCTCGTGGGGCATACCGGTGCCTCTCGATGATCCAGAAGCAAAAGGAAAAGTTCTCTACGTCTGGTTTGACGCCCCGATCGGCTACTTCTCATTCTCCCAGGAGCTTTGCCAGCGTGAAGGCCTGCCCGCAGCCGCGGCGGACGAATGGTGGCGCTCAAAGGACGCCGAGATCTACCACTTCATCGGCGAGGACAATACAGTATTTCACTGCATCATCTGGATTGCGATGCTCGCGGTTGATGGGAATATTCGCTGGCCCAACGGCGTCATAGTTAACCACTTCTTTAATATGCAGCTACCTGGCGGTGCTGTGGAGAAGATCTCCAAGTCGCGAGGCACAGCCGTATGGATCGGCGACTACCTTGAAGCTGGCGGCGATCCTGACTCTCTCCGCTACTACCTCACCTCGATAGCTTCCGAGAAGTCGCGCTCAGTATTTAAGCCTGATGACCTCGAGCTCCGCCATAACGGCGAGCTGGCGGACACTCTCGGCAATCTCGTGAATCGAATCACCTCGTTTACTATTAAGCACTGTGGACCGACTGTCCCGGAGATCGATGCAGCGAAGATTACTGACCTTGATCGAGCGCTGGAGGCTGGACTGCGCAGCACTTTTGATGATGTGACGCGCGAACTAGAGGGGCATTCGTTCAAGGCAGCGCTCGAGCGCGTGATGCAGTTCGCGCGCGAGTGCAACAAGTACGTCGACGAGAAGGCGCCCTGGTCTTCGCGCAAGACCGACATGGAGGCTACCAAGGTAACGCTCAACTACGTGTTGCATGCCATCCACGGTCTTGGCGTAATGCTGTTGCCCTTTATCCCTGGGGCTGCCTCCAAGATTGTTGGAGCCTTCGGGCGAGAGTCGACCAGCGTTCAGTGGTTAGATGCGGTTGAGGCCAAGCTCGTTGGGGCACCCCTATCGCAGCCGCCTATTCTGTTCCAGAAGTTAGGCGCGCAGCCGGTCCACAAGTAGGGCGAATTCTCTCTTTCCAAGACAGTGTCTTCGTGGTGTCCTAGAGGTACCCTCAAGGTCACCAAAAGAGGGCCTTTCCCTGGTTCCGCCCTATGCAAGCAGCCAAATCCCTTACAGGCGACCCGCGCTGGGTGCGTCGTGTTCAGCGCCTCGTTGAGGAAGCAGCTATCCTAAACGAGGACGTCGAGCGAGCGGTGTTTACAGCCTTCGCAGCGATCCCCCGCATAGGTTTCGCGGAGGGATGCACCGAGCAGCAGGCTCTCGATGACATCGACCTTCCGCTCTCGCACGGCGAGTGGCTCACCAGGCCTTCGATTCAGATTCGGATGATGGCGCTCGCGGGGCTACGCCGCCGGATGCGGGTGCTCGAGCTCGGTTTCGGCAGCGGTTACCTGTGTGCCGTGATGGCAGCGGCGGGAGCGCAGGTGTTCGGGCTTGAGCACAACACATCAGTCGCGCAGGCTTCTCGCAAGCAGCTCGATACCTTGGGGCTGCATGGGATCGTCGTGCGCCGCGGAGAGGGGCGGAAGGGTTGGGAGGACGTAGCTCCGTTCGATGCGATTGTTGTTTCGTACGCAGTTTCAAATGAACTAGACCTTCCCCTGAATCAGCTCTCAGAGGGTGGCACTCTCGTCGCACCGATATCGTGGGAAGGCGTGTTGCGCTTGGCAACATGGACGCGCAGCGGCGAGGCCATGAAACGTGTTGTGTTTGAGCCGGTAGATTTTCGCTGAGGAGGCTGATGAGCCGTTTCTTCGGTCGCTTTCTGCCCTGCGCCGCGGTAGCAACACTGCTCGTCGGCTGCGGCCTACTCGCGTCCTCGCGCAGGTCGAGTGAGGAATCGTCGCACATCGTTGTAGCGGGAGACACGCTGCATGAGATCGGCGAGAAATTTGGAGTTCCAGCCAGCGAAATACAGCAGCACAACGGGATTGACGACCCTCGACAGCTGCAGATCGGACAACTGCTTCGGATTCCCTCAGTAGGTCCTGTGGATCTCTCCTCGGGTGCGCGAATGTTCTCAACAGCGGAGGCCTCGGAGCCTAAGGCATCGCTACGCATGGTTAGTATTGCGCCCGTCAAGAGCCTCATCGGCAACCTAGGAACGCCCGTAAAAGGGGCGAAACAGACATCTCATTTCGGATGGCGATGGAGCCGTTTCCATGAGGGCGCAGACCTCGCTGCTCGTGAGGGAACTCCGATTCTTGCAGCTCACGACGGCGTGGTTGTGCTTGTTGCGGATTCATGGGGCCGCTACGGCAAGGTTGTGGTTCTGAAAGGAGATGGGATTATGACGGTGTATGGGCACAACCGGCGCAATCACGTCGATAAAGGCGACCAGGTGGAAAAAGGAGATCACATCGCTGACGTTGGCTCTAGCGGGGACACCACCGGACCACACCTACACTTTGAAACCCGAGTGCGAGACGAAAACGCCAACTGGGCTGCCATTAACCCGCTGACATTCTATCCGAAAAGCCAGTAAATACAGGTTTTTGTCGTAACATCCGCGTGTCCCTCCGTCTTGCAATCAGAAGCGCGTCCAAAGCTCCATTCGGTTGGCGTCATAGGTGGATTTTGGTAGGGTGAAAGGGTCGCGCTCGTAGCTCAGTTGGATAGAGCACAAGTTTCCTAAACTTGGGGTCGGGAGTTCAATCCTCTCCGAGCGCGCCATTTGAGCCCTCCGCAGGAGGGGGCAAATGGACGCTCGGAGAGGATTGAACTCCCGAGTGATCGAAATGCGATGCGAGCTGGCGAGCATCGCGCCGATTCTGCCCCTCGCGTAAGCGAGGGAATAGCAGAAGCGGAACAAGCAAGGCCGGGCAAATCACGACATCGAGCGCGCCATTTGAGCCCTCCGCAGGAGGGGGCAAATGGACGCTCGGAGAGGATTGAACTCCCGAGGGTTTGTAAACATCCGCGCTCGCGGCTGCTCTGAGGTGCTCAGGATCGGGCTGAAGGCTTGAGCGAGTGTTGAGTCGTTAGTGAGAATCTTTCCGGTGCCGGGACGATGGGAGAGTCAGGCGGTGATGGCTTTGTAGGCCTCGGTTATTTCCAGCATCTTCTGGTGAGCCAATTTTTGAAGCTCTTCCCCTAGGTGGTTCACTTTATCCGGATGGTACTGCTGCGCCAGCAGGCGGTAGCGAGCGTCGATGTCGTCTTGCGAGGCTCCTGGTGCAAGCCCTAGGACGTCATAAGGGTTTTTTGGCTTTGTCACAGCTTCTGTTTCGCTGCTGCATTCATTTGCTTTGGTCGAAGCCCGTTTGCGCATCTTGTAAGCCTGCCAGGCTACTAAAGCGAGAATCAGCAGGTCATCGACTCGTCCTAGAGGGCCGAAGATGTCGGGCACCAGGTCAATAGGCCAGACGAAGTACAGCAGTGCCAAGGCGAGGGCGAAGGTGGTCGGGTTAATGTTGGACATCCAGGCGGGATGTTATCGTGGCCTCACGTCAATGTTCAACCTCCAGTAAATTCGCGGGGTCCCTGAGTAAGTGGTTTTAGTGCAAGGAGGGGCGGGGCTCGTCCAGCCGGAATTATTTTACTGCCCTCCGTTCGGCAACTGCGCTACTGTCGGTGGGTGGTAGTCCGAGGGTGCCAGTTGGCGGCGGACGAGCCAGTTGTCAGGAGGCCTATTCATGTCGAGCCCAGATACTATCAAGAAGCAGATTGTAGATGCTCTCAGCCACCCAGAGGCGGAGGATGGATTATACTTCAACAACCTAATCGTCGTTCACGAGGAAGAGGAGAGGCCGATTGTGGCGGGCGACGAGCGTGAAATCCGGGCGGCTCTGGATCAGCTGAAGCGCGATGGGCGGATTGAGGTGCTTGGGGAGGGAGAGACTGCCATTTTCCAGCTCCGTCGCTGATAGAGGCGTCGCAAAAATGCGCCTCTCCTGCTCTGTAGAAGCGCTGTTTCTGCGCCGCGGGCGTCAATACCGCCCCCTTGGTTCATAATCCTGCTCCTTCTCTTTATCCTGCACTTGCACTTGATTCCTCATCTTCGTCCTATTCCTCGTCCGTCTATCGCGACACAAATGTAGGCAGCCCACATTGACCTCAGGGTTATGAGCAGGAGTCGGTGCAGGTGCAGGAGAAAGATTAGGACGAA
The DNA here is from genome assembly GCA_964654585.1 of uncultured Bdellovibrionales bacterium. Classification (GTDB taxonomy): domain Bacteria; phylum Bdellovibrionota_C; class UBA2361; order UBA2361; family OMII01; genus OMII01. The sequence goes on from CAZZJR010000022.1 coordinate 34,391, forward strand.
GAGCAGGACCGCTAGGCTCTACTACAGTCTGCTTTCAGACTGCACTTGTTTTCGAGAGTGCAGAACCGACGGTTTTTCGCGCTACCTAAGCATCCGGGTACGCAATCTTGAGGATCTCCGCAAAGCTGCGGAAGATGTCAGTTGTGGTCAGGATTCCCACTAGTTTGCCGTTTCTCGTGACCAAGGCAGAGCCAACTCGCAGCTCCGCCAAATTTACCAGCACCTGGTCGATAGGAGTGTTGTACTCAACGATGTACGCTTCCAGGTTGCATACATCGCCTACCGTCAACGCGTCTTCAGACTCAGTTGTGGCGGCGATGGCGAATGCCAGCTTGAGATCGCGCTCTGAAAGCATTCCTACGAGCTGACCTTCTGACACAACCGGAAGGTGCCTGATGCCCTCGCTGGTCATGATGGCTTTCGCCTCATGAATTGAGCGCGCGGCCTCGATTGAGTGAGGCAAGGGGGTCATATACGTGATGATGTGGGGCATCGGCTTCATAAGGGAACTTACTCCGTACAGCTCTTCCTACGACAGGGAGCCCCTTTCGTACCATGTTTAGCACCAGCTTAGCAGCAGGAACCTTGCGCCTAGCGCTGCTGGGAGAAGGGACCGGACGACCACCGTAGGCTTCAGATTGGCCTAAGTGGGCAACGCGTGGCGGATTTCGGCTCCTTATGGGCCAACCAATGGCTCCGGAAAGAGGTTGGCGACCGACAGGTATCGTTCTCCAGTGTCATAGCAGAAGGTCAGGATCGTCGCCCCGGCTGGTAGCTCTGGGAGTTTTTTTGCTACCGCAGCCAAGGAGGCTCCCGAAGAGACTCCAATCAATAATCCCTCTTCGCGCGCTGCGCGGCGGGTGAATTCGAAGGCTTCGTCGTTCGTAACTTGAATCACGCCATCAAGAAGCTGTGTGTGGAGGTTCTTCGGCACAAAACCGGCGCCGATCCCCTGAATTGGGTGCGGGGAGGGGGAGCCTCCGCTGATTACCGGAGAAGCTGCTGGCTCCACCGCAAACACTTTGAGCTTGGGGAAACGCTCCTTGAGGATCTCTGCACATCCGGTGATGTGTCCGCCGGTTCCTACTCCAGTGATAATGTAGTCTAGCCCCTCGGGGAAGTCGGCAGCGATCTCATTCGCTGTTGCCTGTCGGTGGGCAGCTATATTAGCCGGGTTCTCGAATTGCTGCGGCATCCAGGCTCCAGGAGTGTCCTTGAGCAGCTCAAGCGACTTCTCGATTGCGCCACGCATGCCTTTCTCACGAGGGGTGAGAACAAGCTCAGCTCCGTAGGCTGCCATTATCTTGCGGCGCTCTACCGACATCGATTCGGGCATGACAAGAAGCAGGCGGTAGCCCTTTACTGCAGCGGCCATGGCGAGCCCAACTCCGGTGTTGCCGCTGGTTGGCTCGATGATGGTGCTGCCTGGCTTGAGGGCGCCGCTGGCCTCCGCGTCGAGCAGCATCTCAACAGCGATTCGATCCTTGATGCTGCCCCCTGGGTTCGCGCGCTCGAGCTTAATCCACACCGTGTGGGACGCTGGAAAAATTCGGTTTGCCCTTACGTGAGGGGTATTTCCGACTGTGTCGAGTATATTCTCTGCGCGCATCTCTTCTCTCCTACGGCTTCTTAGCCGCCCTCTGCCTCGTTATTTCATACAACAAGATAGAGGCGGCACAACTAATATTTATTGAGGAGAGCGCGCCGCCGATCGGGATCCGCACGACCGAGTCGCAGATATCCCAGTAGCCCCGCGACATCCCAACTGTTTCATTTCCCAGAATGAGCACTGTGGGGCCACTAAGGTCGGCTTCGTGCACTGACGCCTCGGCTTTGCCACTGCTGCCGATGACTCGGTAGGGGAAGCCCGCGTTTCGCGCTTTCGTTACCCAGTCGAGCACCTCCGTGTGCGAATGTGCAGTCGTCACCGGAAGCCCAAAGAGTGCTCCCATGCTCCCCCGAACAACAAACGGGTCGTACAGGTCTACGGCATGCCCGGTAATGATGATCCCCTGGGCTCCGAATGCATCGGCCGAACGGATGGAAGAGCCGAGGTTGCCGGGGCTGCTCGGCCGATCAAACACAACCAGTAGACCATCTGCGCGCGGCTCTATCGCATCGGGCGTGAGCCGACGACTCTCTATAATCGCGAGAACCTCAGAGGGCTCGTCCTTCTCGCTAAGCTGAGCGAGAAGCTGCGTTGAGAGCTCCCAGTGTTCATCTGCTGGGTGCGTACGCAGTAGCTCTTGCGCCCACTGAGAGAGGGAGCGCGAGCCGTCGTAGAGGAATGCTAGGACTCTCCAGCCGTGCTTTAGAGCGATATTTATCTGGGCCACACCTTCAACCAGAAACTGGCCGTACTGAGTGCGTTTCTCGCGGTTGCGCTTAATTACCTCGGCGCGTTGGAAGTTGTTGTCGGCCTTGCGGATGGGGACGAGCTTAGCTTTATGGGAGCCGGGGGTGTTT
>CAZZJR010000023.1:0-30437 GCA_964654585.1 uncultured Bdellovibrionales bacterium
GCTACAGCCCCAACTCCTTAAGCAGCGCATCGGTCGACTCCTGGTCAACGCTCTGCTCTGCCTCTAGCTCGGCTGCGCTCTTTGGGTTTGGCAGCTCCACGTTGAGCTGCTCAAGGAGCGCCTTGAGGTACACCTCAACGTCGCACACGAGCCGCATCACCTTCTTTACCTTCTGGCCGCACAGGTCTTGGAACTCCTGCGAGAGGACAATGTCGTGCGAGACGGCTTGCATGGCGTGGTTGAGCGCCCTGTACTTGGCGACGAACGAGAGCACGGCGGCCGGCTCAAGCTTCCCGCCCTGCGCGAGCTGCTCAAGCTCTGCAAGCTGCTTCTCGCCCTGCTTCACGATCTTGTGCTGGCTCTCGACGAGATCGAAAACTTTATGGCTCGCCTCACTTGAGTCAGACAGGACTGACGACAGCTTTAAGATTGCGTCAGGGATGTTTGTCGAAGACATCGTCACAGACGCAGGATCAAACCCGCTTCGTATGCCGTGCAGCGTCTCTTGCAGAATCTTGAGCCTGTGCGGCGACTGGGCACCGAGCAGATCTCGCAGCGCCTGGCTCAGGTCATCGACGGTGCAGATGCGGGTGCTGTTTCGGCTTGAAGGGTCGTGGCTCATGTCTGCTGTGCGCCTCCTAGGCGCTCTTCTTGTTGAAGATTGCCTTGAGCTTCTCTTCGAGAGACTCGACGGTGAAGGGCTTCACGATGTACTGAGAAACCCCGGCTTTTGCCGCTTCGATGACGTTCTCGCGCTTTGCTTCGGCTGTCACCATTAGGAACGGAATGCCCTTGAGCTTGTCGCTTGAGCGCACAGCCTTCAAGAAATCTATCCCCATCATGTTCGGCATGTTCCAGTCGGAGATGATGAAGTTGAAGTCTCCCTTCTCAAGCTTCGCCAGCGCATCCACGCCGTCGACTGCCTCGGTTATGTTGTGAAGCCCCAAGGCACCGAGGGACTTCTTGACGATCTGGCGCATGGTCGCAAAGTCGTCGACCACCAGAATTTTCATGTTCGGATCAATGCTTGGCAGCATGCTCAGCCCCTCCCGAAAGCTGCTTCTCTACGACACCTGCTCTTTCTGCTGCTGTTCAGGGAATTCACCTGAAAAGCTCTTGTTCGACGCAATTTGCTTCCACCCGGATTCGCTCGATACGGGGTCTCTTTGGCTCTCTTTGTGGCTCCAGTATTCGGCGCGCGGCGTTGCGTGCGAGTGCTTGCGGTGCAGCGGCGTCTTGCACAGCACATCTCCTGGCTGCGCGATGTACGTCAGCCAGTACGTGGCTGCCTTGAAGTCTTCCGCTTGGAAGACCTCCTCAAGCTTGCCCTCGGCGTTGATGCGGTAGATGATGAACGGTACCTTCCAATCCATGTGTAGTTCCTCGTCAGAAAGCCCAGCAAGCTTTAGTGGATCCCCTTAGCCCTTGTATCGGCTCCTTTCGTGCCCGGTTTACGCTTTGGTGCACTTTTGAGATTGCAAAGTTTTGAGAGTGATTTGAAGGGCTTCTCACAAGGCTACTCACTTCCTGGTAAGCTCGGAGGCCGTTACGCTCGCTGCTCCGCTGAGGCGCTGCTGAGAGCCGCTGCTGAAAGCGCCGACGCTACTTGAGCTAGCGGCAGCACCGCCGTAGCGAGCCCAGCGTCAACAACAGCGCCCGGCATTCCCCACACAGCGCTTGTCCCTTTGTCTTGCGCAACGATGGTGCCACCGCGCGATTTAATCGCTTGGCAGCCGAGCAGCCCGTCCTGGCCCATTCCGGTGAGCATCACGGCGAGCGCCTTCGCTCCGTACACGTGCGCAATTGACCGGAAGAGCACATCGACAGCAGGGCGGCAGGAGTTCTCTGGCGGGTTTTCGTTGAGCACGATTGATGTGCGCCCGATGACGCGCTTCACCTCCATGTGAAAGCCTCCAGGAGCTAGGTAGGCACACCCCGGAAACACATCTTGCCCGTCCTGGGCCTCAAAAATGGGGAATTTCGCCACTTCGCCGAGCCTTTCTGCCAGCAGCTTGGTGAAGAGCGGAGGCATGTGCTGGACGATGAAGATCGGCGCAGGGAGGCCAGCCGGTATCTTCGGGAAGATCTCCATGAGCGCGTTTGGGCCGCCCGTGGAAACCCCGATAGCGATAGCCTCAACCGCAGAGCCCGGGAGCACAGCAGCTCGCAGAGGAGCTGCCGAGGGCTCCGCGCGCGTGCCAGCACTGCCGCTCTTTGCCAGCCCCTTAATTTTTCGCAGCAGGTCCTCTCCAACGACTTCGCGCGTGTTTACGCCGTGGCTTGAGGGCTTCGTGACGTAGTCAGAGGCCCCGAGCGCGAGCGCATCAAGGGTCGTTGAAGCGCCGCTGGCAGTGAGCGAGCTACACATGATGATCGGCAGAGTTGCGCCGCTGCTGCGCATAGCTTTCACGGTCTCCAGGCCGTTCATCTCTGGCATCTCTACGTCAAGGGTAACAACATCTGGCTTGAGCTGCTCAAGTTGTGCTAGCGCAATCTTGCCGTTCGAGGCTGTCCCTACAACCTCAATCTCTGGATCTTCCCGCATCAGGTCGCCGAGCACCTTCCTGATAACCGCAGAGTCGTCGACGATTAGAACTTTAATTTTTCCCATGGCTCTTCCCCTGGCCGCCAGCGGCACTCAGGAGTATTCGTCCGTGGCAGCGACTTGCATGAGGGCTCGAGAGAAAAAAGTGGGTGCCGCTGTTTCCGAAAAATCGCAGAGTCAGCTGTGGCGTCCAGCTGCGAGTGATTTACTCCCACGAAAGGGACGAAATAGCATAGAGTTGTAGGTAATTACGTACGGTGCTGCGCCCCTCTGCCAGCGTGCGGCTGCGGGCAGCAACAAAAAGCGATCTCCCCCCTCAAGCAATCCCCCCCACAAGCCGACCCTCCCCCTGCGCTTTTCAAGGGGGAGTGGTGCCGTATGAGTGAGCAGGACGAGCTGCTGAATGATTTCCTTGTCGAAACGAAAGAGAACCTCGACCACCTCGACGAGGAGCTGCTCGCGCTAGAGAGCAGCCCAGAGGACAGCGAGCTCATAAACGCGATCTTTCGCCGACTGCACACCGTGAAGGGTGTGTGCGGATTCTTGGAGCTAAAGAAGCTTGAGTCAGTGTCGCACGCCGGAGAGACGCTGCTCGGAGCGCTACGCGCCAACGAGCTGAAAGTCACTGACCACATCGTGACCCTGCTGCTCACCCTGTGCGATGCGATTCGGACAATCGTGCGCTGCATTGAGGAGACCAAGGGCGAGGGCACGCAGTCGTTTGACCAGCTAGCGGCAGACCTGCTCGCGGCAGCGAAGCCGCTGCAAGCGGGCGCTGCAGGGCCTGCGAAAGAGCTCACGCTCGACGAGGAATTTGCCATGATCCTGGCGCAGCGCGAGGCCGAGGAATCGCAAGGCGTGGCTGCTGCGCCCCCTCCACCGGCGCTGGAAGCGGTCATGGCTGAGCCCCCGCGCGAAGCTAAGCCTGCAGCGCGTGCTGAAGCTCCAGCAGAGCAGGCCGACAACTCTGGAAGGGCGGCACCGCAGGAAACTTCGTTGCGGGTTGATGTGCAGCTGCTTGACCACCTGATGAACCTGGCAGGCGAGCTCGTGCTGGCGCGGAACCAGATACTGCAGTCGACGAAATCCCTGAGCGACATAAACTTCCGAGCGATTACACAGCGGCTAAACCTCGTCACCTCCGAGCTTCAGGAGGGGGTGATGAAGACCCGCATGCAGCCGATCAACACCGTCTGGGGCAAGTTCCCGCGAGTCGTTCGCGACCTCGCCATCCAGTGCAAGAAGCAGGTCAGGCTTGAGATGTGGGGAAAGGAGACAGAGCTCGACAAAACCCTGATCGAGGCAATTAAAGACCCACTGACTCACATCGTGCGTAACTCAATTGACCACGGAATTGAGCTTCCGGAGAAGCGCGCGTCGAGTGGCAAGGGGGCTGAAGGCTGCATCACGATGAGCGCATTCCAAGAGGGTGGCTACGTGGTGATAGAGATCTCTGACGATGGGGCGGGGCTCAACACCGAGAAGATCCGCGACCGTGCCCTGCAACGGGGCTTGATATCGCGCGAGCGTGCAGCGGCAATGTCAGAAGCCGATGTGCACCGGCTCATCTTTGCGCCTGGCTTTTCAACAGCAGACACCGTTACGAACCTCTCCGGACGCGGAGTGGGAATGGACGTCGTGAAGTCCAGCGTGGAGAAGATCGGCGGGCAGGTGGACATTTCAAGCAAGGCAGGCGAGGGGAGCACAATTCGGCTCAAAATCCCGCTGACGCTTGCAATCATCCCGGCGCTCCTCCTTTCGTGCGGCACCCAGCGCTTTGCGGTGCCGCAGTCAGCTATCACCGAGCTGGTGCAGCTCAGTGCCACCGAGAAGAGCGGCGCACTCTCCTGGATCGGCGAGTATCCGTTCTACCGCCTGCGGGGAGATCTGCTGCCGCTCTTGTACCTCTCGAAGCAGCTCAACATGGAGAGTGGCTCGCACGAGAGTGGCGGAGACAAGGTCATAGTCATCCTCGATGTTGATGGCTGCCGGTTTGGCGTCGTCGTCGACGCTGTGCACGACACCGAAGAGATCGTGGTGAAGCCGCTCGGGCGGCAGCTCGGTAACCTCGCGGTGTACGCGGGCGCTACGATCCTTGGCGATGGACAGATCGCGCTCATCCTCGACCCGGTAGTCTTGGCGCGAGACGCCAAGATCGAGCAGCGCGAGGCAGCGGAGGCGAAGGAGTCGGTTGCTTCCCAGAATGTAGCCGTGTCCGCCGGGCAGCTCCTCATCGTCCAGGTCAGTTCAGAAGTTCGAGCAGCGGTGCCGCTCGACTGCGTCAAGCGCCTTGAAGAGTTCTCTCTCGGGCAGCTCGAGCGCGTCGGGGGCAGCGCGGTCATTCAGTACCGGGGATCAATACTCCCGCTCGTCGATGTCGCAGCGGCGATGGGCAACGAGTCGGGTGCTTGGTCGAGCGGGCACGTCGTTGTCGTCGGCAGCTCCGGGATGCTCGTCGGGCTCCAGGTCCAGGAGATTCTAGACGTCTCAAGCGAGATATCGGCCGTTCGGCCCGTTCAGGGAAAGCCCGGAATCACTTCCTACGGAGTGATTCAGGGGAAGGTTATCGCTCTGCTCGATGTGGCGCACTTTGTTGCACACGGGCTCGGAGGGTCGGCGTTGCCAGTTGAGGGAGTAGGAGTCGCCGTATGACAGAGAAAGCAGTGAAGGCACCGCAGCAGCTCGTTACCTTTCGCACCGGGGAGTACTCGTTCGGAGTCGATGTGCTCGAAGTGCAGGAAGTGTTGAGGCACCAGCAGATGACCCCGGTGCCGCTAGCTTCGGCAGAGGTGCGCGGGCTTATCAACCTGCGAGGGCACATCGTGACGGCTGTGGGCATGCGCCAGCGGCTGCACCTGGCGGCGGCTCTCGATGAGCGTGAGCAGATGAACCTTATCCTTTCGCTGCGCGACGGAGTGGCGAGCCTCGTCGTCGACTCTGTTGGGGACGTAATCAGCATTGAGCCAGAGCGGTATCGTCCTCGCCCGAGCACCTTGGCAGCGCCGCTGCGGGAGATGGTCACAGGGGTGTACCAGCTAGACAAGGGGCTTCTTCTGCACATCGACCCAGAGGCCGCTTGCAAGCTTTGCGAGGAGGAGAGCCGTGGCTAAAGAGATACTCATCGTCGACGACTGCAAGTTCACCACGAAGATTCTCTCGCAGGTGATGCAGGAGCTTGGCTTTCAGGCACATGCTGCCCGATCGGCTGAAGAAGCCATCGGCTTCCTCGAGACACACGAGCCTCCGGCACTTTTTCTCGTTGACTGGGTCATGCCCGGAATGAGCGGGGTAGAGTTCGTTGCGTGGCTGCGGGCGCAGGCTCCGACCGCGAAGACGCCTGTGCTCATGGTGACCGGTGAGCGCGACATGACTCGCATAGCGGAGGCGATACAGAACGGCGCAAACGAGTACATCATGAAGCCCTTCTCGCGCGAGGCGGTCGAGGAGAAGCTGCAAATTCTTGGGATTCAACTGGGCGGCAGCTAGATGGAGAAGATCCGGCTCTTGGTGGTTGACGACTCGCTCGTGATTCGACGGGCGCTGCGTGAGTGTTTTCGCGCAGACCCAGAGATTGAGGTGGTCGGAGTCGCTGAGACAGGCTTGAGAGCGCTTGAGCAGATAGACCTCCTGAAGCCCGACGTGGTCACTCTCGACATCGAGATGCCAGAAATGGACGGCCTGGAGGCGCTCAAGACGATCAGGGCGAAGGGCTCTACACTGCCGATTATCATGTTCAGCAAGTACACGAGCGAAGGGGCAACTGCGACACTTGAGGCGCTTGAAATGGGCGCAAGCGACGTAGTTGCAAAGCCTGAAGCAACCGGCGCGTCGTGCGAGTCAGTCAAGCGGCAGCTCACGACTCGCATTCGTGCGCTAGGCCGTCGGGCACATCGCGGTAAAGGCGGCTCTGCGTTGGTCGAGCAAACGAGAGTGCCTGAGCCAAACAGCGAGCCCTTCTCTGTCCCAGGGCCGATTGAGGCGATAGCCCTGGCGGTATCAACCGGCGGGCCCAGCGCCCTGATTCAGATCGTTACCGCGCTCTCCCCGACAATTTCTGTGCCGATATTTATTACACAGCACATGCCGCCCATGTTCACCAAGTTCTTGGCTGAGCGCCTCACGGCCCGCGGGTCGCTTAAGGCGATTGAGGCTGAGCACGGAATGTTAATCGAAGGAGGAAGGCTCTACGTCGCTCCAGGCAACTTCCACCTTGAAGTGTCTCGCAGCGATGCAGGGCTCGTGACGAACCTCTCGCAGGCGCCGCACGAGAACTCGTGTCGCCCTTCGGCAGACGTCATGTTTCGCTCGCTCGCCTCAGCTTACGGCCCGCGGCTGTTGAGTATCGTAATGACCGGAATGGGCCAGGACGGACGGCGTGGATGCGAGACGGTCAAGTCTCACGGCGGAGTAGTCGTCGCACAGGACGAAGCATCGAGCCTCGTGTGGGGCATGCCAAGAGCGGTGATAACGGCAGGGCTGCACGACGCAGTCGTGCCTCTGAGCGACATTGCGCGGCTGATAAACGAGAGCTGCAAAAAAGAGAAACCCCCGGAGGGAGAAAAGTAGATGCTGTCACAAGAGCAGTTCTTTGCGCTTTCAAGCTTGCTGAAAGATGAGACAGCAGTGGTGCTGGAGACAGGGAAGGAGTACTTGGTCGAGTCGCGGCTCAGTTGCCTGATGCGCGAGGAGGGATTTGCGACCCTGTCAGAGCTCATCGACACAGTCCTCATGCGGTCAAATCCGGGGCTCAACCAGAAGGTCCTGATGGCGCTCACCACGAATGAGACCTCCTTCTTTAGGGATCTGGCGGCTTTTGAGCTTCTGAAAAACACGGCACTGCCAGAGCTGCTCAAAGCTCGGGCGTCGACCAAAACGCTCACGGTTTGGTCAGCGGCATGCTCAACAGGGCAGGAGCCGTACTCGTTGGCGATAGCGCTGCGTGAATCGATCCCGGAGTTTGAGTCCTGGAAGGTAAAAATCATGGCGAGCGACCTAAACCCCACTGTGGTGGCGCGAGCCTCCCGAGGAGTGTTCAGCTCGCTTGAGGTGAACCGCGGGCTGCCGGTTCAGCTCCTGCTTAAGCACTTCACCCAGGACGGCGACAACTACCACCTCAACAAAGAGGTGAAATCGATGGTGTCGTTCTTCGAGCAGAATCTTATAGGTGATTGGCCAGCAGGGCCGGTGGACGTGTTCTTCATGCGCAACGTCCTGATCTACTTCGACACCGAGACTAAGCGGCGTATCTTTGAGAAGGCGAAAGCCGTACTGGCGCCCGACGGGTACATGTTTTTAGGCACAGCCGAGACGCCGTATCGAATCGTCGATGGGTTCTGCAAGGTGCCCGGGGCAACGAACGTGTACAGGAAAGAGCTCAAAGAAGCGGAGAAAAAATGAGGAGTGAGAGCTCAAGGTAATCTGAGTAGGTACCGAAACTATTACTGGAATTTTTGAGGGAGGCGCGAATATGGACAGGTCCAAGATTAAGCCCACAGGGGTGGAGAGAAAGCTCGGCGAGAACGAGATTATCGTCAGCAAGACCGACCCATCTGGGCGCATCATGTACGTCAACCAGACGCTGCTCAAGATATCAGACTTCACCGAAGAAGATCTGCTTGGCCAGCAGCACAGTATCGTTCGCCATCCAGAGATGCCTCGCTCTGTTTTCAAGCTGCTGTGGGAGACGATCCAGTCTGGGCAAGAAATCTTCGCCTACGTGGTGAACCTCACAAAGTTCGGCGACCACTACTGGGTGTTTGCCCACATCACCCCTAGCTTCGATGAGGCCGGAAACATAATCGGATTCCACTCAAATCGTCGCGCTCCAGACGCCAAGGGGGTGCAGAGCGCGCAGGCCCTCTACAAGGTCCTGCTAGAGGAGGAGCAGCGGCACGCTGACCGACGCAAGGGAATGCTCTCGGCAACAGAGCTTCTCCAGTCGATGCTCGCGGACAAGCAGGTCGAGTACGACCAATTCGTTTTCACACTGTAAGGGAAGGGGAGGAGAGCATGGAGCAGCAGACACAGATTTTCGAGACAGAGGAGCCAAATCCGTCCCTGCCGAACGGCAAAAACGGCCACCACAACGGTGCGCCGGTTTGGGGCGCTAGCGAAGCCCCGGCAGACGCTATGGAGTGGATCAAGAAGGCAGCCGCAGTGTGCGCAGAAGCGAAGCAGGGAAATCTTGAAGCTCGCATCCTGGGCTACAAGCGCAACGACGAGCTTGGGGAGCTCATTAACTGCATCAACGACATGCTCGACGTGACAGACGCCTTTGTGCGTGAGTCGAGAGCCGCGCTTGAGTACGCAGCCAAGGGCAAGTTCTTCCGCCGGGTGCTCCTGCGCGGCCTTCCGGGAACCTTCAAGGCAGCGGCACGAGTCATCAACAACGGCACGGAGGAGATGGAGAAGGGCGCTCGCGCTCTCGATGAGTCTCGAGTCCGGCGACTCAAGCTCGCAGACGAGTTTGAACAGGCGGTGCGAGGCATCGTGACGACGGTTGCAGCCGCTTCAACGGAGCTTACAGCCACAGCTCAGCTTCTGGCGCAGAACGCAGCAGGGACGACTGACCAGTCAGTAGCCGCTGCTGCCGCATCTGAGCAGACCTCGGTGAACGTGGCGCGCGTGGCTGCTGCGACCGAGGAGCTGACCAACACCGTGTCAGAAGTAGGCCGGCAGGTTGAAGACTCTTCAAAGTTCGCAGTTGGCGCGGTGGCCGAAGCAGATCGCTCGTCGACGATCGTGAATGGGCTCTCGGAAGCGTCAAAACGGATCGGCGGAGTTGTTAAGCTCATCTCGCAGATTGCTGGGCAGACGAACCTGCTGGCGCTCAACGCAACAATTGAGGCAGCTCGCGCCGGAGATGCGGGCAAGGGCTTCGCGGTCGTCGCGTCCGAGGTGAAGAACCTTGCGCAGCAGACAGCCTCGGCAACTGAAGAGATCCAGAAAGAGATTGAAGGCATCCAGTCGATCTCTGGTGATACCGTGCAGGCAATCTCTGGCATCGGGGAGACGATCAAGAAGATGCGTGAGATCGCTGGCACCATTGAGCACGCGGTCTCAGACCAGCAGGCTGCGACGAACGAGATCTGCGCGAACATCAACCAGGCAGCGACGGGCACCAAGGATGTGTCGAAGAACATCTCTGGGGTAACCATCGCCGCTCAGGAGACAAGCTCGGGCGCCTCGCAGGTTCTCGAAGCTGCCCAAGAGCTCTCTCGCCAGAGTGAGTCGTTGCAGAGGGCGGTTGAGAACTTCCTGGTAAACGTGCGAGCCGGCTGAGCTACCCAACGGCTCTCTGGCCGGGCTAATGTGCTGAACTACCAGTCTTTTTTTGGGCAGCGGGGCGCGTAAATCCCTGCTCCCTTTGGGCTAACCCCCTCATCTTAAAGAGATCGAGGGGAAGGTCCAAAGCATGTCACGAGAATTAACGAACCCAGAACGAGCTGCGCTGACGCTACTGAGCCTCGGCAAGGAGCTCGCCACTCAGGTTATGCAGAACCTGAGCGAGGAGGAGGCGAAGTCGATCAGTCGAGCCTTCCTCTCTGTGTCCGAAGTCGACCGGGAGACTCAGTTCTCCACGGCCCGCGACTTCTTGAAGATGCTCAAGGCAGGAGAGACCCTCGTTCTCGACGGGCGAGAGTTCGCCAAGAGCGTCATCGCAGGCGCCTTCGGCGACGCAAAGAGCGAGGCGCTCCTTGAGTACATCTCTGGCGCGAAGAAGCAGCCGATCGGGACTATCATAGCTGAAGTCCCAGAGAAGGCGCTCTTCGGCTTCATCTCAGCCGAGCACCCCCAAACAGCAGCGTTTCTTCTCACCATGATGAACCCGGACCAAGGCGCGGCAGTGCTCAAGCAGATGCGACCGGAGCTTCAGACCGATGTGCTAATTCGTATCTCGAACCTGGCGAACATCAAGACGGAAATAATTGACGAGGTGCGCGATGTCGTACGCGCTCAGCTCCGCGCTGGAGACCTCAAGGACGAGCAGATCGGAGGCGCAAAGACGGCAGCCGATATCCTCAACTTCGTCGACCGCACGGCAGAGGAGCGCATCATCGGCGAGATCGAAGAGACCTTCCCGGACCTCGCCGAGCGCATTCGCGACCTCATGTTCACCTTCGAGGACCTCAAGGACCTCGACGACAACGCTATTCAGGCTACGCTCAAGGATGTGCCGCGCGAGCAGCTCGTAGTTGCGCTCAAGACCGCTTCGCCGGAGGTCAGGGACAAGATCTTTAAGAACGTATCCTCTCGCGCCGCAGAGATGATAAAGGAAGACCTCGAGGCCCTCGGACCGGTCAAGCTGCGCGACGTTGAGGCGGCCCAACGCTCGATCACGGATGTGGTTCGCAAGCTAGAGACGCAGGGCAAGCTCGTCATTCCAGGCAGCGGTGGAGCTGACCAGCTGGTCTAGTGCCTCTCCTAAAAAGTTCTTTCACCTAACAACGTTGCAGCCTCAAGCGAGGCACGAGCCATAGCTATCGTGTTTTCGTCCCGAGAGGCGCCGAAAACGAACAGCCCTATCGCTGCCTCAAACGGAATCAAGGTCAAAAAACTTTTTGGAGGCAGCACAAGGTGTTGGTTCCGGTAGCTCCTCCAGCGCGGTGTACAGCCCCAGCTATCCTCGCTATACTCCCCCCGCAACTCTCTTGCCTCCAAAGCGTCATGAAAAAGCAGATCCTCTACACCCTGGGCGCCATGCTCGGCGTCGTGCTGATCCTCGGGTCAGTCAAGTTCTTTCAGATCCGCTCTGAGATGGCGAAGCATGCGAGCTTCGCTCCACCGCCAGCAGCGGTCACGACCTCCGTCGTGCGGCCGCTCGCCTGGGCGAGCGGCTTCGACACCGTCGGATCCTTCATGGCAGTTCGTGGCTCGACGCTGAGCACCCAAGAAGCCGGAAACGTCGCCAAGGTCTCCTTTCAGTCAGGCTCCCCCGTAGAAGCGGGACAGGTGCTCCTTGCCCTGGACACATCGGTCGAAGAGGCGAAGCTGCGCGGTGCCCGAGCCCGGCTGGAGCTGGCGCGCCAGCACCTCGCGCGCTCGAAGGCGCTCCGCACACAGAGCGCGATGTCGGCTGCAACGCTCGAAGATGCAGAGGCGCAGGTCAGCCAAGCTGAGGCAGAAGAGCAGTCGATAGAGGCGGCGATTGAGCGCAAGCGCATCGTCGCCCCGTTTTCCGGCAGGGCCGGCATCCGGGCGGTAAACGAGGGAGAGTACGTGCTTGCTGGCGCGCCGCTTGTGCCGCTCTACACCGTCGACCCGATCTACTTCAACTTCTCCGTCCCGCAGCAGATCGCTCCCGCGCTCAAGCCAGGCAGCAATGTTACGATCACCGTCGATGCCTTCCCAGGTAGGAGCTTCACCGGCTCTGTCACCGCAGTTAACCCGCAGATAAACGCGGATCTACGTTCAATCGACATACAGGCAACGATACCAAACTCGGAGCAGGAGCTTCTTCCAGGCATGTTCGGCCGCGTCGAGCTTGCGCTCGGCGGACAGCAGCAGGTCTTGAGCGTTCCCCTGACGGCGGTGAGCTACGCTCCGTACGGCGACTCGGTGTACGTCGTCGAGCGCAAGGTCGACGAGAGTGGCACAGCTCTCACCCTCGTGCGGCAGCAGATCGTACAGCTCGGGGAGCGAAAGGGCGACTTGGTCGCAGTGACGAAGGGGCTGCGTGAGGGCGACGAGGTAGTCACCACCGGGACCTCAAAGCTCAGGCCTGAAGCCGCCATCGCCATCAACAACCAGGCGCTCCCGAGCGCCTCCGAGAATCCGACGGTGAAGGATAGCTAGGGCACATGAAGCTCACGGACCTCTTCATCAAGCGCCCCGTCCTCGCTATCTGCCTCAACCTGCTCATCCTGGTAGCGGGCTACACATCGATTCAGAAGCTCAACGTCCGGCAGTACCCACGCAGCGAGAGCGCAGTTGTCTCAATCACGACAGCGTACATCGGCGCGCCGGCAGACCTCGTGCGGGGCTACATCTCAACGCCGCTAGAGCGCGTGATCGCAAGCGCAGACGGCATCGACTACATCGAATCTGCCAGCAAGCAGGGGATGAGCGAGATTAAGGCGCACCTGCGCCTCAACTTTGACGTCAACGCGGCCTTAACCCAGATACAGGCGAAGGTTGCCCAGGTTCGCAGCGACCTGCCGCCGGAAGCAGAGGCGCCGGTCATAAATGTCGAGAGCGCCGACAATCGCTTCGCCTCGATGTACCTCGGGATCTTCTCGAAGGACTGGGAGCCGAACCAGGTCACTGACTACCTGAGCCGCGTAGTTCAGCCGCAGATCTCTGCCGTGCCCGGGGTTGAGAAGGCAGAGATTCTCGGGGCGCGCGTCTTTGCGATGCGCATCTGGCTCCACCCAGACCGGATGGCAGCGCTCGGCATTAGCGCCGCTGATGTGAGGAACGCCCTGGCGGCGAACAACTTCCTCTCTGCGGTCGGCAACACGAAGGGCTCCATGGTGACGGTCAACCTCGTCGCCAACACAGACCTGCGCAGCGCCGATGAGTTTAAGAAGCTGGTCGTGCGAGAGTCCGGCTCTCGGATCGTCAGGCTGGAGGAGATAGCCGACATAGTCTTGGGCGCTGAGAGCTACGACGAAGACGTCCGCTTCAACGGCGACCCAGCCACTTTCATGGGGGTGTGGGTGCTGCCAAACGCGAACTCCCTCGACGTCATAAAGCGGGTGCGCGAGATCCTCCCAGACATACAGAAGAACCTTCCAAGCGGCGTGCAGATAGCCGTCCCGTACGACGCGACCCAGTACATTCGGGACTCAATCCACGACGTGCTGACGACCCTGACAGAGACGATCCTCATAGTAGTGCTCGTCATATTCCTCTTTATCGGGTCACTGCGGGCGACGATTGTGCCAGTTGTGGCCATACCACTCTCGCTGGTTGGCGCGACGGCCCTCATGCTCGCGTGCGGCTTCACGATCAACCTGCTGACGTTGCTCGCCATCGTGCTCGCCGTGGGGCTGGTTGTGGACGACGCAATTGTGATGCTTGAGAACGTTGAGCGCCACGTTCGGGAAGGGAAGAAGCCGATCTCTGCCGCAATCCGCGCGGCCCGGGAGCTGGCCGGGCCGACGATAGCGATGACGCTGACGCTCGCAGCGGTGTACGCCCCGATCGGGATTCAGGGCGGCCTCACCGGCGCGCTCTTTAAGGAATTTGCGTTCACGCTCGCCGGCGCCGTGCTCATCTCCGGAGTCGTGGCGCTCACCCTCTCGCCGATGATGTCGTCGAAGCTCGTGGTTCCGCGAGAGCAGGAGAGCCGTTTCCAGGAGGGGGTGGATTCCTTCTTCGAGCGGCTGCGGGATCGGTACGCAGCTATCCTGGAAAAGTCTTTCAACTTTAAGGCTGCAATAGTCACGGGGGCGGCGTGTACGGCTTTCTTGGCCGTGCCGTTTTACCTCTTCTCCATGAAGGAGCTCGCGCCGCGCGAGGACCAGAGCGTTCTCTTTGGGCTCGTGATCGGCGCGCCGAACGCAACGGTCGAGCAGATGGCGATCTCGGCTTCGCAAGTCGAGAAGATCTACAAGAGCTTCCCGGAGTACAAGGGATCGTTTCAGCTCACAGGCCCGAGCTTTGGGTTCTCAGGAATCGTCACGAAGCCATGGAGCGAGCGCTCAAGGTCGGTGCACGAGATGGAGCCGGAGCTTTGGGGCAAGGCTAGCTCGGTGACGGGCGCGCAGGTGATCGTCAACTCGCCTGCTCCGCTGCCTGGCGGCAGTGATTTTCCGGTGGAGATGGTGATCTCATCTACTGCGGAGCCGATTGAGGTCCTCGGGTACGCCCAGCAGCTCGTGGGGGCAGCGTTTCAGAGCGGCGTGTTCATGTACGCTGACACGGACCTCAAGTTCGACCTCCCTCAGAGCGAGATAGTAATAGACCGCGACAAGGCAAACGCCATGGGGCTCTCGCTCGCGTCTGTCGGGCAGGATATCTCGGTGCTCGTCGGCGGAAAGTACGTCAACCGATTTTCGATACAGGGGCGCAGCTACAAGGTCATTCCGCAGGTGAAGCGCGAGGATCGCCTCAATCCCGACCAGCTCCTCTCGTTTCACATCCGGGGGCCACAGGGGAAGCTGATGCCGCTTGCGACAGTCGCGTCGCTGCACAACACCGTCCAGCCGCGGCAGCTCAACCGTTTTCAGCAGCTCAACTCAGCCAAGATTCAAGGCGCAATTCCCCCAGGAATCTCGATCGACGATGCTCTCGCGGTGCTTGAAGCGAAGGCGCGCGAGATCCTTCCGCCCGGCTACATCATCGACTACGCCGGAGAGTCACGGCAGCTCCGCAAGGAAGCGAACAGCATGACCGGCACTCTCATGCTTGCCCTCCTCGTCATCTTCCTCGTGCTCGCCGCCCAGTTTGAGAGCTTCATCGATCCCCTCATCATCCTGCTTGGTTCAGTTCCGCTCGCCCTCTCCGGGGCCCTGATGTTTGTCTTCTTGGGCAGCACGTCGCTCAACATCTACTCGCAGGTGGGGCTCGTGACCCTGGTTGGTCTGATTGCGAAGAACGGTATCTTGATAGTGGAGTTCGCGAACCAGCTCCAGGCAGCCGGGCTCTCAAAGGCAGAGGCGGCGATTAAGGCATCCTGTACCCGGCTGCGCCCGATTCTCATGACCTCCGTCGCCACAGTCGTCGGGCACTTCCCACTCGTGCTTGCGAGCGGAGCGGGTGCCGCAGCCCGGAACAGCATCGGTATTACCCTGGTGAGCGGGATGGTGATCGGTACCTTCTTCACCCTTTTTGTGGTACCAGTGCTCTACACGCTGATCTCCCGCCCCCGTCCGCAGCGCGCCCTCGTGCCGGAGCTGGATGAAGAGGACCCGAGGCAGGGCGTTATTGGATTTCTGCACTAACCCGATCCCATGAACACCCGAATCGCAACATTCGCAGCCCTTCTCGCCTTTTCGGGCGTTGCGTCAGGGGCGCTCTCAGGGTGCGCAGTCGGGCCTGACTTCGTGAAGCCAGAGACGGCAACGCAGCCTTCGTTCCTTGGAGCAGGGGAAGCCGGGGCAACAGCAACGAGCACCGACGTGCTGCAGCAGTGGTGGACACACTTCGGCGACAAGACGCTCGACTCGCTCATTGCTGATGCGGTGCGCTCGAACATCGACCTGCGTGGCGCCATCTCTCGCGTCAACCAAGCCCGCGCGATTCGGCAGGAGCGGTTCCTAGACCTCTTCCCGACAGTGACCTCTGACCTGATCTACACGCGCACGCAGACTCCGACGCAGACCTTTGCGGGTGGAGCGTTCCCGAGCAGCTCGCCGTACATCGAGAACGAGTACTACAACGTCGGGCTGGATGCTGTGTGGGAGCTCGACATATTCGGCCGAGTGCGCCGAGGAGTAGAGTCGAAGGACGCTGAGAGCGCAGCTTCTGTTGCGCAGCTCCACGATGCTGTCCGTATCCTCGTTGCCGAGGTAGCTCGCACGTACATCGACCTGCGCGGCACACAGCTTCAGGTATCGGTCTCCGAGAAGAACGCAAAGACCCAAGAGCAGGTCGTAAAAGTCGCCCAGGCGCTCTTCAAGGGCGGGCAGTCGACAGAGTTCGACGTCGTGCGCTCGCGCTCGCAGCACTCGTCTACGCTCGCAACGGTTCCGCCGCTCCAAGCGCGGGCTAAGGCAGACATGTACCGCTTGGCGGTGCTGTGCGGAAAACAGCCACACGAGCTTGTGCCGATGCTCCAGGCCACAGCGCCCCTGCCGTCTTTCGCTGGCCCGCTCACGATCGGCGACCCAGCGACGCTGCTCCAGCGCCGACCAGACCTGCGCGCCGCAGAGCACCAGCTTCACGCTGCAACAGCCAGCATTGGAGTGGCAACGGGCGACCTGTGGCCGAAGCTCATCTTCTCTGGCTCGCTCGGATTCCAGTCGAGTGACTGGAGCGGGCTGTCGGGCAGCAACGCGGGGCAGTATGGAGTCACCCCAACCCTTTCGTGGGAAGCCTTCAACCTCGGCCGGGTTTTCGCCCGCATCGATCAGTCAGAAGCCGCACAGCAGCAGGCGCTAGCCGCCTACGAGCAGGCCGTTCTCATAGCACTCGAAGAGACGGAAGGGGCGCTCGTGCAGTTCTCCACATCGAAGCAGCGCAGGGACTACCTGAAGGACAGCGTAGACCAGAGCAGCAAGGCGGTAGCTATTGCGCGCACGCAGTACGAAAACGGGCTGGTGGACCTGCTGCCTGTGCTCGACGCACAGCGCGCACTCCTCTCGAACCAGCTCCAGCTTGCAGAGAGCGAGGTAGGGCTCCTCACATCTCTCGTCTCGCTCTTCAAGGCGCTCGGCGGCGGCTGGAATGAGGCGATCTCTGAGGTGAAGAGCGAGCAGCTCTCGGAAGCCTCCGATGACCAGGGCTAGCACCGGCCGTATGCCAGCCCCCCTAAACTCGCCGCAGCACGAAAATGGGGAGCGGGTGCTCACGCGGCGCTTCGTTGCCGTCGTGACGATAACGATCTTTATCGTATTCACGCTCTCGGTGCTTGGCCTCTGGCGGACAGCAACTACAGTCCGCCTCGACACGACAGTGGTCCCTTTCAGCGCTGCTATTATCATGCTGCTGGCAGGCTGGGCCTACTGCTCGCGCGATCGAAGGATTTCGGAAACCTGCTTCGTCATGTTCTGGACAGTTACCGTAACGAACATTCTCAACCTTCCAATGTTCGTCGTAGCGCGCCTGAAGCTTCCGTTCCAGGATTCGCAACTTGTCGCTTTCGATCGATGGCTTGGGTTTGAGCTTCCTCAGGTGCTAGCTCTGCAACAGAGCTATCCGGCGACCTTCATGCTCGTCGCATCTTGCTACAACCTGCTCCTGCCGCTCTTAGTGGTATCGATAACGCTCCCCACCTTTCTGGGGTGCGGTCGCGGCGTTCGGGAGTTCTTCATCGCGCTCTTCGTGTCGGGCACAATCGGACTCATCCTCTTTTACCTCTTTCCTGCTGAGGGAGTTCACGAGCGGTACGGAGTACCACCGTCCGCGAGCCAGGCGCTCTTCCTTGAGACGTTGTACGCAGTGCGGCGCGAGCAGAGCTACGCGCTTGATATCAGCTTTAGAGCAGGACTCGTCTACTTCCCGTCGTTTCACGCAATCTTGGCTATCTTGAGCGTCTTTGCGCTGCGGCAGATTCCCCTACTGCTCGCGCTCGCGGCTCCTGTGGGAGCTCTAGTAGTTCTGTCTACTGTGTTAACAGCGAATCACTACCCGTGCGACACCCTGGCTGGAGCAGTAGTGGCGGTGTTGAGCTGCCTAGTGGCAAAAAAGCTGGAGCCGCTCGTGTCGGGCTCTGGCAGTTGCAGCAAGAGAGAGTGATCGTGGTGCCAACTACGCGCCGACGGCCGCAATCATCGCCGCCGCGGCGAGGGCCAGCAGCATGAAGATGACCGCTACGGCGATAATGTACGAAATGAAGAGGGCGAGCTGCTGGTTCTTCGGTACGGTAGCCATAAGGGGGAGTCCCGTGTAACCAGAGTAGAGGGACCAACATGCGGCTACGATTCCCCCAACCTGCCCGAAGAGTGGGATGATGTTCAGTAGATTCGAAGCGAGCATCGGTATTGACGAGTGCACCGACCAGCTAAACGCTCTGCTGGTCTCGACACTGCTCTGAAAAAATGGCGCGAGCTGTCTCAGCACCAGCGCCGAGACGAACGGCATGGCACACGACAGCACGAAGCTGAGAAGCGACTGCTGGAGCAGCAGCACATTTCCGGCGGTCGATGAAGGCGCACCAAAAAATTTTACGCCCACGAAGCTCGCAACTGTGCCAAGAATGAGCAGTGGCAGCGAGATTGAAGTGAACAGCTCACGAGGGGGCCTACTTTCGGCCGCAATCGTCTGCCAGCACGCAGCTGGGCGGGTTATGACCAACTTGATTCGGTCAATCAGGAACGAGCGATGCACAGCAGCAGCAGAGGGGGTGGTAGTAGTAGCCATGGGATCGGAGGGTACTGCAAAAAAGCGCAGCACGGGGATGTTTTTCGACCCTCCGGAACCCTTCGTCGAGGGGGCCACAGTCCTGAAACAGCCTTGTTTTACCTTGCGAGCGGCTGTTTCAGTTGTCGCAACAGGCCGTTACGTGCTCCGGCTGGTTTGTAACAGGCTACAGCCCATTGTAAGGTCTACCCCTCGCGTCGTCAGGCCGATACTAGAAACGACAGCCTTTGACCCGTAGCCCATGAACCGCATCCTCGTCGCTGCTGCCGCGCTCAACCAGACCCCGCTCGATTGGGACGGTAACCTCGCGCACATTCGCGAGGCGATCCGGCGTGCGCGCAGGGCAGGAGCACAGGTCTTGGCGCTGCCTGAGATGTCCGTCACCGGCTATGGCTGCGAGGATGCCTTCCACTCTGCAGGCGTTCTCTCCGAGTCGCTGCGCACAGTCGCCGCCCTCGCGCGCGAGACACGCGGCATGATCGTCTCTGTTGGATTGCCGCTTGAAGTTGAAGGGGCTGTCTACAGCGCCGTAGCGCTTCTTGCCAACGGTGCAGTCGTCGGGTTCGTATGTAAGCAGAACTTGGCAGGAGACGGGATTCACTACGAGCCACGCTGGTTTAAGCCGTGGCCGAAGCACGCTGTCTCATCGGTGCCGGTAGCTGGGAAGCGACTGCCCGTTGGCGACCTGATCTTTGAGGCTGGCGGCATCCGGCTCGGGTTTGAGATCTGCGAGGACGCCTGGGTCTCTGGGCGCCCAGGAGTAGATCTCGCAAAGCACGGAGTCGACATCATCCTCAATGCGAGTGCGAGCCCGTTCTCGTTTGGAAAATTTGAGGTGCGCAAGCGCTTCGTGCTTGAGGGCTCGCGCTCGTGCGGCGTTTCGTACGTCTACGCAAACCTGCTCGGCTGCGAGGCAGGCAGGATAATCTACGACGGCGGAGCGCTGATTGCATCGCACGGCGAGCTCGTCGCTCAGGGACGGCGACTGTCGTTTGAGGATGTCGAGGTAGTCGTCGGCGCAGTTGACATCGGCAGGTCGAGACTGATGCGCCGGCGCCAGGCGAGCTTCCGTCCGTCGCTCGATGCAGGGAGCAGGCTCGTTGCCGTGTCGCGCATGTCTCTCAAGCCGGCGCGAGACAGAAAGCTTGAGCCAGCAGAGGCGTGGGAGAGCTCCGCGACCCTAAAGCACGAAGAGTTCGTTCGAGCCGAAATGCTCGGGCTCTTTGACTACATGCGCAAGAGCAGGAGCGAAGGGTTCGTCGTTTCGCTGAGTGGCGGCGTTGACTCAAGCGCTGCGAGCTGCCTCGTTGCGTTGATGGTTAAGCACGGCCTTTCGCAGCTCGGAGTGCGCCGCTTCACGCAGAAGCTCTCCTACATTCGCGGCATCGAGAAGCTCAAGAGCGAGGCGAGCCTCACGAAGCGGCTGCTCGCGTGTGTCTACCAGGCGAGCGAAAACAGCTCGCAAGAGACTCGTAAGGCAGCGCGGGCCGTGGCAGCCGAGATCGGTGCTGAGTTCTTCGACATCTCAATTGCTGGGCTGGTGCAGGAGTACGAGCGGATCATCGGGAAAGCGGCTGGCGTTAAGCTCTCGTGGAGAGAGCACGACCTCGCCCGCCAGAATGTGCAGGCCAGGGTGCGGGCGCCGGCAGTGTGGCTGCTCGCAAACCTTCGGCGCGCTTTGCTGCTCACCACGAGCAACCGCAGCGAGGCGGCAGTCGGCTACACAACGATGGACGGCGACAGCAGCGGAGGCTTGAGCCCCTTGGGCGGTATCGACAAAGCCTACCTGCGCGAATGGCTGCGGTGGCTTGAGAAGAGCGGCCCTGAGGGGATGACGAACTTTAAGAGTCTGCGGCTCGTCAACGTCCAGGCCCCAACAGCGGAGCTGCGACCGCTCGCAGCGAAGCAGACTGACGAAGGAGACTTGATGCCGTACGTCGTGCTCGATCTGATCGAGCGGGCGGCGATACGCGACAAGCTCCTGCCGCTTGAGGTGTACGAGAGGCTCCTACCAGAGCTCAAGAGCCGCTACACTCCTCGGCAGCTAGCAGGGTGGATTGAGCGCTTCTTTATTCTCTGGAGCCGAAACCAGTGGAAACGCGAGCGTTACGCGCCGTCGTTTCACCTCGATGACGAGAACCTGGACCCAAAGACGTGGTGCCGCTTCCCGATCCTCTCGGGCGGGTTCGAGAAGGAGCTGGCAGCGCTTCGGAAGCGCAAGGGGCGGGCGTGAGCGCTCAGGCGAAGAGAGTGGCTCTCTTCGGAGGGGCGTTCGACCCGCTGCACAACGGGCACCTGGCGACCATCTCGCTTCTGCTCTCAAGCGCGCTCGTTGATCAAGTGGTCGTAGTGCCGTGCGGCGATCGCCCCGACAAGCCAGGCGTATCCGCTGCGGGCCACAGGCTCGCCATGGCGAAGCTCGGAGTCGCCTCGCGCTTCAGCGATGACCAGCGCGTGACAGTGTCGGATGCGCAAGCCTCAGGGAAAGCAGGGTACGCCACGGTCGACCTGCTCTCCTACTTTAAGAAAACGGTCCCGGAGGCCGAGCTCTTCGTCATCATCGGGGCAGAGCTAGTCCCGGAGCTTCACACCTGGCGTGAGCCAGAGAGGCTCAAAAAAGAGGCGCACCTGCTCGTTGTTCGCCGCCCGGGAGCGCCGGAGGCTGCTATTCCGGCTGGCTGGAAGGTGACGTCGTTGCTTGAGCCGTACTCAGCCGAGGTGCAAATTTCAAGCACTGAGCTCAGGAAGCGTCTTGCAGCGCGAGAAGCGCTGCATGGCTTGGTGCCAGACGCGGTGGTGGAGTACTGCGCGAGACATTCGCTTTACGGCCCAGCTTCGTAAGCCTCATCGTACCTGTCTTTCTCCTACTCCTCCTCTTTCTCCTGCACCTGTACTCGACTCGTTATCCTCTTCCCGCTATCTCGTCGCAGATATTGCAGACAATCCTCAGAATTGACTTGATTGTGAGCGGCAATCGATGCGGGTGCAGGGGGACGAGAAAGTTTAGGTTGATGAGTGCTATGCCCAACTACAACCTGCTTCGAGACTCCACATGTTTTCTACAGAGCTCGCTCCCTTTTTGGCCGGGAGCAGAGATCTTAAGACTAAACCGCAGGTTAGCTACTGCCCCTGCTAACAGTTACTGACAAGCTCATACGGTGCCCCCCTCGTCGCACGGCTAAGCAAAAAAAATGACCCTGGGGCTCAAGGAGGCCGCTGGAAGCGCCGAAGATACCATGGGATTCATGGAGGAGCTGATGAAAAGATCAACATTACTCGGTCTTGTCTGCCTACTGGGGTCACTGCTCATCTCCGGTCGTGCATTTTCACAGGTGAATTCGACTGACGAACCCTCGGTAAATGAGCCCCCGCCACAACAGGCGAATCCGGAGCTGGAACCGACAGGAGTTTCGGTAAAACCAACGATACCTGTGCCCCCTCAAAAGCCGGCGGCTCCAGACGCTCCCCCCCCGGCCTTCGGAGGCCCACGGGATTTCCGTCAGACGCGAGTTGGGGGACTGTTCTATTCTTTCGAGATATACGGCAACTTGGGAAAAAATCGGGTTACGTGGCTCTATCCGGAAAGCGGTCCTCAGGAGAATGCACCCGTGCTCGTTCCTGATAGCGTGATAGCTAGGCGGGGAGACGAGGAGAAAATCCAAGAGTGCGAAAGAGTCATGGCGATGGTCTGGGCCGCACGGATGCGGGAAGTGCTCTATGATAAAAAAGGTAATATCCCACCCCTAAGTTACGACGACATACTGAAAAAGATTCCTGAATTCGTCGTCGAGATGCAGCTTCTGTGTGGTAATGCTGCTCGGTCACGTGAGGAGCAAAGAAAAAAACCGAATTATATCCCTGGTAAGCCGGAGAGCCCGTGTCGCTCCGATAATTATTTACAGCTCCTCAAACAGATTCTCCAGCGCAAACCTGTTTTTGTTTCGCCCAAAGAGCGGAAGAGGCTCAGAAAGTGCAGTGCTTGGGAAATTCTGGATGAACCACTGGCTAATTGAAGAAAGTAAGACAGTTCTCTTTACCTGAGACATCGGCGATAAAAGCTAGGAGCTCTCTCGTTGAATCGGTGGCTCAGTAACATGTAAGAGCCGTGACCGGTCTCTCTCTTTCGCAGGAGCTGCCATGGAAACCCTGATGGGAATCCCACAAATTACCCCAATCGAGCTCAAAGCCCGCATGGACCGGGGCGATGATATCTTCTTGCTCGATGTTCGTGAGCCGCACGAGCGAGAGATCTGCAACATCGGCGGGGAGCTCATCCCGAAGGATACGGTTGCCGCTAACCTCGCCCGCATCCCGCGCGACAAGGAGGTGATCGTGTACTGCCGCAGCGGAGGCCGCAGCCAGGCGATCGCACAGGCGCTCAAGGGGAAGCACGGCTACGAGCGCGTGGCGAACCTGGCGGGCGGCATGCTGCGCTGGTCGGATGATGTGGATCCGACGTCAGCCAAGTACTAGCTACAGGGCAGGGGGAAGCCTGTCTGATCATGCTCCTCCTCTTTCTTCTGCACCTGCGCTGTTTCTCCTGCGCTGGCCTCCTAATTTTCCTCCACCCCCTACCACAGAAAAGGGCGCGCCCCTTTTCTCAGTCATCAGTCGTTTTCAGTACGAATCGGGTCATATTTCGCAACCGGATCTGAACTTTTTGTTGGACTTACCCCAAATCTTACTTTAGGTTGGTTTGAGGCAGTTGAAGCTCAATCCTGGTCCTTCCTTCACCTGAAGCGCCACTCTTCACCGCCGGCGCTCTTTTACAGTCATACGCGGGGGTAGTAAGCCTTGAGCTCTCTTTGGAGCGGGTCCGAGTCAATCCGGCCTGCTGCGACGAGGGCTCACAATGGCTCAAGACCTTTGGTTTTCTGAGTCGCTCTCTTGAGGGGTGCTGCTAGGCGGCTACTCAGGAGAGTGACCTCAGGATGGGTTGCTCATTCTTTGTTCCCAGCGGGGAAAAAGCATGTCTCAAAGTGAAAGCGTCGATGTTGTCGTTATCTCCTCCTCCAGCCGACGAGTCGCAAAAAGAATCGCGCAAGTGATTCTCAGAAGACTCGATAAAGTCGAAAACTGGAAGCGAGGAATCGTAAAGGGCTCCGCCACAATCACCCGCGACGGTGAAAGTGTGACGGTTAAAATCATTGGACTCCCAGAGTTCAGTGTGAAACTCGATCCCTGCCAAGGCAGTGGTCAGTTGAAGCCCAAGCGCAACAACATCAAGAAGCTTTCGGAACGGTTGGTCAAGGATGATTCCGTTTTGACCTCTCTCAACCAACTGTTCTGAACAATGGGTGTCGACATCACAACCTGCGACACCAACCTGCAAAGGTTTCTGTCTTAGTCTTGTGATGTCCTCATCCTAAACTCTTCCCCCCGAATTGGTCCGTCGCGCCTGAGCGCTTACCTCCACAGCCGCACGCAGCGCAGCTGCCGCGCTTCTTTACAGAAAACGCCGCCGAGAGCCGCCGCAGCAGGTAGCAGGCGGCGAGCAAGAGCACGGTAATTCCGGCAATATCTTGAATCACAGCAGCCGGCTCCCGACCTGAAATGTGATGAGCGAGGCGATGTAGGCCAGCGCGGTCATGTACACAAACATCCCCACAGTCCATCCCCATGAGCCAGTCTCCCGGCGTGCTACGGCGAGTGTCGACATGCACATGCAGGCGAATACGTAGAACACCATCAGCGATATCGCAGTCACGGTCGAGAAGGTGTCGTTGTCTCTCCGCTCTTGCAGATTCTTGATCAGCCCCTCATTGTCGCCGGAGTCGTCGCTGATGTTGTAGATCGTCGAGAGGGTTGTGACGAAAACCTCTCGGGCAGGGAATGACGATATGATCCCGATCCCGATCTCCCAGTTGAATCCCAGGGGCCTGATTGCTGGCTCAAGAGCTGTCCCGAGCTGCCCCGCGTAGCTCGCCTGCACCGGATTCCCCTGAAAGCCCTCAGATGGCTTCGGGTAGGAGGCGAGGAACCACACAATCACCGAGCAGGCGAGGATGACCGTTGAGGCGTTCTTGAGGAACGACACAACGCTGTCCACTACGCCACGGGCAACGACCTTGAGCAGCGGCCGGCGCAGTGGCGGCATCTCCATGACGAAGAACGACGGGTCTTTTCGCAGGAGCGTTTTCTTGAGCACCCACGCCACGGCGCAGGCAGCGATGACGCCGAGCGCGTACATCGCAAGCAGCACGAGCCCCTGCAGAGAGACGACTCCCCACACGAGCGTTTGCGGAACGAATGCTCCAATCAGCACCGCGTACACGGGGAGCCGGGCGCTGCAGCTCATGAGCGGGGCGATCATGATAGTGGCGAGCCTGTCAGAGCGAGATGGGATGGTGCGGGTCGAAAGGATGCCGGGAATCGCGCAGGCGAATGAGCTCAGGAGCGGGATGAAGGCGCGCCCCTGCAGCCCGAAGCGCCGCATGATGTTGTCGAGAAGGAACGCAGCGCGCGAGAGGTAGCCTGAGTCTTCGAGTAGCCCGATGCACAGGAAGAGGATCGCGATCTGCGGCACAAAGACGACGACGTTCCCCACTCCAGGAACGATTCCCTCGGCCAGAAGGCTAGAGATCATGCCAGGAGGAAGCGCGCTCGAGAGCCACGCGCTCAGGCTGTCTATGGAGCCAGATATAAGGTCCATCGGGGCCTGCGCCCAGAGGAAGATCGCCTGGAAGATTAGCCCGAACACTAACAGCATGATTGGGAGGCCCCAGACTCGGCTCGTAAGGAGCGCATCGAGCTTCGCCGCGGCTGTGTTGCTTCGTGTTGCGGCAGAACGGCCGGTTGAGCGCTCCACGATGTTTCTGAGCCAGCGGTAGCGCAGCGAGCCGATCTCGGCGAGCTGGTCTGCGTTGGCGGCTTTTAGGTTGTCGAGAGAGAGAGCTTGCAGCTCAAGCTCTGCGTCGCCTGCGCGCTTCTGTGCAGAGAGCCACGCCCTGCGGCGGGAGGAGAGGGTGTCTCTTGCTAGCTCGGAGCCGACAGCTTCCACGAGGGTGTCTATGCCACGCTTTGCGCGGGCGCTGATAGTCACAACCGTTAAGTCGAGAGCCCGAGCGAGCAGCTCGTCGTAGATCTTGATGCCGGCCTGCTCCGCCGCATCCATCATGTTTACGGCGAGCACGATCTTGAAGCCCTCATCGATAAGCTCTGAGACGAGGAAGAGGTTGCGCTCAAGATTTGTGGCGTCGACGACTGCAACGATCAGGTCCGGCCGAGGCTCGCCTGCGAGCGAGCCTTGGAGCACGCTCGTGACGATTCGCTCGTCGATGCTTGATCCTTCAAGGGCGTATGTGCCGGGCAGGTCGAGCAGCCGCAGAATCGTGCCGTCTCGAAGCTGGAGCGATCCCTCTCTCTTCTCGACCGTTACGCCGGGGTAGTTTGCGACCTTGTAGTGGGAGCCCGTCAGGGCGTTGAAGAGCGTGGTCTTGCCGCAGTTTGGATTGCCGACGAGGGCAACGGTTTTCGTTATAGCGGTGTGAGATGGGGGATTCACTGCTTGGCACCCCGAGACGCTCCACTAGAGCGGCTGAACTTGAACGTGGGCCGCTTCAGAGCTGCGAAGTGAGAGTACTGAGCCGAAGAGGTGGATGTTGATCGGGGAACCAAAGAAACCGCGCTGCGTGACAGTCACTTCCGAGCCGGCAACAACGCCCATCGCAATCAGCTTCTGCAGGAGATCCTTCGGGCAGCTCTTGAGGGCGGACACTACGGCTTTCTGGCCGACCTTAACTGAGCTTAACGTCTTGTCTTGAGATCCCTTCACAGCACTCGCTCCATGCAACCCGAGCTGGATGTAACCCCTCGGTTCTTTAGCGGTATACTCCTCGCTTGCCCTTTATGTCAATGAGTCGGGGTGTCGAGAGGGGTGTTTCTGATTCTAGCAACTGTTTGGGTAGTCAAACTTGCGGGGGTGATTCACATCGGCCAGTTAAGGGACTGAATCAGCGTTCGTCATCAGATGGCGGTGGGTCACCAGGCTCGTCGCCCTCGGTGGAAGCGTACTCGTCTGGCTGCTCCTTGTCGTACCGCGGAGCTGTGGACGGGTCAGTTTCGCCGCGCCGAAGGAGAGCTGCCGCTCTCGGGGCATCGAAGCCGTGCGACTTCCAGAGGGTCGCCAGGACGGGGGCGATCCCCTCGCGGATCCAGGGTGCGGCCTCATCGGGGAAGAATCGAGCGCGTCGCCAGTTGGCAGCAAGCGGGGCGCCAGTGACGCCGTTACGAGCCCACTCGAAGTAGTCGCGCGGGCCAAATCCGTACGCGCGCCAGAATCCAGCCACTGCTGCCGGAAGCTGCGCAGCGATCCACTCCTGCGCCTCTTCGCGCGGAATCTCGGCGAGCTCAAAGGTGAACTCCTTCGCCAACAGGTTGAGCAGGATGTTGGCGTCGTGCACGTAGGAGCGCAGGTCGCTCGGAACGAGCGAGGCCTCTTTGCGCAGCTTGTCGCACAGGTCATTCGAGTAGACGCCACCACCCGAAAAGATATCGACGATCGAGTTCGTGATGCCGAGGTACTCTCGCGCCCCATCGATCTCAAGAGCCACTCGTTCAGCGTAGTCCTGCGCTTTTAGGTCTGTGAAGCACTGCGAGAGTGTCTCGACGTAGCAGGTGCGCGTTGCTGCGGAGCGCACGAGAGAAGCCACCAAGATCTTAACGGCGTCCCGATTCTGAGCGAGGTTCGTCGTCGAGAGAGCTGAGTCCACCTGGGGCAGTATCCACAGGCACTCACGCTTAAACTCCCTCAGGAAGCTCATCGCTGAGATTGCATCGAAGGTTTCCACAGAGGTCCAGCTCAGCGCGAAGAGAGGCAGCTCATCCGCGAGATCCTTTGACCAGCGGTCGATCTTGTCGAAAGCTTTGTGCGCTGTCTCTAGGTACGACGCCGGGATCGGCGAGACGCTCGGCTCCAGTCGGGCGAGCGCAGACTCAAAGAGTACCTGCCCGTAGAAACCGGCCTTCAGGAAGGTGATTAATTCCGCTGATACGTGTAGGTCTCGGTTCAGTCTCGCCATGCGCTCACTGCCTTATGCTTCTACTATCGGTTATGCTCGCCATCTGCATAACTGTTGCGGCAAAAAAAGCGGCGAACCTCGCGTGCGTAACGCTGTTTTGATTTGGTGGTGAGTGTAAGGCGTCGCTATGACTACTGGATACGTTCAATCTGAAGCAGGGGAGCTGTTCTACGAGCGGCGAGGTGCCGGCGCGGGCGTCCCCTTGGTGTGTGTCCACGGTGGTCCGGGCTTCACAGCCCTCTACCTTGAGCCCCTGTTCGCGCTCTCGGATCTCCTCCCGGTAGTGTGCTACGACCAAGCCGGTTGCGGACGAGCTCGCCGCAAGGGTGCCCGACGATCTTTCTCGCTTGCCGGATTTGTGGGGGAGCTGGAGCAGCTCCGTCGGGAGCTTCGCTGTGAATCGATGCACCTGCTTGGGCACTCGTTTGGGGGAGCTATCATCGGGGAGTACGCATTGGCTCACCCCGAGCGGGTGGCGAGTGCCATCTTTGCATCCGTCTCGATCGACATCCCTCGTTGGGTCGCAGATGGAGAGCGGCTTGTGTCGAAGCTGCCATTGATGCAGCGCATGATCCTCAACGAGGGGAAGCGCAGTGGGCAGCTTCTCTCGCCGCAGTACCAAGAGGCGCTGGCGCGCTACTACGACCAGCACGTGTACGGAGTGTCGCCGCTGCCGGAGCGCATCCAGCAATCGATCGACCAAGCAGACTCTACTACCTACACCACCGTCTGGGGCCCAAACGAGCTTCTCGTGACAGGCGCGGTTTGCGACTACTCCCTCACCCCTCGGCTCAGTGAGATTCGCTGCCCGACGCTCTTCACGTGCGGGCGCTTCGACGAAGCGACACCCGAGGCGCACGAGTTCTTCGCATCGCAAGTTTCGGGTGCTCGCTGTGCCGTTTTTGAGAAGAGCGCGCACCATCCCCAGGAGACAGAGGAAGAGGCTTACATCGCGCTGCTTCGGGAGTTTCTGAGCGCGGCGATGTGAAGCGCAAAGCAGATTGTAGCGCCGCCCAGCAGTCCTCATCCTTATCTTCCTCCTGCACCTGCATCTGCACCTGCATCTGCACTGGGCTCCTGCTCGTAATCAGGACATTGCTGTGGGTTGATCCGAAAGTTCTCGTTGAAATAGATGGATGAGGAAAAAGAGTTTAGTGCAAGTGCAGGAGAGGGAGCAGGAGGAAGAGAAGGAGAGGTGTACGCGTGGTGGACGGTCTCGATTTTTTTTGCGCTACAGCACCACAAATGGCTTGCGCGTCTTGCTCGGTACCGCGAGCTCGCTCAGTGGCGAGTTAGAGAGAACGCCCCACTTTCTGCCAGTGCTGTGCCGACGCTCGTCAGGGAGGTCGGCCAGGTGCGTCACGGAGTGCTGGAGCTGCTTCTTGAACTGGTCGCGGATCGACGAGAGAGGCCCCTCAACTGAATCGGCAACTGAATCGGCTGCCATCGAGGTGTTGAGCGGTGATACGGTCGGGGAGACAGCGCTCAATGCCGTGTCGGCTGCGAGGTCGGTTGCCACGGTGCTGGACACGCTAGCGAGACCCTGTGTCGGCAGCGCCTGGCCGCCTGAGACTAGAAACGCCAATATCTCTTGCAGCGCCGCACGACCGGCCGAAGCGAGCTCAGGCAAGGAAGCGTTCACGGCGTTGGCCGCGACCTGTGCCTGTTGAGCTACGTGCTGTGTTACTAGAACTGGAGCCATCCCCAGCAGCTTAGCCAAAATACGGTATGTAGCGAACAGATTTCGGTTAGTTCTCGGCCAAAAGAGGCTGATCCCTTGCGTACGCCATACCGAAGCCGCCTGTAACCAACTAGTTCTGCCAGGGTGAAATGGTCATCCTCCGAAAGCATGCAGAGTCGCCCAGTTGAGATTCCCGTCGATGCCGGGGTGCTGACAGGGGAGCTAACAGCAGGCCCCGGCGCCCGGGGCTTGGTCGTGTTCGCCCACGGCAGCGGCAGCAGCTCAAAGAGCCCGCGCAACCAGTACGTAGCGAAGGCCATCCAGCAGGAGGGGCTGGCAACGCTTCTCTTTGACCTGCTGACGGAGAGCGAGCAGGAGAGCGTCAGCAAGCGCTTCGACATTCCGCTGCTGACGGAGCGGCTCCTGCATTCTCTTACCTGGGTCGGCCGCCAGCCCGAGATAGCCCGGCTGCCGGTCGGATTGTTTGGCGCCAGCACTGGTGCGGCAGCAGCGCTAAAGGTTGCAGCGATGCTCGATGGGCTGGTGCAGGCAGTAGTGAGCCGCGGTGGCCGCACAGACTTAGCTGGAGATTCGGTCGCAGAGGTTGTGTCACCGACGCTGCTCATCGTCGGCGGAAAAGACGACGAGGTGCTAGAGCTCAACCGTAGGACGCTGAGTGCCCTGCAGTGTGAGAAGCGGCTCGCCGTGGTTCCGGGAGCGACGCACCTGTTCGAGGAGCCGGGTGCACTCAAGGAAGTGGCGAGCTTGGCGGCGCTCTGGCTGAGGTCTCACCTGAGACCTGGGCGTGCTGAGCCGATGCAAGCTCCTGCGTAGTTCGCGCGATTCCGCCGCGTTACTGCTGAAGCACCCCGAGCTTGACGGTAACTGTCCTAACCTCACCGCCGTTTGTCAGCTCAAGCGCGAGCTTTTCGCCCGGGTTCTTGTCGTCGAGGATGCGGAAGAGGTCGTTTCCGTCGGCAACTGGCGAGCCATCGGCGCCGGTGATGACGTCGCCGAGCTGTATAGAGCCATCGGGCAGTCGGGAGAGCGGCGCTATGCCCGCCTTGTCAGCGGGTGAGCCCTTGATGACTTCTGCGACGACCACGCCGTGAATCCCGCGCGAGTGCATTCCGTGGGTCTCTAGCAGCCGAATCCCGAGCGCGCTCTTCTTCACGCGGCCGAACTTGATGAGCTGCGGCACGACACGGTTGACGGTGTCCACCGG
>CAZZJR010000023.1:30537-36402 GCA_964654585.1 uncultured Bdellovibrionales bacterium
GGATTTCCGATCGCGAAAACGCGCTGTCCGACGCGCAGGTCCTTCGATGACCCGACCTGTATTGGCTGCAGCTTCACGTCGGGCGCTGAGATCTTGAGCACAGCGAGATCCTTGTCGGGCTCAATGCCGACAAGCTGCGCAGGGTACGTCTGCTGGTTCGAGAGCGTTACTCTGGCTGACTGCGCATCCTTGATGACGTGGAAATTTGTGACGATGTAGCCGCGGCTATCCCAGATAAAGCCGGAACCCGCGCCCTGCGGCACCTCGAAAACGTTCATCGTGAAGAAGTTGCGCTCGACGGCGACGGTTGTGATGTACACAACCGACGGCGCTGCGCTCTCGAAGAGTGCGATGGTGCGCTGCTCTTCGCTGTCGAGGTCTCCCCGCGGCGCGACAACGCGCGGCGATTCTCCGCGCTTGGCTGCTCCGATAACGCGCGCGCCGAGCGAGTAGCCGCCGAAGACGACAGCAGCGCCGATGAGCGCCGAAAAAGCGATCGTGAAAAAGCTCTTTGTGGATGCAGAAGGTGAAGGCATTGCGGTACGATGCTGGTACTCTCTGTTTTTTTCAAGTGAGGAGCGGCTATGGAGAAAGCGCAAGAACTAGCGAGCCGAATTGTTGAGATCGTAGTTTTAGCCGCATTTCTCGTGGGTTTCGCGGTGGCAGCGCGGGCGCAGGGCGCAGATGACCCGGCAACGCTCGGTGGCGGAATCGATGTCGAGGAGAGCGGGCTCGTTGCAGACAGCGCAGATGCGACAGCGAACCTTGGCCGCAGCACTCTTGACGCGCTGGAGAGTCAAGCTGAGCGTGATCTTGGAAATGTCGTAAAAACGGCGAAAAAACCCACTATTTTTGCTGTCTCGCCCACCGCTGTTCCAACGCTGAGAGCAACAGCGAGTGCGAGTCCGACGTTGAATGATAGCGATGCCTCGATTGAAGGAGATATCGAGCAGCTTCGTCGTGATGCGACTGAACAGGAATAATCGCTCGCTTCGAGGTGCGCGCCTAACGCGTTTCCGTAAAACGATCAATCCGGCTGCTCGCGGGCTGAAATAGCAGAACATCATCTCTGAATTCGAGGACCTTCCTCGGCTCTCGTATTTCAATTAGTTATTTCATCTGGTTATCATATTACCCTGCGGCGATTTTGATTGAAGCTGGGGAAGCTTGTTGCTATAGAAAGCCGTCTCAAAACCGATCGCATTGTTGTTATTGGGTGTTAGGCAACGATTAATTTTTTTTTCTTCCTGCCTCGACATTTCGGGTAGACAGATTTCGGCTCTTGCTCGTACATATAGGTTGTAGTTGGTTCCTTGGGTGGCTACCACATATAGTAGCCTAGTGACCCAAATACTAATCTTCACATTAGGTAGTACAGCGGAGTTGTTTTTTTGCGATCGCTATCGAGCGACCAGGTGAAGTGTTGTCTGAATTCGGCCGCTAAGGCGGTTCTTAGGGGAGTGAGCGAGGCGTATGACAGTAGCAGCGGGTGGCACGGAAGGGTACGGAATCACTGGGGGAAATGGGGTTGTAACGCTCCAGGAAGGACCTCAGTCGACGACCATAACGATTAACCTTGAGAACTTTGCGGTCGTTAAGCGTAACGGCACCCTCGTTCCTTTCCGCCGGGCACGGATTGCTCGTGCCATCGAGCTGGCGCTCCGCGCAACTAACAACATCACCCAGGACCAGCCGCTCCCGCTCGAGCTTGGTCAGCAAATCCAGCTTGTTACCGACAAAGTCATCAAGGCTGTCGGCGCTGTCGCCGCCAAGGGCGCGAGCGTCACGGTTGAGGGTATCCAGGACCTCGTTGAGGTCACCCTCATGCAGAACGGCCTGTACGAGGCTGCTCGCAACTACATTATCTACCGCGACACCCACAAGGCTGCCCGTGATGGATCTCCCCGCAACCTGCGTGTGACCCGCCGCGACGGGAAGACGGTCGTGCGCTTCAACCCGATGAAGATCGCTTCGGCTCTCGAGCGCGCCTTCCGTGACTCGTACAAGATCGACGGCCAGACCCCAGAGAACGTAATCGCCGCAGTCAACGACCTCACTAACAAGGTTGTAGCTCGCGCAACCCAGCTCACTAGTGAGGGCGTGTCGCTCCACGTCGAGCTGATCCAGGACGAAGTCGAGCGCCTCATGATGTCCGAGGGGCTCTACCAGGTCGCCAAGGACTACATCATCTACCGCGCTCAGCGCGCCGCTCTGCGTGCCCAGGGAACGGAGGAGCCGGAGGTCGTCAAGGACGAGCTCTTCTCGACTCCAACGGAGCGTCCGGCTGGTCCAGGCCAGACCTTCACGGCAACAACGCCGACAGGCGAGCGCCTCACCATCACCGAGGGCGAGCTGCGCCAGCGCATCGAGCACGCATGCAAGGGGCTCGAGACGCTCGTGTCGAGCGAGTCGATCCTGCAGGAGTCGATCAAGAACTTCTATGAGGGGATCAAGCTGGAGGAGATCGATCAGGCCAACATGATGGCTGCCCGCTCCAAGATCGAGAAGGATCCAGCGTACGCTTTCGTTGCGGCTCGGCTGCTCCTCGACGTGATCTACCGCGAGACCTTCGGCGTGGAAGCCCACAACCCAAACCTCAAGGATGCGCACCGCGAGTACTTCCGCCGCTGCCTCGATCGTGGCATCGAGACGGAGCGCATGGACCCACGCCTGCGTGACTTCGACCTCGACAAGCTCGCTCACGCGATGCAGCTCGACCGTGACCGCGACTTCGCGTACCTCGGCCTGCAGACCCTCTACGACCGCTACCTGATCCACCATGAGGACAGGCGCCTTGAGACCCCGCAGATCTTCTGGATGCGTGTGTCGATGGGATTGAGCATCAACGAGGGCGAGCAGAAGAACGACAGGGCGATCGAGTTCTACGATGTGCTCTCGAAGTTCCTGTTCACCTCCAGCACGCCGACGCTCTTCAACGCCGGCACGCTGCACCCGCAGCTCAGCTCGTGCTACCTCACGACGGTGATGGACGACCTGCAGCACATCTTCAAGTGCGTTTCCGACGACGCGCAGCTCTCGAAGTGGGCAGGCGGACTCGGCAACGACTGGACGAACGTGCGCGCCACGGGCGCCCGCATCAAGGGCACGAATGGCCGCAGCCAGGGCGTTATCCCGTTCCTCAAGGTCGCAAACGACACCGCCGTGGCCGTAAACCAGGGCGGAAAGCGCAAGGGTGCAATGTGCGCGTACCTCGAGACGTGGCACCTCGACATCGAGGACTTCCTCGAGCTTCGCAAGAACACCGGCGACGAGCGCCGCCGCACGCACGACATGAACACGGCGAACTGGATTCCCGACCTGTTCATGAAGCGCGTTGCTGAGAACGGAATGTGGACGCTCTTCAGCCCGAGCGACGCACCAGACCTGCACGACCTGTACGGCAAGAAGTTCGAGCAGCGCTACACGGAGTACGAGCAGAAGGCCGAGCGCGGCGAGCTCAAGCTCCACAAGAAGGTTGAGGCGATGTCGCTCTGGCGCAAGATGCTCAGCATGCTGTTTGAGACTGGCCACCCGTGGATCACGTTCAAGGATCCGTCGAACTTGCGCTCGCCGCAGGACCACGTTGGTGTCGTGCACAGCTCAAACCTCTGCACAGAGATTTTGCTCAACACGTCGGCTGAAGAGACTGCGGTTTGTAACCTCGGTTCAGTAAATCTCGTTCAGCACACCACTCCGCAAGGACTTAACCGCGACCTGATCTCGAAGACGGTTCGCACAGCAGTCCGCATGTTGGATAACGTCATCGACATCAACTTCTACCCGACGCCAGAAGCAAAGAATGCTAACCTGCGTCACAGGCCTGTTGGGTTGGGCATCATGGGATTCCAGGATGCTCTCTACGCGCAGCGAATCAGCTACGCGAGCCCAGAGGCGGTGAAGTTTGCCGACGAGAGCATGGAAGCGATCTCGTACTACGCAATCTTGGCTTCGACCGAGCTTGCGGCTGAGCGAGGCGCTTACTCTTCGTACCAGGGATCGAAGTGGGATCGTGGGCTGCTCCCGATCGACACGCTTCAGGTTCTCCGGGACGAGCGCGGCGGCAACCTTGAGGTCGACACGACCACGACCCTTGACTGGAACGTGGTGCGTGAGGCTGTGAAGAGGCACGGCGTTCGCAATAGCAACACCATGGCTATCGCGCCGACAGCTACCATCTCGAACATCACGGGTGTTAGCCAGTCGATTGAGCCGAACTACAAGCACCTCTACGCGAAGTCGAACCTCTCGGGTGAGTTCATCGTTCACAACACGTTCCTCGTCGATGAGCTCAAGAAGCTCGACATGTGGGACGAGGAGATGATCGACGACCTCAAGTACTTCGATGGCTCAATTCAGGAGATCGAGAGGATCCCGGACGAGCTCAAGAAGATCTACCTGACGGCGTTCGAGATCGAGCCTGAGTGGCTCGTCGAGTGCGGAAGCCGTCGCCAGAAGTGGATCGACATGGGCCAGTCGCTGAACCTCTACATCGCCGAGCCAAGCGGAAAGAAGCTTCATGACATGTACATGAACGCTTGGAGGAAGGGGCTCAAGACGACCTACTACCTCCGCTCGCTTGGCGCGACGCAGATCGAGAAGTCGACCACCGACATCAACCGCCGCGGCTTGCAGCCACGCTGGATGAAGAATAAGTCGGCGTCGAGCGAGGTCGTCGTCGATCGTGCAGCGCAGGCCACACAGCCAACGCCAACTCCGACGGACACGAAGCCGTCGGTTCCGAAGGTGTGCGGCTTGGACGGAGATTGCGAGAGCTGCCAGTAAGAGATTAGTGAGTGCGTAACGAGTAAGGTTAGGAGAGAGAGGGAATATGCTTACGTTTGAGGGAATGGACAGTGTCGGCTCGTCAGGAAGCGCCAACGATGATGGCGGCAAGGAGAAGCGCGTAAAGAGCGCCGACAAGCGCCTCATCAACTGCAACACAGTTGACGTGAACCAACTCATGCCGCTCAAGTACAAGTGGGCATGGGAGCACTACATCAACGGCTGCGCCAACAACTGGCTGCCGAGCGAAGTTCCGATGGGCAAGGACATCGAGCTTTGGAAGTCGGATCGCCTGAGCGCAGACGAGCGCCGCGTAATCATGCGCAACCTCGGCTTCTTCAGCACCGCTGAGAGCCTCGTTGGCAACAACATCACGCTGGCGATCTTCAAGCATGTGACGAACCCGGAGTGCCGCCAGTACCTGCTGCGCCAGGCGTTCGAGGAAGCGGTGCACACGCACACCTTCCACTACATCGTTGAGTCGCTCTCGCTCGACCAGGGCGAGATCTTCAACATGTACAACGAGGTGAACTCAATCCACTCGAAGGACCAGTTCGAGATGGAGCTCACGAGCGCCATCCTGGACCCGAAGTTCTCAACGGACACCTTCGAGGGGAAGCAGAAGTTCCTTGAGAACCTGATTGGTTTCTACGTCATCATGGAAGGCCTCTTCTTCTACTCCGGCTTCGTCATGATTCTGTCGTTCCACCGCCAGAACAAGATGACCGGCATCGGAGAGCAGTTCCAGTACATCCTGCGCGACGAGAGCATCCACCTGAACTTCGGCATCGACCTGATTAACGGAATCAGGTCTGAGAACCCGGAGCTGTGGACGCCTGAGTTCCAGGAGCACATCACGAACAAGATTCGCCAGGCTGTGGAGCTTGAGTACAACTACGCGGTTGACTGCTTGCCGCGCGGCATCTTGGGCTTGAGCGCCCCGATGTTCCGCGACTACGTCCAGTACATCGCTGACCGACGCCTCGAGCGCATCGGGCTCAAGACCCAGTATGGGTCGAAGAACCCGTTCCCGTGGATGAGCGAGACGATCGATCTCGGCAAGGAGAAGAACTTCTTCGAGAC
>CAZZJR010000024.1:0-7128 GCA_964654585.1 uncultured Bdellovibrionales bacterium
GCCATCTTCTTGCGCTTTTCGTTGCGGAGAACCGTGCTTTTCTTTGCCATACGTATCCAACTACACCGGGCTTGCTGCTTCGCAGGCCCTTCGTGACTGCAAACTTACTAAACTGTACGAAGCTTCGACCACCGCGCCTATCGAATGGCGCGTCGACCTCGGTCGTACCCTTAAGGACGGCGAATAATATCACAACTTTAGCTAGAGTCCAGACTGCCTACCGAAAGAGACGCTCTGCTAACCCACTGAAACAACTATGCAACTGAGCGGCGTGAGCGGTCGCGGATGAAGAATAACTGCACGGTCGCAAGAAACATCAGTCCAGCGCTAATCCACATCAGCGTTGTAAGAGGGAGGATGTCGAGCAGGGCGAATGCCACGATGGGGGCTGCGAGCCCTCGCAATCCGGTGAAGAAGGTGTGCACCGCCATGTAGTCCGGCACGAGGCCCGGAGGCGCAAACTTCGTGACCCACAGGTTCCACGCGAC
The DNA here is from genome assembly GCA_964654585.1 of uncultured Bdellovibrionales bacterium. GTDB lineage: Bacteria > Bdellovibrionota_C > UBA2361 > UBA2361 > OMII01 > OMII01. Next base: position 489 of record CAZZJR010000024.1, read on the forward strand.
GTCTCCGCCGGAATTGCTCAGTCCGAAGATGAGCGCTGCGATACTAAGCATCACCACGTTGTCGGTCGAAAAGAAGGAGAGCACGCTTAGTAGGAAGCAGCAGTTAATTGCGATCCGTAACGAGAAGAAATTGAGCTTGTCGAAGAGCTGGCCCCAGACTGGGCTCGCGGCGAGGCGCGCGAAGTGCGGCAGCGTCGAGACAAGCAGCGCCACTTGAATCTCGCTTAAGTCGAGTCCGTGCTTCTTGTTTGCCAGGTACTCAATTCGAAGTGGCACCATCATCAGGTTTCCAAATCCGAGAAACATCCAGGCTATGAGGGTGTCTCGGAGGATGCGATCCGCTCCAATGTGCTTAAAGCAGCCGAGCAGTGGTCGGGGCTCGAGGGCTCCGCCACAGCGTGGGATCCGCCACATGCAGAGCGCAGAGAACCCAAGCGCTGCGGAGTAAATCGCGATCAGCACCTGGTAGCCTTCGATTCGCCCGGAGAGGGCCCAGCCAGCAGCGGTGCCAAAGAGGATGCTCGTGCCGATCTTGATGCTGTTGTTTTGCGAGTAGATCAGCCCCCGGCGCTCGGTGGGGTAGTTGCTGTTCATCATGGTGGTGAGGAGCGGGGATGTTGTTGCCACGAGGAGAGAGCCGAAGCTTGTCAGGGCAACGAAGGCGTCTGAATCCGGGATGAGCGCTGCCAGGAGGTACAGCACAGAGGCGAGCGAGAAGATGGCAGCCATCGATTGCGATGGGGCCCAAGCTAGTCGTCGAGTAAGGAAGAGGCTCAAGGGGGTGAAGATCAGGCCGGTTTGGTAGGCGGCTGCCATGACGGATTTCTCGGCGTTTGAGCCATCGAATGCCCGGACGAGAATCAAGAGGAGAAAAGTTGAGGGAGCGCTCTCGAACACTCCGGTGGCGATGGCGCGCAGCCGCTCCAGGCGGACGGTCTTGGTTACTTCCTCTTGAGAGGGCGTGTGAGGGGAGAATCTCTGACTTGCCACAAGGTATAGTTGCTTGCTTCCTCCTGAGGTGCAACGGGCAAGCTGCCGTTGCATGTCGAAAGCTCTTTTTGGTACTCAAGGGTACCTATGGAATCATGCTCGTCACCGCGCTTGTTGGAAGGATCCCGGATCAAGCTGCTCGAACTGCTTGGGCGCTACCGAGGGATCGATGCCGCAGATCAGGATTGCGCTGAGCGCGTTAAAGCTCTTGTGGAATCCGAGGTGGACTGTGCGTTGCGAAGCTGCATGCCGGGTCACCTCACAGGTTCAGCATGGGTTGTAAATGGTGGTGGAGACAAAGCGCTACTGCTCCACCATGCAAAGCTGCGTAGGTGGATTCAGCCAGGCGGACATGCGGACGGAGATTTTGATCTGATGCGCGTCGCTCAGCGCGAGGCTTCAGAGGAGTCTGGCTTGGCGTCAATACGAGCGCTCAGCACCGAGATCTTTGACCTCGACATTCACCAGATTCCAGCGCGGGGCGAGGTGCCTGAGCATCTTCATTTTGATCTCCGGTTCCTCTTCCGTGCCGACGAGAGCGAGCCGCTTCGCGCGAACGAAGAGTCTTTTGGGCTTCGCTGGGTTCCGCTGCAGGAGCTTGCGCAGTTGTCAGACGAGCTCTCCGTCCACCGCATGCGCGACAAGTGGTTGGTGCGGGCGGAGGTTGCGATTATTTCTTGAGAAAGCCGCGCAGCTTGTTGAGCTCGCTCTGAGCGCCTTCGATGCTCTCGAGTGCCGGGGTCTCTAGGATAAACGGAATGCCGGCTAGTTTCGGGTGCAGGAAGGCGCGCTTCAGGGTTTCTTCACCGATCAAGCCGTCGCCGATATTCTCGTGGCGATCTTTTTTGCTGGCTAGCTCGGTCTTGCTGTCGTTGAGGTGGATCGACCAGACATTCTCAAGCGTGAGCTCCTTCTCGACAGTCTTGATAACGCCCTCCAGGTCGCCGACGAGGTCGTATCCTGAGGCCCACATGTGCTGCGTGTCTAATCCGAACCCGACCTGCTTCTTGTTTTCGAGCTGTGAGTGAATCAGGGCGAGCTCCTCGACCCGGTCGCCAATCACGCTGCCCGAGCCAGCGGCAACTTCAAGGATGAGGCGCGCGTTCTTCGGAGCGCGCTCCATCACCCAGTTAAGTCCCGACACCACCCGGTCGTACCCTTCGGCCTCATCGGGCTGATCTTTCATGCTCCCAACGTGCACGATGACGCCTGAGCCGCCGATTCGAGCGCTCAGGTCTAGGTAGTTCACGAGCGATTGCTTTGCGAAGTGAAACTTCTGTGGGTCTGGGGTCGCCATGTTGATCAGGTAGATGGCGTGGAAGAAAACCTTCTCAAGGCACGAGCCTTCCTTAAGCGCGAGGAACTCATCCTCTATCCCGTCTGGGAAGGGGGTCGTATTCCAGCGCTGCGGGGCAGATGGGTGAACCTGAATCGTGTTGATGTTTAGCTCGATAGCGGCTGCTGCGGCGTTCTTGAGCCCTCCAGCGGATGAGACGTGTGCGCCAAAGTACCTTTTCATGCTCATGCTCCAGTTCCGTCGGGTCCGCTCGCCTGCTTGACGCACGGGCGCTTACCGCGCTGGGGTATAGTTACCAGAAAGGGTGGGAGGTTTCAAAACGTTGCTCATGCTAAACGGGGGCAATTCCGCAGGTGCACAATGCTGGGAACTTAGTTAGCCTAGAAGATAGTGGTTCTTTAGGCCGCTGTGGCGTGTATGGCAAAGCGAATCGTCTTTTTTCTCTCTGGTTCAGTGATAGGCGCGGGGCTCGTCTGGGCGCTGTGTGTGGTGCCCGGGGCCGGGTCTGTTTCTGCTCCGTCCGGAGCGGCTGCGCCAGCGGTGGCTCCTGCGGTTTCGCTATCGTGTGATTCTGAAACGAGTCCGCTGCGCCAGAAGGTTCGTGAGCTTGAGGGGCAAGTCGCAGCGCTCTCGAGTAGTGCTTCGGCTACAGCCGAAAAGCCTGAGACTACTCGGCTTGAGGAGCCTGTTGAGGTTGATCAGGAGGCCGAGCAGCAGCGGCAGCAAGAGGCTGCCCGGTGGAGGGTTTCAGCTATCGAGAAGTTTGTGCCGCTCACGGCGGGGCAGCGTGACAGGCTCTCAGAGAAGTTTCGTCGTGAAGCTGAGTCAGGGGATGAGGCTGAAACTGAGAGCCTAGAAGAGATCCTCGGACAAGAGAATGCGGACTACTACCGACAGCAGGTGAAGTCTGCTTTTCAGCGCGTTCAGGATCAGGAGACCGAGAAGGAGGTCGTTTGGATGGGGCGGCAGCTATCGCTCTCTGCTGACCAGGAGCGCGCGGTGAGGGGAATTTATGCAGGAGTAGAGCAGCAGGTGCGCCAAGAGTTCGGCGCCCAGCAGCACGGCGGCGCGCCGCGCTCTGCCCAGGAGCGAGTTAAGTTGATGATACTTGAGAGCCGTCGTCGAACGGAGCTTCGGAACACGCAGATGAAGGCGGTTCTTAGCCCAGAGCAGTACGAGGCGTTCCTGAAGAACGAGGCCGAGTCCGCCTCTGCGGATGTCGAGGTGTTTCACGATCCTGGCGAGTAGCGCGCCGGCTACTTGCTTACGAGCTGGCGATAGTCAGCGATGCTCTGCCGTATCACCTTGTGAGCGGCTGCGCGGCCGTAAATCGCTGCTACCTCCACGGGTGGAGACTTCCGCTGCCCCGGAATCTCTTTGTAGGTCAGGAAATAGTGCTTGAGCCTGTCGATGATTCCCTTCGGGATGTCACGTACGTCACGAACGGCGGCGTACACGTCATCGCCTTCAAGCACGGCGATGATCTTGTCGTCTGCCTCCGAGCGGTCTATCAGCTTGAAGCCGCCGACTGGCCGCGCTCGAACCAGTATGTCGCCGTGAAGGATCGGGCGCTCGGTGAGGATGCAGATGTCCATCGGGTCGCCATCGCCACGGATTTTCTTCTTTGAGCGGATCGATTGCGCGCAGAGCGCGCCCACGCCGTCTCCGCAGTACGTTTGTGGAATGAATCCGTACAGGGCGGGCACGTGGTTTGAGAATTTTTGCGGGCGGTCCACTTTAAGGATTCCGGTGGCTTTGTCGATCTCAAATTTGACGGTGTCAGTCGGGACGATCTCGACGTAGCACGTGAGTGTTTCAGGGGCATCGTCTCCGATCGGGACTCCGTGCCACGGGTGGGCTCTGTACAGGGGGGGATTCTTCATGGCGGCAGTATAGCCGCATGAAGGGCGGAAATGGAATCTGGCAATAGGGCTGCCGGGAGCGCACCCATCTCAGCTTTTAAGCCACGCCACAACGGTCAGCTCATTTTTGTTGTTGGTGAGCTGCTTGCCAGCAAAGCGGTGACACGATGTCGAGAGTAGCGCTTTGACTCTTTGGAGCACGACGAACTCTGGCTCGCCCTTAAACTTGATAGTGACGCAGAGGGTGCGGCAGAGCTGTTCTTTAATCCAGCGCTCGATCAGAGAGAGTGTTTTTTCTGGGGCAGAGATCACGTCGCACACCATCAGGTCGAGTGTCTTCTCCGGCGTCCAGGCGAAGGCGTCGCCCTTAACGAAAGTGACGAGCCTGTTTTTCATGAGAGGGGGATCGAGTGGGCTGCGGTCGATAGCCCAGACGCGGCAGCCTGCTTTCGCTAGCACGTGCGTCCAGCCTCCTGGAGACGCTCCGAGATCGGCGCACTGCAATCCTTCCCGGATAGAGATCCCGAAGACGTCTTGGGCCTCGATCAGCTTCTTGAAGGCTCTTGATGGGGGAGTCCGGTCGTCGGGTACTGCGACGTAGCCTGCGAGGTGCGAAGAGATCGCTGGTCCGGCCAGCTTTCGGTCGTGCTGCGTGGCAAGGCTTATGAAGCCACGTTCTGGAGTAACAAGGAGTAGCTGAACGAGCACGGTCTCTGCGGTGGGTGTTGTCAGGAGGCTTTTAAGAAGTGACCGCCGCTTCTCTTTGAGCAGCGCTAGTGTTTCCTTCTCAATCAGCTTCGCTCGCGAATACTGCTTTCCGCTATCCGCGGAAGCTGGCTCGAAGATGTGCAGGCTCCAGGGCTCATTTCCCTCCCCAAGGAGCTGTGTGAGCTGCTCTAGCAGCAGCCTGGCCCATTGTTTGACGGATGGTGCACTGAGATCTTCGGGGCGAGGGAGGAGCTGTGTAGCAAAGAAAAGGGGAGAAGTGGCGAGGTGACGCGGATCGAAACCAGAAAGCTCTACCACCCCGGTGTCAAGCTCGGTACACTGCGGGCGAGGCTCCAGGGCTTCGCACTCGCGGTCGATACAGCTCTCCTGTCCGGCTCGAGTTATACAGATGTAGTTTGTAAGGTTCCCGTTCATGCCTAAGCGCCCGTTCCAGTCGAGTACCATGAAGCGCCCCCGCGGGCGAGGGGGGTCGCGACCGCCTCCGAAACCGGTGCATCGTGAGGATCTCACGAAGTTCGTCGGCGTGCAGTGCTGTCGGGCGATCTTTGATGCTCGCCGCAGCGATATTCGCCGCGTGTTCGTGCAGGAGGGCCTCGAGGAGGCTTTCTTCGGGGTCTTGAGGTGGGCCGAGCGGCGTGGCTTGCCGGCCAGAGTGGTTAACAGTGAGGAGCTGTCCCGTGTTGCGGGGACGGATCACCACGAGGGGGTTTGCTTCGAGGCGAAGCCTCTCGCTGGGCTGCAGCCCGGGGAGCTGAAGCGTCGTATCGCGGATCTGCAGCGAGGCGTTATTGTTGTGCTCGAGTCGGTTGAGAATCCGCACAACGTGGGCGCGATTCTTAGAACTGCGTGTTTTTTCGGGGTGTCGGCGGTGATTGTGTGCTCGCCGAACATCTCCTCGCTCTCGGGTGCTGCGTGCCGAATTGCAGAGGGTGCTGCCGAGCACGTGCCCCTCTGTATTGTGCCTGAGTACAGCAACCTGTTCGGTGTGCTAAAGGCAAAGGGTTTTTCAATCGTTGCCACGACGCCGCACTCGGCGCGCCCGCTCTACAGCGTGAAGTGGCCCGAGAAGGCGGCGATATTCTTTGGCGCAGAGGGGAGTGGCCTGTCGGAGTCCGTTCTCAAGGCGGCTGACATGCGCGTTTCGATTCCGCGGCTCGGTCCTGTTGAGAGCCTCAACGTGGCTGCCTCTGTGGCGAGCGTGCTAACAGAGGCACGCCGCGAGGCTGTCACGAAGGGGCTCGTGCGACGGGTGGACCCGTCAGGCGACGTTGGCGGAGAGGATTCGCAAAGCTAGCCGTTCGGGCGAGAGTATCTTCGCCACGTCGGAGAGCTCGCCGAGCGGCTCGTTGGAGATGAGTCGAGCTACGATTTCGCCGCTCATTGGGCAGGAATTTAATCCCCGGCTGCCGTGTCCCAGGCTCACGTACATTCCCGGTAGTGGTCTCATCTGCACCCTTGCGAGCAGGTCAGTGCCGGACTGGTAGCTCTGTGCTTCGCTGCGCATCGACGAGAAGTCAGGGAGGGCTCCCACGTAGGGCAACCGATCAAAAGTTGATGTGCGGAAGCAGGCGCGAGCTGCTTGTGGCGCGGTGCTGGCGGGGAAGAGGCTTGGCGCCCAGCGCCGGAGCCGCTTAAGGATCTCCGTGCTGTCCTCGCTGAGAGCTTCTGTGCGGTGGTCCTGGTGGCGATACAGGGCGCCTGCTAGGTGTAGGCCGCCTGACTCTGGGCTTATGTAGCCGTCGAAGCACAGTAGGGTCTTAAG
>CAZZJR010000024.1:7228-36167 GCA_964654585.1 uncultured Bdellovibrionales bacterium
GTGCCAGTAGCGTACAGGATATTCTTTTGGAGTTTGCGCGTGTCTGATTGGTTAATCGCGATCATTCTTGGCTTGGTTGAGGGGGTGACGGAGTTTCTCCCGGTTTCAAGCACTGGTCACTTGATCTTGTTTGGCGATCTGCTGGGCTTCACGGGAGAGAAAGAAGAGAAGTTCAAGGTCATCATCCAGCTTGGGGCCATCCTGAGTGTCGTGCTGCTGTATCGTGCGAGGTTCTTCGCGCTGCTGTCGGGATTGGGGGCAGATATCTCTCGTCCATCGGCATGGTTTGAGCCGGGTTTGCGGGGAGTGCGGGGGTTGCTCAAGCTCGGCCTCGCTTCGGCGCCGGCATTGGTTGTTGGGTTCCTCTTCCGGCATCAGATCAAGCAGTACTTGTTTTCGCCGACACCGGTGCTTGTGGCTTTTGCGGTTGGTGCAGTTGCGATGTTGGTGGTCGACCGGGGATCACGCGGCTCTTCAGGTGTTGAAGTAGACTCCCTCTCTTGGAAACAAAGCTTTCTCATCGGTTGTGTGCAGTGCTTCGCACTCTGGCCAGGAATGTCGCGCTCGGCTTCTACTATTGTTGGTGGAATGTTGGCGGGGCTGTCCCGTCGTGCGGCTGCAGAGTTTTCGTTTCTGGTTGCGGTTCCGGTGCTGAGTGCGGCTGCACTCTTCGAGCTTATTGACGCAGTGCAGATATTCCTTCTCGAAGAGCTGGCTGTTGTCGCGGTTGGATTCGTTGTTTCTTTTTTGTCGGCTGTTGTTGCGATCAAAGCTTTTATCGGTGTCGTGAGCCGGTGGAGCTTGCGGCCGTTTGCGTGGTACCGGCTGGCGGTAGTGCTGGTTGTTGCAGTGACTTTTCTCTTTTCCTAAGGCCAACGTGTCGTTCTGTGCGAGTGGCGAGCAGCGAAGCGCTGTTGGTAGCTACACGTGTATCGTAGGAGCTTCTTCGTTTTGATTTAATTGTGGGGGAGTTGAGATAAAGGGATGAAGTGGAAGCTCAGCAAAGAAACCTTAGGAAAAAAACGTGTAAAAACACGTTGAACCTAAAGTTGCTTTGAGCGATCACCACCGAACCCTTCCGGGAGAAACGCTCGGTGGTGAGCTCAAATCAACAAAACCGTGAATCCTTACGGACGCACAAACCTTTCAAGAAACCTTCCGCACCTTTACTTGCGGAGCTTCTCACTTCGTACGATGCCCCGTGGAGGCAGCCTGCGAAGCGCGATTGTTAGTTCTCTATTAGCCAGTATATCGGCAAGGATAGGCCAACTCAAAGTTGTTTTTGGGGGTTCCTTTTTGGGGAAAAGAGCCGTAAGTGGTGCGATGTGGTGAGAAATCAGCCGGTTAGCCCCTTTGTCGATTATTTGCGGTGACTTGAGAAATCCGACGAGTTTTCCGACTGGTGACAATAGGAGCAATCTATAAACTACCCGTCCGATGCGAGTGGTTTCGAATAGAGAGAGGTGATGCGCAGGGTACTGCAGGTTCTCATGCCACTGGAGTGGCTGGTCTTACTCTTTGGTTTTTTCGCCGTTGCGGTGTATTCGCTGCTCGGGCGACCGCTTCCGGACCTCTATGCGGCTCTCAATCTGCCGCTGCCTCATCTCTCTGGTGTGAGCGATTCAGCTGCTGCGGTGGCGACTGGTGGTGCTGCAATTAAATTCGGACTGCCTTTCCTTCTGCTTTTTACTCTCAGCATTGAGAATTACGCATTTATCCTGCTCATTTTCATTCTGTTCAGTGCTTTGAAGGTCGTGCACGAGAGGCGTTGGCGACGCAGCGATGTTTCTTGGTCTGCCTTTGGAATTGCGGTGCTCCAACGCATCTCCTTGGCGCAACTGCTGCAAGACTTTCGCTTCTTGAGCGCGACAGTAATCATGTTCGCTGAGTTTGCGATTCTCAAGAATCTTATTCCGCACGTTAGTGGTGGCTCATGGGACCAGTGGCTGATTGCGTCGGATCGGTTGCTGTGCGGTGGAAAGATGTGTTCAGAGGTGTTGCTGTCCTGGTTTGGGGCTGGCGCTCTCGAATCGGTTTCTGGGCACTACCTCTTCTTCTTTCGGTACCTGTCGCTTGTTGCCACTTTCTTCGTAGTTGCGGTTCCCCGGAAGATCACGCAGGAGTGCCTCTGCGCGCTGATTGCGGCATACCTCTTCGGGGTTCTGTGGGTCTACGGGATGCCGTCTACTGGCCCGGTATTCGTTCATAGTGAGCTCTACTTATTCATGGCAGATGGCCAGATTGCGGGATTGCAGCGAGGTCTTCTTGAGTCTCAAGGGCAGGTGTACTTGATCTCTGGTTTGCCGAGCTTGCATGTAGCGGTGGTAGTCATTGGTAGTATCTTTCTGTGGAAGGTAAGCCGATTGCTGGCGGGTGCGAGTTGGGCATTTACGCTGCTTACGATCAACAGCACGGTGTATCTCGGCTGGCACTACGTTCTCGATGATGTTGCGGCGGTGATGCTCGCTTTTGGAGTGGTGTGGCTTGCACGGGCCTGCTCGTGGAAGTGGGCCGGGTATCGTGATGGTGGGCTGTTTCTTCGAATGCTCCCGTGATTCGAGCGCACTTGTGCGCTGAGCTTCTCAAAAGCACTCTCACCGCAGGGGGGCAGGGTCCGAGTGCGGCGGGGTTTTTGATGCCGGGCAGCCAGCAATTATCCTCTGAACTACCGTAGCAATCTCACTAACGAGGGGTGCTGTCGGTTCGTTGGGGTTAGTCTTAGCCAGTTTTTCAAGCTTTCCACAGAGCTCGCTCAATTCGGGATAACCGTATAATCCAGCGCTTCCACGAAGTCGGTGGGCGAGAGACGCTAGCTTCGCGGAATCTCGGCTGTTAGCTGTAGCCTCGAGCTCCGAGAGTTTCTCTGGCAGTTTGCCGACAAACTCTATGACTAGAGGAAGAGTGTCGTCGTCGAGAAGATCTTTATTTGTGAGGATAGGTGTGGCCGAAGAGCTGTCCTGAGGTGCTGGGAGCGTGGCAATGGGCAGAAACCGTTCGAGCATCCCTGAAAAGCCTTCCTTGCTAAATGGCTTGCTGAGGTGCATCGAGCAGCCGGCGTCGATCGCTTTTAGGATATCGCTCGTCATGGCGCCGGCAGAGAGGGCTACGATTGGGGTCTTGATTCCGGCTTGGCGAATTGCTCGGGCTGCTGACAGTCCATCGACGTGAGGCATCTGCACATCGAGGAGTATCAGATCAAAGTTGTCTTTCAATGCGGCGTCGACTGCTTGCTGGCCATCCTCGACAAGGGTGGGCGAAACCCCGGCTTTCTCGAGGAGATGGTTGACCAGTCGTCGATTGTCGAGGGCATCGTCAGCAAATAAAACTTTTCCTGAAAATGTTTTCGGGGGACTTGCGAGGGGGGAGGCTACCTGCTCAGAGGGGACCTCGTTGATAAGGCTGTCATCGGCTTCGATGCTTGGAGAGAGCCAGAACTTGAAGGATGAGCCCCTTCCTGGGGTGCTGACCACCGAGATGTCTCCTCCTAGCGCATTCGCGAGGCGGCGGGAGATGCTCAGGCCTAGGCCGCTTCCCCCGTACTGTCGCGTAATCGACTCGTTTGCCTGGAAGAAGGGACGGAACAAGAGTCGTGACTGGTCTTCTGAGATCCCGATCCCAGAGTCGGTTACGGTGAAGAAGATCTGGCCGGCGGATTTGTCGTACTCGACTTTCAGCTCTATCCATCCGCGAGAGGTGAACTTAATCGCATTGCTGAGGAGATTGATGAGGACCTGCTTGACGCGAAGGGGATCGGTGGTGATGTGCCCGGGGAGCGGCCACTTGTACTGTACCGAGAAAGATAGGGCTTTCTCGGCGATGCGCGGCGCAAACATGGTGCGAACTTCTTCCACGAGCTGTACCAGGCCGAAACTTCTCTTCTCGATTGTCAGGGCGCCTGCGTCAATCTTCGAGAGATCGAGTATTTCGTTGATAATGTCGAGAAGGTGTTGGCCATTGTTGAGGATAATCTCAAGTGTGTGGAGTCGGTCGGGTTCGCCCGATAGGTCCTCGCGCAGCGATTCAGCAAAACCGATGATAGCTGTCAGGGGTGTTCGGATTTCATGGCTCATGTTCGCGAGAAACTGGCTTTTGGCGTGCATCGCAGACTCTGCTGCCTGTTTCGCGGCTAGAATTTCCGCGTTTGCTATTTTGAGCTGAGTGATGTCCTCAACGGTTCCTACCCAGCCGCTCACGGTGTCGGTTGAATTTATGGTTGCGGCTTTCACGGAGCACCACGAGATAGATCCGTCCGGCCGCTTGTAGCGGTGTGTTTCCTCGAAAGGCACTGTTGATCGCATTGCCGACTGCCAATTTTGGCTGACTCGTTCGCGGTCCTCCTCGGCTACTGCTCGAAGCCATCCTGAACCGAGGCTCTCGCCAATGCTTTGTCCTGAGATACGCTGAAACTGGTGGTTTGTGTAAATGAAATTGCCGCTTGAGTCTGTGACGAAAATTCCGAGGGGAGCCGCTTCGCTTATGGCACGGAAGCGTGCTTCGTTGCTGTGAGTTGAGAGCTCTTCTTCGATTCTGCTGCTTAGGTCGACGCACGAAGAGACGTATGCCTCTAGTCGCCCCGAAGACGAGAAGAGGGGGATAGACTGTTCGAGTACCCAACGGTAGGTGCCGCTCGCATGGCGAAGACGGAACTCTTGCTGAAATCGCCCGGATTTCGCAGAGGCGTTTTTCCATTCTTTGTCGTAGCTCTCTCGATCGTCAGGGTGCAGAGTGTCCTTCCAACTTTCTCCGAGGCTGTCTTCCTGACTTAGGCCGGTAAAATCACACCATGCGGCATTGAAGAAGGTGCGATTCCCTGCCTGGTCTGATATCCACATGAGAATTGGTGATGCATCAGCTATGAGCCGAAATCGCCGCTCGGTTTCGCCGAGAACATCTATCGTTGTCTTTACTTTGAGTAGCTGCTGTCGAAGCTCCATTTGCAAGACAGCCTGTCGTGCCAGTGCTCGCATCGCAGCCTGCTGCGCTCCCGAGAGGGTACGCGGCTTATAATCCATGATACACAGCGACCCGAGCGCAAAGCCGTCATTCGTAATGAGAGGAGCGCCGGCGTAAAAAACAATTGATGGGTCAGCCGTTACGAACTCGTTGGTCGCAAATCGGGAGTCTTTCCGAGCATCCTCTACGATCAGCATCTGCTCCGAGAGAATTGTCTCGGAGCAGAAAGCAGACGAGCGAGCCGTAAATGGGCGCTCGAAACCGACCCGGGCCTTGAACCATTGTCGGTGCTCATCGAGCAGGGAAATCAAGGCTATTGGAGCCTGACAGATATCGGCCGCGATGGACACGATCTCATCGAACCCGCTCTCCGGCTGCGAGTCGAGGATCTCCAGCCCCCTCAGCCGCGCAACTCTCTGCCGTTCATTCCCCGGAAGCCTCATCGCCCTCATCCCCCTACCTCTCCTATCGGCACCCCCCCCCCACCCCCTAAAGCGAGTTCCTCTAAAGCGAGTTCTCAGAGAGTTCGCGATCTCACCAAAATGCAATGCGTTCAGGATGTTGGAGCGCCTAATACATGGGGTGTTGTGGCGGGCGGCCAGCAGCCCGAGTTCTCAGAGAGTTCGTGGTGTTCGTGGTAGGTAGGCTCCGGATCGAAACGAGAGGGGTTACCTATCGAGGGCTAGTTGACGCCTTGCCTCATACAGGGCTACTGCAACGGCGTTGCTGAGGTTGAGGCTGCGCACGTAGTCGGTGACGATGGGTATTCGCAGGATTTGGGATTTGGGAAATTGCCCCAGGAAAGCCTGTCCTAGCCCCTTGGTTTCACTTCCGAACACCAGAGCATCCGTTGGACCGAAAGCCACGTCAGTATAAAGCCGCTCTCCAAACTTCGAGAAAAGCCATATCTTCCCTGGTCTCGACTGAGTGATGTAATCCTCCCAAGACTTGTGCTGTGCCAGTTTTACAAAGGGCCAGTAGTCGAGGCCGGCACGGCGCACAGCTTTCTCCGTGATCTCAAAACCCATCGGTTCAATGAGGTGGAGAGGGGTGTCCGTGGCGGCGCACGTTCGGGCAATCGACCCGGTGTTTTGAGGTATTTGAGGCGCTACTAAAACTATCTCCACATGACACCACGAATTCTCTGAGAGACCGCGCTTTTACATAAAAGAAAGAATTGTGGCGATAGGGTTCATTTTTATGAATCAGGACGGTATATTGGGACCATGTTGAACTCGACTGTAGTAGGCAAAATAGATGTGACTCCGGAGCTTATGATCCTCCGAGTTCGTCCGGATGATGGTGTTCCCAATTTCGTTCCGGGTCAGTATGTGGCGCTGGGCATGCTAGGGGGAACGCCCCGGTATTTGGGTGCGGCTCCTGAAACAGAGGCGCCGGCCCCAGATAAATTAATTAAGAGGGCTTATTCCATCGGCTCGTCTCCGGAGCAGAGGGATTATTTAGAGTTCTACATTGCGGTGGTGCCGACCGGTGTGCTCACTTCGAGACTTGCAACGGTTAAGGAGGGAGATCGCGTTTTTTGTCAGCCGAAGGTGACAGGGACATTCACCCTTGACGGTATCCCCCCCGAGAAAAATCTCGTGCTTGTATCCACGGGCACAGGGCTTGCGCCATTTATGTCGATGGTTCGGACGTCGAGCACATGGGGAGCCAATCGTCGAGTAACAGTCATTCACGGAGTGAGGTATCCGGAGGACTTCGCCTACTCCGATGAGTTGCGTTCACTTGAGGACTCTACCCAGGCCTTAGCATATCTCCCGATTGCCAGCCGGGCGGAGGAAGCCTGGTCGGGGCGAAAAGGCAGGGTGCAGAAGCTCTTCGACGATGGGACAGTGAAATTAAATCCCCAAATGGACCACGTTTTCCTGTGTGGAAACCCCGCTATGATTGAGGAGCTTGAGATTAGCCTCACGAGCCAGGGCTTCCAAGTCCACTCCAAAAAGTCTCCGGGAAATCTCCACGTAGAAAAGTATTGGTAGGCGGTACGCTGCCTACGGCCCGTTTTGAAAGCCGTTGGCGCGGTGTCGGTTGTTAGCCGAGGTAGGAGGATCGGAACCGCCGAACAGCAGGGGCAGGAAAGTCCCAGCAGGGAAGCGAACCTTGCGGTCTCCCTGCCGGTATCGGCGTGACGCGTCGATGTACTGCTGTAGGATCGAGAAGTACCACTCTCGATATTCGGCTCGTCTTTGGTGATCCACTGAGAGAATTCGGGGACGGTGCGAATATCGACTGCTGGTTTTAGTGAAGACCGGGAGCGAGCCTGGCTGAACAGTCAGAAGTCGGTCGCGCCCCATGAATGATAAACCTGCCTTCAAACGGTCTGCGACGATTTTTTGTCGCCTCACTTCAAGCTTCTGTATCATCATCTTGGCGTAAGCAGCTTGCGACAGCTTCTCATAGCCCGGCAATCGCTCATACTTCAGGGTGATGTAGTGGACGTAATCGTCGAAGCGAATAGACTTGTTGTATCGCTTTGCGGAATTGTATCCAGCCCAATCCACAACGGTAAATCTTCGTTTCGTTCCCCAGATCGCATCCCGAAAGCAGTTGTACCCCGGGTAGTCGGAGAGCTGTTGGACTAGCCCATCCTTTATTGGCTGGAGAACAGTGTAGAAAAAGTACTCCTCAACATCATCGGGCGCCGGCATCAGCTCAACAGAATATCGACGTCCCCACAGAGGGCCGCCGGGGAACTTCGGAACGAGGCGGCGAACGCTGCGGGCGATGCACGAATTGAGATCGCGCATGAAAGCCGCTCGGTTGAGGCCGGGAAAGTCCGCCACACAATGAGTGTGGTTACCCTCGATCGCGAAGGCATAGAGCTTCACGTCGTAGCGGGCAGTAAACTTCCCCACGTACCCCAGGATCGCATTCTCGAGAGGTCGATTATTTACGAACCAAAGCTCGGAATTGCGACAGCGGGTCGTGATGAATGATGTCAAATCTGCGGTTTCTATTCTTGGATGATAGCTCATACCCTTTCATTCGAGGGTCTGGCCGAGGAGTTGTGGGGGCGCCGCACTAAACGAGTAGCCTCAAACGACGACCATCCCGAATTCTCAGAGAACTCGCGGCGATCCCGAACTCTCTGAGAGTGTGTTAGTAGAGGGCGGAGATTAGGCCGAGGTGGCGGGCGGTGATTTGGCGGCGACGCATTTTTAGGGTTGGAGTTAGGAGCCCATTCTCGACGGTGAAGTCCTCGTCTGCGATGCAAAAAGCTTTGATACTTTCGTATGTTGCCAGGTTTTCATTAACTTTGTTTACGGCGTCCTGCAGCATCCCTCGGACTGCCGACATCTCAGAGAGTTTGTGGTCTGGGGGGACGGGGATGCCGGAGGAGGTTAGGAGGCTACGCAGCTCGGGGTCGTTGAGTGTGAAGAGCATTACGCAGTATGGGCGGCCCTCGCCGTACAGCAGAGCATGAGAGATGAAGGAGAATCGCTTGAACTGCCCCTCTACGGCGGTTGGTGGAATCTTTTTTCCTCCAGCCGTTATCACCAGCTCTTTCTTCCGGTCGGTGATAAAGAGAAAGCCATCTTGATCGACCGCTCCTACGTCGCCCGTGTGGAACCACCCGTCGGCGTCCCATGAATCCGCCGTGGCTTTGGGGCGGTTGAGGTATCCGCGGGTTACGTTGGGGCCTCGAAGCAGTATCTCGCCGTCCTCCGGGGAGATCTTTGTCTCAACACCATCGAATGCTGGCCCCACGCTACCGATCCTTCGCCGAGTTGGGCGATTTACATGGGTTGCCACACAGGTTTCAGTTAAGCCGTACCCCTCGCAGATCGTGATTTCAAGCGAATCGAAGAACTTATTGACTCCAGAATCAAGCTTCGCGCCGCCCGATATCGCATGTGTAAAGTTAACTCCGAACAGCTCTCTTCTTATCTTCCGGCGAATAGGCTGGAGCCCCTCGAATAGAAGGTGTTCTAAAAGACTCAGGGGCTTACCGGTGCTCCGGCGCTCGTATGTGGACTGAGCGTTAGAAAGACAGAGACCTAGAATTCGTTGCTGCAGGCTCTTGCCCGCAGCTCGGGCTTGGAGCGCCGCAGACATCTTCTCGAACAGGCGCGGCACTGAAGGGACTACGGTCGCCCCACATTCTCTGAGGTCTCGCGCTACGGAGGAGAGGTCGATGCGGGAGGTGCGGTGGTCGGCTACGGAGGGGAGGATGAGGTGGGCCGAGGTGAGGCAACCGACGTAGTGTATGAGCCGGGCGAAGGAGTGGGCGAGGGGGAGGTACAGGAAGAGGGTGCCGTCGCCTGGGAAGACCCCACTTGCGGCAGCTTGCTCGACATTTGCTAGATGATTGCCGTGCGTTTGAACCACACCTTTGGGCGGACCCGTAGTGCCTGAGGTGTACACGTACGACGCAACGGAATCGCGGCCTACCGACGTTGGGACAGGTGGCGCATCCGCGGATAGCGACGAATCGTTCCACACATCGGCTAGGCACTGCACAGCGGTGGAGCCGTGTATTCGCTCGAAAGAGACCACGGCATCGATTGGCACCCGCACGGTAGACTCTGGATGGTTTTCCGTGGCTGGAAGGGGACAAGGATTGCCGCGAAGCCACTCTATCTTGGCCAGCTGCTCTTCGTTCTCGACGAAGACAATTCGCGCGCCTGAGTCAGAGAGAACGAAGCCAGCATCAGCAGCGAGCTGGCTTTGGTACACACTCACCGTGATGCCGCCCACCGTTTGGATCGCGAGATCCGCGAGGAGCCACTCGCGCCGAGTTTGGCTAATAATTGCGACCGGAGTCCCGGCCTCAACACCGAGTGAGCGAAGAAGGTTGGCGAGTCGAGCTACCTTCGGAGCCGCCGAGCTGTAGGACTCTTTCTTCCACAGGCGGGTGCCAGCGGTCCCAGGGCTGTTGGCGTACCTAAAAAGTATCTCTTCTGGAAATGCCTGAGCGCGCCGCCAAAACGCCTCGCCAAGCGAAGCGCAGGCAGCGACCGAATGCTGGATGTCGGAAGCAGGTGCAGTCATTAGTAAACGAACGTGCCGTAAGGCGATTCAAGAACAACTTCGTTCGCCCCTGAAGAACAGGTTACCTGCCCTACGACCCGTGCATCAATCCCAAAATCCCCAGCCACCCCGACGATCTCGCTCGTAGCCTCAGCTGGAACACAAGCCTCCAGTCGGTGCCCCATATTGAATACCGCGAACATCTCACTCCAGGGGATTTCCCCACATCGCTGAATCTGTTCGAAGAGAGGAGGAGTCGGAAACAAGTTGTTCTTGACAAAGCGCACGCCTCTACCGAACCTTTTGATCTTCGTCTGTCCTCCTCCCGTACAGTGTACGAGCGAGTGCACATGATCTCGGAAAAGGCGCAGGAGCTTCGAAATGAGAGGAGCGTAGGACCGCGTGGGAGAAAGGAGAGCTTCTCCAACCGACATGGAGGTAGCAGGAAGCGAATCTGTCACCTGGAATGGTCCGCGGTACCCAACAGAGGCCGGGATATTTGGGTCTCGAACCTCCGGATATTTGTCAGCGTGCGATCTTGCGAGGAGCACGTTTCGGGCTAGAGTGAGGCCGTTGCTTCCGATTCCCGAATTAGGATTTTTCTCGTAGCGGCAAGTGCCCGTTGAGCTAAAAGCGACGATAGCGTCGCCCGGCACTACACGAAACGCGTCTACGAGATCCTCTCGCTTGATCCGGGCGCACAAGGTTGAGTCAACGACAAGAGTGCGGACGAGATCTCCCATGTCAGCCGTCTCTCCGCCGCTCAAGGCAACCGACACTCCCTCTGTAGCCAACGTTGCCGCACACTCTCGGTATCCCGAGATAATCGCGGCGATTGCCTCATCCGGGATCAAGCCACGATTTCTGCCGATCGTGTTGCTGAGAGCCAGGCCAGAGAGACCGCCGGAGCAAGCAACGTCGTCGAGGTTCATCACAAGGCTGTCGACCGCCAATGACTTGAACCACGATACATCCCCCGTTTCACGGAACATTAAGTAGGCAACGATGCTCTTCGTGCCCGCACCGTCGGCGTGCAGGAAGAAAGCGCTCCCTGGGTCGCCAAAAGGATCGTCTATCGGAGATGCAAAGTACCTGCTCTCCGTCGCTTCGCCAGCTGCTGCCAGGATCCCAGCCTTTGCTGACGAAGCGCCGAGCAGAGCGTAGGACTGACTCTCGGCAGAATGCTTCGCCACTCGGCTTTACTTTTTAAGGGAGTTTACAAAGGCAATCAGATCCGCAACCTGGTTCGGCTTGAGATCCGGCTGCGGCGGCATGAGCACGCTGAGGCCAACACCTGCACCGCCTTTTTGCAGCAGCTCCGCAAGCTTGGCGTCGTCGGTGGCAAACTTGTTGCCCCCAGCCGCCAAGTTTCGCGGCTTCTGGTCCGGCGGCATAGTCGCTGCCAGCGGGCCATCCCCCGCTCCAAGATCGCCGTGACACATTGCACAGCGTTGGGCGAAGAGAGCCTTACCGCTCTGAAGGTCTGCAGCGGATGCGGAAAGAATAGGGGTAAGCAAAGAAAGCAGGATGAGTGCCACGGTAGTTTTCATGTTGACCTCTAAATAAGTGACTGCCAGGAGCGTGAGAGCCGGTTAAGGAACCCTTGCCATATCGGGTAACCTGCGAAACTATACCCCCGCGACATTCAAAAAGAAAAGGAGCATCTTTGAAGCTCGCTAACGTTACTCGCTTCGGAAAAGGGCTCATGCAAAGAGCTCGTGCGTTCGTGTACTCCCGGAGCAGTGACGAGTGGAAGGGGTTCTTCTCAGGCAAGCTCGCGCGAGTGCGGGAATTCGCTCAATCGAACGGCGAAAAAGCGGCGGCAGTCGGGTTCGTGCTCGGGATAGCGATAGTATTCTTCTTTAAACTCTTCGTGGTTAGCGCGGTGGTCGTGGGGCTCGCTGTCCTGACTATTATCATAGCCAGCGACTCCCGCCCGGATGACTGGCAGGCTTAACCCCCCTACGCAAACCCACTACCTTTTGGGACGGTGTTTCAGCCGGTTGCAAACTAAGAGCCCAAAGAGCCCGTCCAAGCATCAGAACCTAAAGGGGCAAAAAGCCTCGAAGTCTAAAGCTCTTGGGGCCGGCTGTCGATCCACAGATCAGAGAAGGAAGAGAAGTCGCTTATGTCTAAGCAACCCTCCCGTCCAAACACATTCATTCACGTAGCACAGGACCTAGAGGTCGCCGGCCTGCTTTGGCATCCAGAGGTAGGAGACGAGGTTGCAGATAGGGGTGGTCGCAGCCCAATCGCCATTTTGGTCGACCCTCAGGGAATGACGCCCGATGAGCTACGCTCGACGTACCTGTGGCTCCCGACCGTAGAGCAGATCATTCTTCAATTTGAGGCCCGACAGGCGGTGCTCTTTCACGCAGGCCTAGAGTGTAGCGACAGGCGCGTCTGTTACAAGACAGTGCTGCACATCCAAAATGGCCACATCGAGTCGATGGCGGACTCCTTCAGAGTCTCACTCGGTCTGGCCCTGAGAGATCTACTAATCTCAGATGCGCCCACAATCGTGAACTAGCAAGCGGCAAGCGCCGGCGTGTATTGCAGCCATATGCATCAATAGCTCGCGCCGTTGAGGAGCGCTGCACTCCAATAACCGGAAAGCATTGTCCAGATGGGGGCTGTTGCCCCGGAGCGCGTATCGCCTCAGCTCTGTACTACGCAACGAGTAGTGGCCGCACCGGCCAATAACTGTACATGAAACGGCTCTCGTATCAGTGCCAAGTCTCCCGGCGTTACGGGGGAGGGTGTCAAAATTTTTTGTCCCAAATCCTCTAAGGAGCTGAAATAACGAATAATGAAAGCCCGAAAAGAGATGAGCCCCTTTTTAAAAGTCAAGAATCTAACATGGAAAGCCGGAGATGGTACGGACATTGCCAATTCCGTGACAGCGCTTTGTTGAGCTCACCCTCACGAGCGTCTGACTAAGGAAGGTTTCCGTCGGCCAGCGCTCGGTCCCGCAGAGAAGTTTGACGTTCGGGCGTCGCGAGTGGCTAAGGACTAAGGAAGGTTAAAATGGTTTATTCAACAGCATTCTCGGCCGTCAGTGACTCATTGTCTTCACTCTCGTCCCCCTCTCTGGCTCGCAGCTCTTCTCCGACGCAATTCCTCAACATTCTAAGCGCGTGTCCCGAAATGCAGAAAATCTTCGGTGTCGTCGAGAAAGTCGCAAAGACTCGCTCGACCGTGCTCATTCTCGGCGAGAGTGGCACCGGAAAAGAGTTGGTAGCGCGCGCCTTACACTCTCTCAGTGGACGCTCCGGTCGGCTCGTTCCAGTCAACTGTGGAGCAATCCCAGAAGATATCCTTGAGAGCGAGCTCTTTGGACACGAGAAGGGCGCCTTCACTGGAGCAATTGCGAGCCGCGTTGGCCGCTTTCAGCTTGCCGACAGTGGAACAATCTTCCTGGACGAGATCGGGGAAATGAGCCCCAAGCTTCAAGTCAAGCTGCTGAGAGTGTTGCAGGAGCGAAAAGTTGACCCAGTTGGATCAGCCAAGTCGATTGACGTCGACGTGCGCGTGATTGCGGCGACTAACAAAGACTTGGCCGAGGAGGTAAAAGCCGGCAGGTTCCGTGAAGATCTTTTCTACAGGCTCCAAGTCGTGCCGGTGAATTTACCGCCCCTTAGGGAGCGCTTCGGGGACATTCAGCTCCTGGCCGAGCACTTCCTCCGTCGGCAAGCTGATGAGCTCGCGAAGCCAACTCTCTTGTTCTCCGACTCAACTCTCAGCGTGCTCAACCAGTACTCCTGGCCGGGCAACATTCGAGAGCTTGAGAATCTGGTGGAGCGCGTTGCGATCTTGAGTGAGGAGGGTCCAATTGAACCCTCCCAGCTACCTCCGCACCTCAATGAAACAAGGTCTGTAGCTCCGACGCACATGGGCGACATGACGCTTCCGCCGATGGGAGTCGATTTCAATGCATTGATCGAGGAGTACGAAAATCGCCTGATATCAACGGCACTCAATCAGACCGGAGGAAACAAGAAAGCAGCGGCAAAGCTGCTCGGGCTAAACCGAACCACGCTCGTTGAGAAGATCAAGAAGAAGGGGCTCGAGGCCAGAATTGAAGTGAGCATCATCTCGGACGAGTCAAACGCGTAAGGGACAACGATGTGTACTAAGGGCAAAATTCTCGTTACTGCGCTCGCGCGAGTCGTAGCTGTGGCGGCTAGTGTTTCGCTCGGCAGCATAGCTGCTCCTCGTTCCGCCGTCGCGCAACACCCAGTTGATGTACAGCGACTCAGTGCGGAAGGTGAGCACATGAAAGCCCTGGCGATGTACGAGCTGCTTCCAACCAGAGCCGTGACCATCGAGGCGCGCATCTCCGCGGCCAAGAGCTCATGGGCACTGGGCCTCAACAGAAAAGCCGCAGATGCCTTTGACGCCATTTTGCGTGACCAGTCGATCTCAGTCGACACTCGGGCTCGGCTCACGCTTTCGCGTGGTGTGATAGAGTTCCAAGAGGAGCGATACCCAGAGGCATCTCTGTTTGCGGAAAAAGCAGTATCACTCCTCCCTGAGCCATCTCCGCTCCGAGGACGTGCGTACCTGCTCTGGGGCCAGAGCCTCTCTCGCTCAACCGCCTACAGCTCAGGATTAGAGAAGCTGGAAGCAGCGCTGCAAGAAGCTTCATCAGGCGATAAGCCGGAAATACACTTTGCAATCGGCGCAGCGGAGATTCGGCTCGGCAGGTTTTCTGACGCAGAGCGGCACCTCAAAGCTATACCCACCGACCACGAACGGGCGCCCGCAACGGTCCGGCTGCTTGCGACTATCGCCCTGGAAACGCACCAGGAGGACCGAGCACGTTTCTGGATAGAGAAGGGGCAGAAAGACTACCCAGAGGCATTCATCGATAGCTGGGGCAATTACGGGCTGCTTCAAGCTGCGCTCTCCAAGGGCGAGATTCCAGCAGCTCGCGACGTCCTCTCGGAAGCACAGAAGCAATACCCACCCTCTGATCCGTGGCTCATCCTGATGCAGGCGGCACTGGAGCAAGCTGAGTGGAAACGCGAGTTGGAGGCGCAGCGACCATGAGATCTACCCAGCTCTCTCAGCTCAAGGCTCCAACTCCTCCCCAGTCGGCAACCGCTCTGGCGCAGATGATCGAGCGCTTCAACGAAAGCAGCTCGCGGCTTGAGGTTCAGCACGCCGCAATCTTGCAGGAAGTGGAGGAGTTGAAGTCTAAACTTCAGCGCAAGGAAGAAGAGGTTAAGCGAGCCGAGCGCCTTTCGATGCTCGGAGAGACCGCGGCTGCGCTCGCGCACGAGGTCCGAAACCCGCTAGGCGCTATTACCCTCTTCCTCTCGATGCTCAAGAGCGATATCTCCGATCGGCCTGGCGCTCTCTCGTTGGCCGAGGAGATCGAAAAGAGTGTTTCAAGCCTCAACCATGTTGTTTCGAACGTCCTGCACTTCGCTAAGCACAACAAGCTCTCTCTCGGCCCAGTAAATCTGCACTCCATTTTGCACGAAGTTCGTCATCACTTCACGAGCTTGTACGGTAGTAAGGCAACGGTCGAAATAGAGCTCAGTGGATCGCCGTTCATCATCGCAGATGATAGTGCCCTGCGGCAGTGCTTCTACAACCTCGTTATGAATTCGCTCCAGATAACCTCATTTTCAGGGGCCATCAAGATCGTCTCGACTGACGACAGCGTGTCCGATGGAGCGAAGATTGTCGTGTCGGACAACGGGCCAGGCATTGCCGAAGATGTCATGCCCCGGATCTTTGAGCCATTCGCATCGGGGCGCCGTGAGGGCACTGGGCTGGGGCTGTCGATTGTAAGGAGAATTATCGAAGGACACGGCGGAGAGATCACGGCCCAAAATGCGGCTGGAGCAGAATTCGTCATCGTCTTGCCGAGAAGAGGAAAAAAGTAAGGACAGGAGAATAAGTATGGACCTTAACAATACGTCAAATGAGCGGCCGACACAGCCATCCCCGGCTCGAATCCTCATCGCTGACGATGACCCACACATGCAGCTCGCGATCAGCACCTGCTTGTCTCGCAAAGAGTACGAGCTCGTGATCGCCCCTAATGGTGCGGTAGCGCTAGAGCACCTCGAAAAAGGCGGCTTTGACCTTGTGCTGACTGACCAGCAGATGCCAGAGATGTCAGGCCTTGAGCTGCTGGCAGCAATGCAGAAGCGCAATATGGAGACGCCAGTCATTATGATCACCGCCTATGGCACCATCAACCAGGCCGTAGAAGCGATGCAGAAGGGCGCCGCAGACTTTATCACAAAGCCGTTCTCTGCCCAGGACTTAGAGCGCACAGTAGAGCGCTGCCTAACGCCGGAATCGCGTGAGTCTCGTAAGAGCATGGCTCACCAGCGCGGTGGCCGCCCGATCGTCACCAACGATCCGCTTATGATCCGAGTCCTTGAAGTCGCAGAGGCAGTTGCCCGAAGCGAAGCGACGGTTCTGATCCAGGGAGAGTCAGGCACTGGCAAAGAGCTAATCGCACGTTTCGTCCATGCCAGTAGTCCACGATCACAGCAAGCGTTTGTTGCCGTCAACTGCGCGGCGTTGCCAGCCAGCCTCTTGGAGAGCGAGCTTTTCGGCCATGAGAAGGGTGCCTTCACGGGCGCGCAGGCTCGTAAGATCGGAAAGTTTGAGCTGGCCCATGGCGGCACCATACTTCTCGACGAAATTTCAGAGATGGATCTGGCGCTTCAGGCGAAGCTCTTGCGAGTCCTTCAAGAGAGAGAGGTTGATCGAGTAGGAGGGAAGGATCCAGTCTCGATCGACGTCCGAGTGCTTGCGACCACGAACCGAAACCTTGAAGATAGCGTACGGGAAGGAAAGTTTCGTTCTGACCTGTACTACCGCCTCAATGTTATCCCGCTGACACTACCTCCGCTGCGCGAACGCGCCTCGGATATCAGGCTTTTGACCGAACATTTCATGCGCCAGTACCTCGGGGACAACGCTGGTGCACTCCCGTCGGAGGTTCTTGAATCCCTGTTGCAGCACTCGTGGCCAGGCAACGTTCGAGAGCTGCAGAATGCCGTGCAGCGAGCCGCGATTCTGTGTCGTGGCGGAACCCCTCGCCAATCGGACTTCCTGCTCTCTATGAGCCCATCTGAGCAGCTAAGCACGATGCGCTCGGAGGCTCCGAAGGCACGAAGCATCCATGAGATGGTAGAAAAAGTAGTTGAGCAGCCAGCGGCAGTAAATGCATCGGGTCTTATGATCCGCTCTGGGGTGACCGTGCATGACATGGAGAAGGCCCTGATCCTTGAGACGCTGCGCACCACCAACAACAATCGCACAGAAGCTGCTAAGATGCTCGGAATCAGCATTCGCACACTGCGTAACAAGCTGCATGAGTACCGCGGCACTACTCCGGGAGCGGAAGAGTGAGCGGCAACAGCTGCATGCTATAAGCGGGCTAGCACCGCCCGCCCAGCAGTGCGAACATCAGGGAAGGTAGGAGTGTCAGCCTGTCTCTTTTGGAGCTCGTTGTGAAGCAGCAATCGCGCGGCAAGCTAAGGACGTTTGGCCTTGGTCTGGCTATCTCGCTAGGGCTAGCTGAGATTTTGCTTCGCCTTCTCAGTGTCGTGACTCCGGACGGAGCTGTTTTTCTTTTTCGTGCTCCCTGTCCACCACTAAAAATTCCAGTCACTCAAGTAGAGGAGGCTCTGCGGCGTTACGAAACCGACCCCGGGTTCGTAATTCGGTACGACGCGCAGCTTGGCTGGTCCCCCCGGCCAGGTGGGGTGTCGTCTGACGGGATGTACCAGTACGCGCTCGACGGGTCTCGCATCGGGCCTGACAGCGAGCCACACAGTGCGGCACGGCAGACAGTGGCTCTTTTCGGCGACTCGACTATGCACGGCACAGGAGTGCCCTGGCAGGACTCAATTGGCGCCCGCCTCTCAGCGAACGGTGATTTCTCCGTTAAAAACTTCGCCCTTGGAGCCTACGGTATGGACCAGGCGCTCCTTCGCTGGCGCGCAGTAAAAGACGAAGCCAAGCCCTCCGTTGTGGTATTCGGATTTCAAGCCGAGAACGTCAAAAGGAATGGCTCTATCTTCCGGGTCTTCTACACCTACGAGACTGTTGATATCCCTTTCTCTAAGCCGCGCTTCAACCTTGTGGGGGGTGCGCTTGAGCCCGTGAATCTGCCGACGCTTCCGGTCGCAGATATCGTACCAGTCCTCCGCAACTTTGCGGCCAGTCCACTACGAAATCAGGATTACTTCTACCATCCCGATCTCTACCGAGACTCGTTTCTCACACGATCGAGGCTGGTAGCTTTCGTGCTGGGAGCTCTGCGCATGAACAACCAGTACGTCGTGGCAGCCAAGGAACGGGCGACGTATGCACCTGACGGAGAGCTTGCGTCTTTGGCTCTCGCCATCATGCGTCGCTTTCAGCAAGAGGTTGAGGAGACCGGCGCGAAATTTGTAGTGGTCCACCTGCCCAGAAGAGTTGCAGTTGAGGCCGCTAGCAAAGGCTCGCCCATTGCGTACGAGGGCCTTCTCTCACTTGTTCGCAATAACTTTACCCTCATTGACCCTCTTCCGCGGATGGCTCAGTTGGCCCGCGATGGGGAGGTAAGCAAGCTCTACGTGGACCCCTGGCATTACTCAGGGGAGGGGGCGCAAACTGTAGCAGAGGCGATTTCCGAGGAGTTGCATTAAGATGAGAAGTGGCGATCGCTCAGCAGCTCGCGCCGTTAGGGGAACGAGCAGAGCTCCAAAGGAGGAAGCACTTCGGTTGAAAGCCGGCCGAAACTGCGTTACTCAAGAGAGCAGTCGAGGCGTCGCCATGGTTAAGTTTCAGAGAAAAATGTCCTGGTCGCCCCTGTTACGGAGGACAGGGCGCGTGTTGGCGTGGGCGGCGGTAGCATGGTTCGCCTACGTGGTTTTGCTTAAAGTCATCAATCCACCCGTGACGCCACTTATCGCGATTCGGGCGCTGGAGTACCAGCTCAAAGGGCAGGAGGTCGACACGCAGTGGGAGTGGGTTTCCCTCGAGGAGATCCCGCTTCAGGTGCAGCAGGCAGTTGTTGCGGCCGAGGATGCCCGTTTCATGGAGCACTGGGGCATCGACATCACAGCCATGGGTGATGCCATGGAGGATAGCAGCGAGCGCAAGCGTCCTCGCGGGGCAAGCACCATCACCATGCAGACAGTCAAGAATGTCTTCCTCTGGCCAGGACGCAGCTACATTCGCAAGGGAATCGAAGCCCTGATGGCGCCAGTAGTTGGGTTTGTATGGGGCAAGCGCCGCACTCTCGAAGTGTACCTCAACGTAATCGAGTGGGGAGAGGGCGTGTATGGTATTCAAGCAGCATCGCGGCACTACTTCGGCCGTCCAGTGGGCCAGCTCTCTCTCGCTCAAGCGGCGTCGCTTGCGGCGGTGCTTCCCTCTCCACGCCGGCTCTCACCGACAAACCTCTCGCCCGTTTCGCGGCAGCGGTACGAGCGCATCGTGAAGGAAGCTTCAGCAGTGCCCCTGCCGACAAGCTTCTACCTCCGTCCATCGGTCAAGCGCAGAGCACGTTCGTAGTCGCCAGCCCGTCAAATAGGCGCGCTAAGAGACTAGGAGGAGCCAAAATGTTGACACCTACCGATTGTGTAACAGCTTGGTATTGCTGGTTTTGTCGTTAGTACACAACTTGCAAAGCCGACTCCCAGAGGTAGAACCTATGAAGCTCTTAGACTCAATGTTTGATCGAACCGTAGGGGGCTTAACCCGTGCGATGGACCTGACGTGGAAGCGCAACAAGGCGCTCACGTCGAACATCGCGAATGCGGAGACGCCGCAGTACCGTGCTGTAGACTTGAACTTCGGTAAGGAGCTAGACCGGGCCTTTGGCAACACCACGGATGCTGATGGTCTAACAAAAACGAGTGCCAACCATCTCGATGTATCGTCGAACGAAGGTGGAAAGTACTTCGCCGATGAGAGCGGCACCGAAAAGTCAGACGGTAACAACGTCGATTTAGACTTGCAGATGGGCCGCCTGACGGAAAACAGCTCGGACTACATAAGCGCGGCTCGGCTCATCCGTCGTCAGATTGGGTTAGTGCGCACCGCAATACGTGAAGGGAGATAGCGTATGTCAGACTTGGTAGAGGTAGTTGCATCCGCATTGAATGCTGCTCGTACTCGGGTAAACACCCTCTCGGCGAATCTTGCAAACGCCGAAACAACCCGCACTCCTGACGGGGGCCCGTACAGAGCACGTCACGTTGTCCAAGAGGCGCAGGATCTGCCGGGCTCTTTCTCGGATGCGCTCGACGGTATGACGCTCAAGCGCCCGATGGTGTCCAAGGTTATTGAGGACACATCAGAGCCACGAAAAGTGTATCAGCCCGGACATCCTGACGCAGACGCGCAGGGATTTGTGGCGTACCCAAACATCAACGTCGTAAGCACCATGACAGACCTGATGTCAGCCACGCGCCAGTACCAGTCTGCGGTTGCCGCGCTCGACACACACCGAGACCTGCGTGACGCAGCTTCAAAGATTCTCGTCCAAGCGTAGGAGCTGCTATGTCCATACAAGGTATTCAATCGCTGATTCAGCAGGTACAGCAGACGCAGTCAACGAGCACCCAGCAGACCGAGGGTGTACAGGGCGCAGGCGGTGATAACTTCGGTCAGATGCTCCAGAATGCGCTGCAGGAGGTGAATGACCTGCAGATCAAGGCTGAAGACCAGATCGAGGGTCTCACCACAAATCGGCCGGGTGTTACGCCGCACAGCACCATGGTGGCTCTTGAAAAAGCTGATGTGGCGTTTCAGCTCATGTCGGCAATACGCGGAAAAATTATTCGTGCATACGAAGAAGTAATCAGGACTCAGGTTTAATTCACTGTAGAGAGGTTTTGTGGCCCCATCCGTTGATCCGAAAGCGGTACTGTCGAGCCTTGTGGCCGGGTACCTTAAGCTTCCGCTGGCGCAGAAGGTACTGTTTCCCTTCCTAGTCATCTTTTCAGTTGGCTCGATCGTTTATGTATCGAAGCTGGCAACTCAGCCTGACTACACTGTTCTCTACAGCGACCTAAGCGCGGGAGATGCAGCGGCGGTAGTTGAACGGCTCAAGGAAGCCAGGGCGTCGTACCGCGTTGACGGTGGCACCATCTCGGTGTCTCCGCCCGAAGCCGTGCACGAGCTCCGGTTGAGCTTGGCTTCGGAGGGCATCCCCAAAACTGGCAGCGTTGGCTTTGAGCTGTTCGACGGAACAAACTTTGCGACGACAACGCTTGGGGAGATGGTCAAGAAGCAGCGCGCCATTCAAGGAGAGCTTGAGCGGACGATTATGTCGCTCGACACTGTTGTTTCAGCGCGGGTCCATATCTCTCAGCCGGAGAAGACAGTCTTCGCAAAGAGCGCACAGGAGCCGTCGGCATCGGTTCTCCTCAAGCTTCGCCCCGGTGCTGAGCTGGACAAGAAACAGATAAGCGGCATTTCTAACTTCGTTGCCAGCAGCGTTGAAGGCCTTAAGCCCCAGCACGTAACGATCATCGATATGTACGGCAACCTGCTCACCTCGTCAGAACCAGAGGGAGGAGAAGGGCACCTCGGGGCAGATGCCGGAAGACTTCTCTACATTCGTGAAGTTGAAAAAGGGTACGCGCAGCGCATTGAGGTTCTCCTCGCAAAGGTGCTTGGGCCGGGGCGAGTGGTTGCGAGGGTAAACGCCGATATCGATTTCTCCTCAAGCGAGCGGGAAGAGGAGAGCTACGATCCTTCGGGGCAGGTGGTTCGCTCTGAGCGGACGGTAGAGGAGGGCGCCGCAGCCCAAGCACGCGGAGGTATACCAGGCACCGTGTCTAACATCTCAAACGGCCCGCCGGTCGTGAATCCTCCGGCTGGCGCGCAGCAACAGAACAACCGATCGGAGAAGGTCAAGAACTTCGAAGTTTCCAGGGCAATTACGCGGAGCGCTCAAGCACGCGGAAAAGTGGTTCGCCTCTCAGCTGGCGTTCTTGTTGACGGGAAGTACACCGAAATTTCACAGATGGGTGGCGATGGCAAGCCGACAGGCAAGATGCTCAAGGAGTACATACCGCTGACTCCAGAGATGATGTCGCAGGTTGAAGGCATCGTGAAGTCAGCTATCGGCTATGACACGAGTCGTGGAGACTTAGTGACTGTGGAGAACGTACCGTTTTTTACACCAGACGAGAGTCTCGCTGCTGAGCTCGCTAAAGCTGATGACTCAGCGAAGTGGTATAGGCTGGGTTCGATGGCTGTCCCGGTGTTGGCGCTGCTGCTCTTCGTGTTCGTGGTCTTGCGACCGATGGTTAAGTTCCTCACAAGCAGTTCTGACCCAGACGTGGACCTGGCACGCTTGCTGCCATCGGAAGTCTCTGAGCTTGATGCTCGCGCGCAGGCGATTGGCGGCCAAAATGGAGCTGACAGCTCAGGAGCTATCGGAGCTATTGAAGCGGGAAGAAGAGGCGGTGCTCTTGACTTGGAATCGTCAGTAGACCTCGAGCAGCTTGGAGAGATCATGGCTGAGAACTCGCGTCTCGTGAAGGAGAATCCGCAGCAGGCAGCGCTCCTGATCCGCTACTGGCTGAATGACGGGAGGCTCTAAGAGTGGAGCAGGGAAGCGACGTTGCAGAGGCTAAGCCTATCGAGACAAAAGATGATGCGAAGAAGCTGTCAACGTACGCTCCAACGCCGTACGTTGATGAGCATTGGGCCATCCTGAATGCCGGTGAGACGAAACACGGCTTCATACCTCTTGAGCTAGCTGCCATTTCAGCTTCCAGGCCGCAGGTTGACCCGATGTTTGAAGATTACACGAGTCAGTTCGCAACGCACTACAGGCTAGGGCGCGAGCAGCCCGATGAGATACGTGAGCGTTACGGGGAAGGGGCTCATATGGGGGAGGACAACACTACGCCCGCAGGCAGAGAGTTCAGCTATGAGCACACCCAGGAGAAGAGGTCAGGAGAGGCAGAAGTAGTCGTGGTCAATGCTCCAGGAATCGACCCCCAGGAGCACGAGCGGGAAATTGCGGAAGCTCGTGCAGCAGCCTTTTCCGAAGCGCAAGCAGCAGCCCAGTCTGAAGCGGATGCGAGAGTTGCAGCGCTTGAGGCGCGGTTTGCCGCCACATTCGAGGACCTCAAGACGCAGGTTGCTGAGAGCTTGGCAGTGGCAGAGGAGCGGGCAGCAGAGCTTGCTCTCTCGGTCGCGCGCAAGCTCATGGGAGCCGCAGCAGAAGCATCACCTGACTACCTGAAGCCGCTGCTCAAGGAGGCAATTGCTGCAGCCGGCAATGCCGAGATTCGAAGAATTAAAGTTAGCCCGCAGGACTACGACGTACTCAAGAACATCCCGCTTGAAACGCTCGGTACCGGTGGGGCAGCTAGCTGGGCTTTTGAAGCAGACGATTCCATCCATATCGGCTGTGTCGTTGTCACCGCTGCTGGCGAGGTCGACTTCAACCTGGACAAAGCCTGGGAGCGGATTCGGAAGCAGGCCCTCAGCCCAGCGGGAAACACCGATGAGTAGCGTCTTTGAGCGGGCACATGAGGCGGTCACCCGCGCCAATCGCTGCGAATTGCGCGGCTGCGTCACGGAGGTGCGTGGTCTGCTAATCGAGGGCACCGGACCGCAAGTTCCTCTCGGCTCACACGTGACGATACGAAACGGCACTCAGTCTGTGCCAGCACAGGTGATTGGGTTCCGTCAGGACAAGGTGCTCTTCATGCCCTTTGGGGAGATGCAAGGCATCGCTCCGGGCTTTGCAATTACAGCCAGCGAGGCGAGCTGCCATGTCCGCGTCTCGCATGAGCTGAAAGGCAGGGTACTCGATGCTCTCGGGAACCCACTCGATGGTCGAGCGTTGCCAGTGATGGAGCACTCCGTTCCCTTGTACCGCGACCCCCCGAATCCAGTCACTCGGCAGCGGATAGCGGCCCCCCTCGATATAGGCGTCAAGGCAATTAACGGGCTGCTGACGATCGGTCAGGGGCAGCGGGTTGGAATTATGGCCGGCTCAGGAGTTGGGAAGTCGACCCTGCTCGGAATGATAGCCCAGAAAGCTACCAGCGACGTGAATGTTATTGCTCTCGTTGGCGAGCGTGGACGGGAGGTTCGAGAATTTATTGAGCGCGACCTCGGTCCCGAAGGTTTAGCCCGCTCGGTCCTGGTGGTGGCCACGGGCGATCAGTCAGCTCTCCTCCGAATTCGGGCAGCATTCCTTGCAACGGCGATAGCCGAATTTTTCCGGGACGAGGGTCAGAGCGTGACGTTGATGCTCGACTCCGTGACTCGTCTCGCAATGGCGCAGCGCGAAGTCGGTCTTGCCGCGGGAGAGCCCCCAAGCACCCGTGGCTACACACCCTCTGTCTTTGCGATGCTTCCGAAGCTGCTCGAACGAGCTGGCACCTGCGCAGGAAACGGCAGTATTACCGGTCTCTACACCGTGCTCGTTGAAGGTGATGACATGAACGAGCCGGTTGCGGACGCGGTGCGAGGAATTCTCGATGGCCACATCGTGTTGAGCCGAAAATTGGCTGGCCGCGGCCATTACCCTGCAATCGATCCGCTGCAGAGCATCTCGCGCGTGATGCCTGATATTGTGCACCCTGAGGTAATGCGGATGGCTAACGAGATCCGTGAAATAATGGCTTCGTACCAGGACGCTGAAGATCTGATCACGATCGGCGCTTATAAGCCCGGCCAGAATGCACGCGTCGACCGCGCTGTGCAGAAGATCGAAAAGGTGCAGGAGTTCCTCAGGCAGCGCACCGACGAGCGAGAGTCGATTGAGCGGTGTTGGCTTTCGATGGGCCAAATTCTGCAGGGGTAACGCATGAGGCGCTTCCGTTTTCGGCTGCAGCGAATTCTCGATATTCGAGAACAGATTCGTGACGAGCTGCGTCAAGAACTTGTCCGAAAGAACCTTGCAAGGGACCACGAGCTGCGTACTTTAGCGGAGTTAGAGGAGGAGTCCTTGCGTGTCATGATCCAGGAGGGTGGCACGTATTCTGCATCGGAGCTGGTGATGTTTGGCGACTACCGCATGAGGCTCAAGGTCCGTATCGAAGAGCAGCAGGGAAGGGTGGCTGTCGCCGTGCAGGAGGCTGACGAGGCGAAGGCTCGGTACGTAGAGGCGAGCAGAGAAGCCAAAGCCCTTGAGATGTTGCGGCAGAAGAGGAAGGCCGAGCACGATGAGCAGGCTCTCAAAGAAGAGGGAGCCCAGCTTGATGAGTTAGCGGTGCAGCGCGCACCGCGTTCGAGTTAGGGATTGAAGCTATGGCTGAGAAGCGATTAAGCAAACGAGAGGCCCAGGACCTGTACGATAGTCTACAGCGTGCCGTTGGCACGATGATGGCAAAGGGCAAAGCTGCAGAGGCGAAAAGCGCGACGTCTAAACCGACAACCCCTGCAAGTTCTCCGCGTTCGAAGGCTTCCGCCTCGGGAGCCACGCCGCCAGCAGCGCCGAAGATACGCCTCAGCCGCGGACTCGCCGGCGAGGCTGTCGCTATCATCGTCATAGCGGTTTTCTGCTGCGCCAAGGTAACGCTCTCGGCGCTTGAGGCGAGCGGTATCGCTTCAGCTCCGCCAGCAGAAGCTGCTGTTGTTGCACAGCCGCGTGGGCCGCAGTGGAGCAAAGAAGAGGTAAAGGTTCTAACAGCGCTAGACTCTCGCCGCGTACAGCTCGAGGAGCGAGCTTCACGTCTTGAGCAGCGTGAAACCGAGGCAGCCAGCCGAGACCGAGACCTCGCGGTCAAGCTCACCGAGCTCAAGGACCTAACTGAGCGCCTTAAAGCTGAGCGGGAGAAAGGTGATAAACAGCGCGATACGCAGCTCGATCAGCTTGCAAACGTATACGGGTCCATGAATCCGCCCGAGGCTGCTCACCTGCTTGAGCAGCTCGACATCCAGGTTGCTCTCTCGCTAGTAGAGAGGATGCCTGAGAAGCGTATGGGGCAGATCCTCTCCCTCATGAATGCCCAGCGGGCCCTGGAGCTGACTAACCTGCTCTCAAAGCGTCGTTCGTAGGTTTCCGGAACAGCGCCCGCGTGCGCTCAAAGTGAATCCCCGAGATCCCTCATTGCACGAGACTCGAAGTAGTGTAGAAGAGGTCCGGCAGCAGTGTATGAGGCGCGGAAGCGCTGGGCTATCGGAGTATGACCGAATTTGACCCACGACGGATTCAAGAGAGCTTCTTCAGCCGCTACTGGCGTTGGGAGCTGTGTGCAGAAGATGGCTGTGCGGAGACGTGCGGTGAAGAGCTTGCGAAACGGCTGCCGCACATTGATCGCGCTTCTTGGCCCCAACGCTTTGCGCTGGGAGGGGTATACGTGGGTGGTCGGCCGGTTTTGTCTGACTCTCCCGTAAATCCGCCGTGCAGGCTGGAGTACTACGAGCCAAAGTTCGATCTGCGGGGAGCAGCTGATTTTTACCCCCAATTCTCACCCTCATGGATTCTGCTCGACCATTCGGACATCGGTGTTGCCTTCAAGCCAGCCGGGCTTCCGACAACCGCACCGCGCGACCAACAGCAGTTCTACCTGCAGCGCTACCTTGAGCAGCACTACGCAGCGCCTGTCCACACGCCGTCGCGCCTCGACACCGCCGTTGCGGGCTTGCTGCTCTTCTCGCGCTCAGCGCGCGGCAATCGGTGGTGCCAGAAGGCACAGGAGCGCCGCTTAGTTCGGAAGCTGTACCTGTGTGAGGTCTCGGGCGAGCCGCGAGCTGGGCAGACCAACGTCACGAGACCATTGGCCCGCGATGAGAGGCACCCTGTCCTGCGCCGAGTGGTTGAGACAGGGGGAGAAGATGCGTGGACACGAATCACGCACCTCGGAGCGCTACAGGTCTCAGGCCGGACGCTGCTTCAGGCTGAGCCTCTCACTGGCCGGACCCACCAGATACGGGTTCACTGCGCCTCTGAAGGGTGGCCCGTCGTTGGCGATCCGTTGTACGGCGGTCAGGAGGCTCCTGAGCTTCGTCTCGTTTCGTACGCTCTTGAGTTCTTTCATCCATTCCTGCAGCGGCAGATCTCGATACAACTACCGCTTGCCCTGCGGCCGGCATGGATTCAAGATGCAGAGAAACACACCGGGCCGATTAGGCTTTCCGTAGACGGCTTGCATGAAAGCGATCCTCGTTGACGAACACTCTCCCAACAAAGCGCTCGTAGTGCGTGAGGTGCCCGATCCAGTGCTCGGTCCAGGCGAGGTTGTAGTCGATGTAGTTGCTGCCGGAGTAAATCGTGCTGACCTTCTGCAGCGAGCGGGGAAGTATCCACCTCCGCCGGGGGCATCAACAGTACTGGGGCTAGAGGTTTCAGGCACAGTCGCTGCTCTTGGGCCTGGCGCAGAGGGGTTTGCCTTAGGTGACCGTGTTTGTGCGCTCCTCAGTGGAGGCGGATACGCCGAGCGGGTCGCCGTACCTGCGGCTCACGCCATGAAGATCCCAGAGAAGATCTCGTTTGAAGCAGCGGCCGGAATTCCAGAGGCTTTTATCACTGCATTTCTTAACCTGTGCATCGAAGGTGAGATGAAGAGTGGAGAGCGGGTTCTCGTCCACGGCGGCTCGAGCGGGGTTGGAACTGCGGCGATACAGATTGCGAGAGCTTGGGGTGCGCGAGTGGCCTGCACTGTGGGCAACGACGAGAAGGCGCGCCGCTGCCGTGAACTTGGAGCAGAGCTGACAGTTAATTACCGTTCGGAAGATTTCGTTGCGGCGTGTCGAACATGGAGCAACGCAGGAGTCGAACTCATTCTTGATTGTGTCGGCGGCGGGTATGTAGCTCGTGATCTTGAGCTCCTTGCGCCACTCGGACGGCTCGTATTGATAGCCTCCGTCGGGGGAGCCGAGGGGAGCATTCACATCCCAACGCTCATGAGGAAGCGGGCGAAAATCATCGGCTCAGTGCTGCGAAGCCGCAGCAGCGGAGAGAAACGCGAAATTGTGGAACGATTCTCGCACGAGGTTATGCCGATGCTTGCGAGCGGAGCGATGCAGGTGGTAATCGACTCTCGTTATGCGCTAGCAGAAGCGGAGAAAGCGCACGAGCGCCTCGAGAGCAGCAATCACGTCGGGAAAATAATCTTGCAGGTTCGAGGATAGCCGGCGCAGAAGCGGCTACTTCTTGCCGAGCACCATCGAGAAGAACTCAGCGATCGAGCTTGAGAGTGACTGGTGTGAAGACTTCACCAGGCGCTCAAGCTCACGTGCGTCGAGCCAGATGCCGTGAGAGGTCGGACAGCGGTCTACCGTGATCCCAAGAACCTTCTCCTGGTGCATCGGCTCACCCGAAACGGGGCTCTTGAGCCCCTCCGTGACCGCACTTGAGCCTGGCTTAAGGGTAGGGAGGGTGCCCACGAAGTCTCCAAGTGAAGCCTTGCTGTCTTTCGCTGCCGCGATGATCTGCTCCAGCTCGCCGTTGTCGAGCCAGATGCCGCCAGAGTCAACGCAGCGGTCAACTACCGTGCCCATGATCGTTATCTGCTCCATGGGCTTGCCGGTGTTCGGGCTGAGCCGCGCAGGCTGCGTGCGCTTGAGGGCGAGGCGGGCCATAGCCTGCTTATTTAGGCTCTCAAAGTACCCTTCTTCCTGGGCTCGACGCCGCTCATCCCATGAATCGCTCATACTAACCTCTCTTCGGTTGCTGTGGATAAATGTCTGGGGATTCTAACTAAAACGATACGGTCTCTACAACACTGATGAAGCTCCTGCCACAAATACCCCCAGCCCAGGTATTTGACTTTTTATCCGGTCTGAAGTACTTCCCCTGATCCTGTTCGCGGGTGTAGCTCAGTTGGCTAGAGCGCTTCCTTGCCAAGGAAGAGGTCGAGAGTTCGAATCTCTTCACCCGCTCCATGTTTTTCCTATCCGAACTTGGCTTCGCCAAGATTCGGATGACGGGCAGGGGCTTTGCCCCTGCACCCTGGAGGAGTTCC
This sequence comes from uncultured Bdellovibrionales bacterium, assembly GCA_964654585.1. Lineage (GTDB taxonomy): Bacteria > Bdellovibrionota_C > UBA2361 > UBA2361 > OMII01 > OMII01. Next base: position 36,085 of record CAZZJR010000024.1, read on the forward strand.
TATCCGAACTTGGCTTCGCCAAGATTCGAGGGGCTTTGCCCCTGCACCCTGGAGGAGTTCCTATCCGAACTTGGCTTCGCCAA
>CAZZJR010000025.1:0-36046 GCA_964654585.1 uncultured Bdellovibrionales bacterium
ACTCCCTGGTTACCTCCGTAGCTGTCGAGCCTAACCGAGGGTCGCTCGGTGATCCACTCCCCAGCGCTTGTTGGGTCGCTCTGTAAGCCTGCCCCCGAGCCAGTGCCGGCCTTCGAAGCGAGCCACCCTAAGGTCGCGAGAGATGCCAGGCTAACCGCAAGCGTGGTAGAGCTGTACCAAGGGGTTGACGGAGCCGACACTGTCGGTGTTGCTGGGTTGCTGCCAGCATTTGAGAGTGAAACAGGAATTGCGTGGCCGAGGGTCTGCAGCTCCGATAGAAATTTCGCGCGCTCTGCTCCGAGAAGAGTATTCTTCAAGACTACAACCTCGCCGCTCTGAGTATTCTTAAACAGCAGGACGGACGCCTCGCTTCCAACGCTCGATAGCTCCTCTACCGGAAAAAACGTTCCAGCGCGAACTCCATCCATCGCCTCCTGCAGCGTCGCAAACTGCTTAGCTCGTGGTGGGACCACAAGGGACGCCACGTCTGACCGCTGGGTTAGCTCCGGAGCCTTCTTACCGGCAGAGCATCCTCCGCCAAAATAATAGGAAGCACCGATAATCGCAGCGCCCCAGATCGCCGCTCCGAGCACGTATTCAGTCGGTGTGAGTGGCTTCGATGGTGTCCACAGGCTGTTTCTAGTGGGTTTCGACTCCTCCTTCTTTTCATCCGGCTTCTGCTGCTCCTTTCCAGAAGCAGGCTTGCTTGAGTCTTTCGAGTTTAGAAACGCATTAGAAGTCATACTCACACTCACGAAACAATAATCTCTCTACCTACACGACAGCTCAGTAAGCTGCTGATAGGCACAACAGCGACCATAAAGGCGGAATTTTCGATAGGCAAACTAAACCCTGCTGAAAGGAGCGATTCTGCTTTCACGTCCTCACTCCTCCTCCGTCTGTTGCGCGACACGGCTCGGAAAGATCTTTTTGCGTTTGACGGCGTGTCCGATGTTCTAAGCTCCAGTCACCCGCTTGGCGCGCTAGGCTGAGCATCAAGCAGGAAGCGGGCCCATGCGGTAGGACAGCTAACTTTGCAAGAGGAGCTTCTGGCGAGCCAGCTCGTGTTCGGTCGATTAATTTCAGGAGGCGCTTACTACGACGCAGCTCGCTTTCTGACACTGTCGACTTACACGCAATTCAAACCCCAGAAGGATTGCTGCGGTCTATTCGAGCTGAGCCAATCGCCACGCGGGAAGCTAGCGACAGTGCTCAAGCGGCGGGTAATGGCTCCAGGGATCTGTCGTGTGCGGTCCTCGTGAAGAGCTTCGGATTCGTCCTGTCGGCGGTTCCGCGGGTATCACCGTGAGATCTTAACCCCGCCAGTATCAACCAGCTTAAGCAGGCCGCGAACAATCTGCGCGAGAATACCCGTTGGAGCCAGCTCCGTGATCTCTGGCGCTACATCGCCAGATTCCAGGGCAACCAGAATGGCTCTCAGTATGTCTCGTCGGGAGAGCAGCTGCCGCTCCCCGACGGGGCACGTTACAGCTTCGTTCGCTCCAAGGCTCGCATGCAGCCCTAGAGGCAGAGATGACCAGTGGGCACTTTTGAACAGGTTTCTGCAGAGCGAATCCGATGTCGCTTTTGGCCAGAGAGACAGCTTCAAGAGCCCCAGCGGTGAGACAAAGGGACGGAGGATCTCCCGCAGCTCCGCACGGGCTTCAGCGCTCGGATGGGAGAGGTCCGTACACCCGAAATCGAAGTGCGTTAGCTGAACCATTGGCTCAGGCCCGTCGTTCACGTCGATCAGGTAGTTGCCTGGATGCCGGTCGTGATCCTTTCCCCGTCCGGCGAGTATCAGCCGAATCTCGTTCGCTAGTACGGCAAACGCCGCGGCTTGAAGCACAGAGAATCGCCGGTCCTGCTCATCGGGGCTCATATCTCCCCTTTGCGCACGTTTTCTGAAGTCTGCGAGCAACTCCAGCAGAGGAAGCCCCACTGCTGCCTGCACCTCCTTGTTGCCAGACACCTTCATGAAGTCAGGGTCTGGCTTCGCTTCACTCGTGATTAACGGAGCGCACTTCGAGCGCACTGTGATGCCCGAGAGTGGGAAGCGCATCTCGAAAGTGTAGCCCTGCTCGGCTACTTCCTGCTGTGCCCGCGGCGCGTGGGCGAAGTCACACTCATTCGTCAGCAGAGCTTTGGCCTGCGACGCCATCGGTGCAAGGAGTGAAAGACGCCTGTCTCGCTCGCCGAGCTTAGCGCCCATAATCGCGAAATTTCCGAGCCAGTACTGGCTATCGACGTGAGCGCCAGGATGAATAATAGAAAGGAAGCTGGTCTCGGCTCCATTTTTTAGCTCGACCGACAGGCACATGGAGCCCGCTTTTGCACGCCCTACCCATGCCTGAGAGGCCCCCTTGGGCCCATACTTCGCAATCAGTTCATGCATCGTCCAGCGAGGATACTTGACCGTCTCATCAAGCACATCGCACAGCTCCGTCTTGATAGCCTGCGGAGTATCCGGGTGGTTTCGAATTCGCTGAAGCATCTTGTAGCCGGCTGGCCCATGCGCGCCAAGGAAGAGGCGCGCGATCCGCCCTACCGATGCAAGGTCCCCGCTACCGCGAGCCCCACTGCCAGCTCCGGCCAGGATTGAGCATGCCACCATGAATTTCTGGTGAATGCTGCTGCCGTAGAATTCAAAGTAGTCATCAATCGCAGACTTAAGGAGTTCTCGCCACTCCTCCAGTCCGAAGAGCACTGCTGGAAACAGCCGCCTTTGCTTAAAATCCTCGAACCCGGCGGCCCCCGGAGAGTCTTTATCAGTCGCAAGAGTTGAGAGCAGCGCACCCTTCGCGCGTATGCCAAGCTGAGAGAATCGCTGGTGGAGCGCCTTCAGGTGAAAGACCACCATGGGCTCTGCAGGCCTAGAACTCTCTCTTGCAAGCCAGCGCTGGCTGTCTCCGTTGCCGCCTCGCCCGGTGAGCTGGAATAGAAAGACACCTCGGTCGCGCACAATCTGCCCTGCAAGCCCCCAAACTTGCTCATCGCTCGGCGAGCGATCGAGCAAGAAATCAAAGATCGCCTCTCGGACTGAGGATGCACTCGGCGTCCGCAGCTCCACCAGGGCATTGTGTATCTCTACTGCTCCAGCATTAAGCACCTCAGGTGTCTGGTGCGAAGTCGAGAGAATCGCGTCTGTCGTGAGCTTCCCCTGCACATCTCGCGGTGCGATCAGGTTGCCGCGAAGATACTCAGAGATCGGTGCCTGTGTGAGCAGCTCGTCGGCAAGACGCTCCAAGATCTGCGCCCGCAGGGCAGTTGGAACGAGTCTCTCATCGAGAAACGCGACAACCTTCTCGACTTCATCCCTAAACGCTTTCGAGCCATCATCGTGAAGAAGCCCAACCGCCTGTTGAATCACCGCCGCGAAGCACTCCACCGAGCTCTTCACAAGGAATCTCTCAAAGGAGGGGTCGCTCGTGCGAACGAGGTACACTGATGAGGGCAGAGCGCCTCCCGTGCGCGCCCACTCCCACCGTTTCTTGGAGAATGCATCCGGCAACGAAAAGTACCCGTGGTCTCCCGAGGCGAAAGGGCGTGGAGTAAGCAGCGCTGACACAAACTCTAGTCGTGCCTCAAGCCCACTGAGCGTCGCGTAACACCCTTCAAGCTCGCGATGCAGCTTCTCCTGGATTTGGGGAGAGCGCCCTATAGCCCCCATAGCCGCAAGTCTCTGGTAGCGGTCGAGCAATTCCGAGCTGCCTAAAGCGGCATTCTGGGAAGAGCTCACATGAGCTGACTCCACAGCTTCAAGTACCCCATCAAGCATCTTCCAGCCGGAGGCTGTAGCGCAGAGGTCCGCGAGCACGTGCAGCACGGAGAGCGGGATTTCTCTGCGCCCCGACCGCTGGAGGTACTCGTTAATGTAACATGCTCGCGCATCGATCAAAGGCTGGGCTCGGCCGCTATCTCGCGACGGAAGCACGGGAAATGATACGCTTGGAACTCGCGTGAGGCTCGCGGCAAACTCCTCCGGAGGGAGGTTGGTTTTCACCCCCAAGAGGAACCGCAGGCGCCGCTCCGACCCGAGACACTCGGCGAAGATGTCTCGAACTCGTCCCTCACCCCAGCGGTGGAGAGGAGCACTCTCCAAGCCGTTCAGTCCAGATACGAGCATCAGGCGTTCGCCTCGGCTAAACACCTTGTCGGGGTCTAGTCGAACGTACCGCACGAGTGGATGCTCAGGATCGACCCTTGCGCCCTCCCACATCTGGGTAACATCGCCCAGGTAACTCCAATAGACCTTGTTCGTTTCACCCGCTAGCGCTTCGGCAGAGTCAAAAATAATTGACCGTACTGGGAGGCCGTTGGGATCTCCTGCGCCCCCCTGCTTCCGCTCAGCCGCAACAGCTTCAGAGATAGCCTCAACTACCCGCCCCGCTAGTTGATGAGACTCCCGTAGCTGCGCGGGATCAAGCAGCCCAAATGGGTGCACCTGGGGAGCAACCAACCATCCGTGCTTTCCGAGAAACTCCCGGAGGTTTGCGCTACGGCTAAGCTGCTTTCCCCCAAATTCTGCAACAGCTTTCTCTCCCCTCCTGAGCATGAAGCGTGCGAACCGTCGCTCTGTATCTACCCATGCGCCTCCTTCGGCAATAATGTCGCTCCCATCCTCATCCGACCGCTCAATCGGCGACACTCTTTTAGGAAATTCAATCGATATCCCCGAACGCTCACTGATCGAGAATCCGGTTAGCGAATCCGTATCAGTGCCCCTGCGCAACGCCCCACAAAGGGGGTGATCATGCGTTCGGACGAGCAGAGAATCGATTGCCTCCGAGATTCCGAAAAATCTTGTAAGTTTGTCGAGCACACTCCAGTCCGCTTGTTCATAGCGCTTCGCGGCAAGCTCCGCCCGAAGAGCGCGGTGCGCTTCGAAGGGAAACGGAATGACCTCTCCGGCTTGCAATCGATCAAAGTCCTCTCGCGTGAAAACACGCTCGATTTCCTCTGCTGCGGCGCCTGCAATAGTTTCTAGCCACCTCTTCTGGTCATCCCGAGGATACGGCAGAGACACTCCCCGCTCCTCAAGCAGCTTGAACGCTCCCTCTAGCACATCGATTGCATCGATCAGCTCGAGCCGCGAGGTAGCCTTAACGAATCGAACTACCTTCGTGTCGAACTCGGCAAAGATACCCCAGCTTTGATCGCCAAAGACGGCCCTCTGGTGGGCGTAGAGCCCGGCTGCAAGGCCACATTCCTTATTGTGCCACAGCGCCTCGCTGATTGAGTCGACATCGGGAGACCTGCGAACCTCGGACATGAGAGCTGTGTTTCCCCCCACGGCAAGTGCTAAGTGCGTGCAGACATCTTCCAAGAGCGGGATAGCGGTCCGTCGTGACAGCAGGTCACGGTATTCACGGCAGATGCCCCCGAGCGCAGCGATCGTCTCGCGCGGAGATTGCGAACCAGAGAGTCGCTTGTGTAGCTCGAATTCAACGGGCGCGATTACATGAACCTGCCTGGTTGAATCAAGCACCGCCTCAAGACGCTGGCGCCAGCTATCTCTCGGCAGCGATTCCCCTGCCAATCCCTCTACGGAACCTTTTCGACGATCTCGTTCGTACGCATCAAGCGAAAGCTTCTCGTAGAGCTCAGTCCGAATCGGTATCGAAGCGTGAACCTGGCCGTGAGCAAGGACCTGAATGCTTGCCTCAAATCGAGATGTACTTCTAATCATCTCCCACGCCAAAGTCATCGCTTCGGGCTTGAAGCCAGCCCGCTCCATCATCGTAGCCGCCTGCTTGTCGCACCACTCCTCCTGCAGCATGCTGTTTCCGCGCGCGTTGAAATTCTGCTGAAACGCCGCGTGCCCCAGCTCGTGTGCGATGATTCCCGCTAACGCATCGATACTCATGCTCCCGTTGCGCATCTCGGGCGCTTTGAGGAGGGAGGCTATCAGGCCTCGGCTAAAGAAGAGGTCATGCGAGGAGGTGTCAATTGCTGCATTTTTCGACTCCTTGTCACACAAGAACACCTGTGCCGGCGTGACCTTAAGGTGCTTGAAGCTCTCTGTTGCTGAAGTCAGAAGGTGAGTTGCGATCTCGTGCACCACCGCTTGAAACTCAGCAAGCTGGCAGGAATCCGGCGGAAAAGCTCTCTGAGTGACGTGCGCTAGCTTACGGTCAATCGGGCCCGCGCGCGCCGACTCGCGGAGCTGGTCGAGGGTAGCGCTTGCTACCTCTTTAACGGAGGCCTCTCGCGCAGCACTTTTCACCCCCTGCCCGGAGGGAGCAGGCTCTGAAACCGAATGCCTCGTGGAATGCGGAATGATATTGGTCCGGGTCGCTGTCATGCAGTAGTGCTTCTCTGCTCTAACTTCCGCAGTCGATTAACAAATGGCTGATCAAGCCGCAGCCCCTAGATAGCAGGGTAAGTAAAACGAGAATGCTAAACAAATTCACGCCTCAAAAGTTTTGAGGGGTGAGGTGGGAGCCACAGAGACCCCTGAATAGGACCGTGTTCTAGGGGCTCTAGCTCTTTCGATTCGAGCTAGAACAGTCCCAAAGCGACTACGGCTTGGGCAAAGCACCGACCCACGCTAGCAGCGTTACCAGCTCGGGAGAGAAGACGGCGGCTAAAGGCCCGATGGCCCCCGTTTGGTTTTGTACCGGGGGTACTTGGTTTTGTACCGGGGGTACTCCTTTAGCTATGTACCCGGTGTACTCTTTGGCCCTGTTTGGCCCCGTACCCGCCGGGGTACTCTCTTACCCTCGGCCTTTGGCCTTGTACCGGGGGTACTCTTTGGCCTTGGCCTTGTACCCGGGGGTACTCTTGGGGGCTTTGAGCCATGTACCTCGGGGTACTCGGTCGAACAGCCCGCTATCAAGCTCCAAATCCGTTCGCCCTCTGGAAGTCTCCCGGGGCAATCCAGATTACCGAAATCCAATAAGGCATCTTAGCTACAGGATGAAGGAACCCAATTAATTGGTATCGACGATTCAGCCCCATAGCGTCGTGAAGCTAGGTCCTGGTCAAGATTCGCCTCTGAAGTTAAACTCGACCCTGAAACCGGCCGGGAGGTACTATATGCACATGCCTTTATTATTGGTTCGCTCCTTGTGCCTCGCAACGCTCACACTGATAGCGTTACTAATTGTTCCTGAGTCTGCGCTAGCTGAGGCAGTTTCGGTCAGGGGCTCGCTGAGGGGCGCTGCCGGCTACTCCCTTCTCCTTGTGGCTAAGGACGGTTCGTCGAAGTCGGTCAAGCTGACAAGCAGTGGCGCTTTCACCTTCTCAAAAATCTCAACTCGGGCACTTGCAGGCTCGTCTCTGCAGCTCATCGGCACCGACGGCCGGTACTTCGGTCCAGTTGTTCTCGGCCGCAAAGGCACTAAGGTATCAACGACTCTCAGCGGCAAGAACACTAACAGCAGCGCCGTGATCAACCTTGGGAAACTTACCCTTCGAACGGGCTTCGCCTCCGCAGCTGGCCTTAAGGCGGGCCTCTACACAACGCCACAGATATCAGCGGACAGCTCCGGCAAGCCCACCGGGGCAGGGAACCTGGGGGTGGTGCCAGTTGCCCCGGGCTCAGCAGGGTTACGAGGAGCGCAGGTTCGGCCGTTTAACGAGTCAAAGCCAGGCGACGATAGTGACAAAGATGGAGTTCTCAACTCAGTCGACGCAGACGACAACAACAATGGGGTTCTGGATCCAGCCGACCCTGCTTCCAAGGGCACAGATACTCCATACGTGTCTTTTAACTCCGATTTCCGGAGAAGTCTCAACGCACACATTCGTTCTGGGCTCTCAGATTCGGCGATCGACGCGGTGGTGTCAGGTCAAAATGGCTTCTCCTCCACATTCTTCATCTCTCTCCCACAGAACAGCAGCATAAATGGTGGCTACATTGTTTGTAGTGACTCTCTGACGTACTGTCGACCAAATACTCCTCTGGGGTACTCGGGAGGCGTATCTGAGAGCTCGAATGCTTTCCGCGCTCCTCTAAGCTCTCTCCTAAACGCCCAAGGCTTCCCACGCCTTGAGAGAATTACTGTCGGGGGCTCTTTCCCGGCGATCGTTCTGTCTATGGAGCCTCGGGTGGGTCGTGATGCCTTCAGGGCGGGGGACCTTTACCGCATAGTGCTTACCTCTGGATCGAAAGAGATTTCGTCCCGCACCTTCGCTCTTCCCCCGTACTTCATTTCAGTACCAGCGATAAAGGAATATACAGCCAACAGTATTACGACCGTGGTGGACTACGATTCTTTGAGTCCCGAGAGCGGCAGTGTGCCAGGAGCGGGTCCGACCGATCCGATCATCCTTGGCTCTGACGGTCTCCTCTCGGTCACTTTCTGGCGCCCTCAGCGAGAGCCGTTAGCGAGCGAGAGCGGTTATCAGGACTTCGGTGGGCTAAACTATGGCATTCTCGTAGGGCAGCTGCAGGCGACGTGTGCCGGACTTTACTCAAACCTTTCGAGTGAGCTCGTCGAAGACCCAAATGCGTTAGGAAATGGCGGCAGCCCACTGGCGAACCAGGGGGCGAATCTCTCGCCACTCGTTGACCAGATTGGAGACCGCCCGGCGAGCAGCGCATATCTGCTTTCCGCAACAGTCGACCTAAAGACCTGCATTTCCAGAGTCGGCGCCCCGCCCGGCACCTATTCTGTCGCCCTCAGGGCCGCCGGCACCGAGGTCACAGGCGGCAGCAACTCTGCTGTCCAGAATATCTACGTAACGATCCCTTAGGCGATTCGACGCCTTGTAGCGCTATCGTTAACCTGCCGACTCTGGCGCCTTTCGCAGGTACCCGGGCTACTATTCGCATGTACCCGGGCTACTATTGCACATGCCAACTTAACCGGCGTACCTCTGGCAAGTAACCATCCGCAGTGATTTATGCTTTGTTCTAAGTAAGCGGCGCCACTTGGCTTTAAGGCTCCCAACACCAAAGCAGACAGTCGCCAAGGTCCCAGCCCCTGATCGGGATACTTTTCTCACACTACTACCCCGTCTCTTCCCACTCTTAAGAGCAACCTCTCCCTTTGGCTCCTCGTGATACTGAGGGGCTTCCCCTTGTCTGTAAATTTGTTACCCGCCCCCTTCTTCAGCTATATCTCTCTCGTTACGGTCGCGGTGGACGCATCCGGTTAGTTGACCGCCCCCCTACGCCGCGGACTGCGCGTCGTAGGGGGGCGGTCCCAAAATGGGAGGTTTTAGTTCTCACCAGGAGAATCTGATGACACTCTACGAGTGGGCATTTGAGTTCTGTAAAGAGCGTGGGATGACGGAGAAGGAAGCTTTCGCTGTTGTTGAGAAAGCGATGCTTCATCCGGCTGCGGAAGGTGTTCGTGAGCGGTGGGGAGAATCGTACGACGATTACCCCGAACCGATGCGGAAGCTCCTGACCAAGGCCATCTGCGAGAGTGCTCTTGACTGGATTCAAAAGGAGAATCCGAAGGCATTCTTTAAGCCGCTCTTCGATGGAACGATACCATCTTAGAGGCTTTACGGAGAGTGTCGATGAGTTTTTTTCGGCGTTTTTGCGCTACCGTCGACCTCTCCAATTCTTGTTTGCTTCGAAGCAATGAAGAACCAAGCTGAGACATCATTCACCACGCTGGGAGCTTAAAGGCTAATGCTTGCTTCACGCGTACAAACAGCAGTCGGCTTCGCCGTGTTGCTAGTCGTTAGCACCGCTTTTGTTCTCCGGTATCCGAATGACTCCGCAGGCTGCCCGGCAGGCGGCTGGGACTGCGGCTCTCACCTGGCGGTCATCAATGCCTTGTTGCGGGGCGACATCTTCCCGGTAATCAAGACCGCCGCCTCGGACGCAGGCCAGCCGCAGCTCCTCTACAGCGGAATTCTTGGCTCTCATCTCATCGCTGCCGCCGTCACACAGCTTGGAACTGGAATTCCGAGAGCCATGCTCATCACGCTAGACCTAGCTTTGCTCGCCTCGATGCTAATCTTCTCGCGCGTCCTCTCGCTCACTCTCGGTCGGCAATCTCTACTCTCGTGGCTTCTGTTCTCCGTGCTTTTCATCCCTGGCTACTGCTACATCGCTTCTCAGGGCTTCTTTTCCCTCGCTGTGGCGGTGCCCTTTGTGATGTTTGCCGTCTACAGTATCCTCAGAAAAGCGCTCTGGCTCGGCTTCGGCGCATGCCTCACCGCTGCTTTTGTTTACCCTGACAGCGCATTCTGGCTCTTTCCGTTCCTCTGCATCGTGGCCATCACGAGCCGCGCGACACGGTCCCTTAGATTCCTCTCGGTCGCTTTCACGGCAGTCTTGCTCACGCTCTTGGCGCTTACGCTAGCGCGCGACATGGCGAAAGACGGTGCAATATACATCAATCCCACCAACTTCTTCCTTCTCCCCTTCTTCTTGCTTCTCGCAGTAGTGCCCTCCGCTCCTTCACAGCAAAAAAAAGACAACGAGCTGCCAAAAGAGGTGCTGCTAGCCCTGCTCGCCCTGATAAGCATCTCTTGCTGGACTGCTGTATCCTTCTTTACCGTCGGCACCCTCAAGTACTACGCTCAGAAGCAGTACCTCTGGGCTCCCATAGTTTGCTGCTTCCTGATTCCGCGCGTCGCAGCCGCCTCGCATGTGCGAACTCTACTGGCAATTTCGGCGGCGATTAGCCCTCTATGGCTCCTGAGCGAGAGCTCAGTAAATGTCGCTCGCTTCTACCTGACCCCGAAGGCAGCCTTCTCGGCGAGAGACGAGCAGCGCGTTCTGGATATCCTTAAGTCTCCGCCGTGCCCTCAGTTTGTTATTGTCGGAGACAGTGCCGACCGTCGCTTCAACAATGGGGCTACGTTCTTCCTCTCTGCTAACTCTTACTTCGCTTCGCTGTATCCCGACACCACAGTTGTGACACTAAAAAGCGGCGAGGCCTTCGACTTTGTCCCGTTTTTACAGAACTACTGGGCGAACCGTCGTGTTAAGCCCGATGGCACCAAGGCCTCCGACGCAACCGCCGTGTGCATTTTCTAATTGCACTCGCTCGTGGCTGAACGCTTTGGGCTCACTGGCCCTGATACTGGTCCAGCGCCGCAATGAGCCTTCCAGGAACAGCCATCTGCGCCGACAGCGCTTCCCCTTCAGATATCTCCCCCTCGGAGAGCTTCTGAGTCACGCCAGCGAGATTCCTGGTCGCTGGCGGCGCCGCATTCTGACTAACCGAGAGGTCGTAGAGGGCGTACGCAATTACCAGGTTAGGCCCAACCGAGCGGCCGTGTTCGTACATAAAACCCAAGCTGTTGAGTGCTTCAGCGTTGTACTGCGCCGCTGACAATCGGTACCACGCGACTGCCTCGGGCTCATTCTTCACAACGCCCAAGCCGTGCATGTACCGCGAGCCCAAGTTGTATTGAGCGGTGGCGTCTCCTTGATTAGCAGCCCGAAGGAGCCACTTGATGGCTCTGTAATCATCGAGCGGCACGCCCCGCGCATTAGCGTAGAGGAGGCTCAAGTTGTTCTCTGCTTTTTTGTGTCCCCTCGTCGCGGCCATGCCCAGCCAGTGCGCTGCCGTTCGCTGGTTGGGGGTCACTCCCCAACCATCTATGTACATACCCGCCAGGTTGTACTGCGCGCTCGTGTGCCCCTGCTTAGCGGCACGCTCGTACCAGCTCCGAGCCTCCGCGTAATCCTTCGTAGTGCCAAGGCCGTTTGCGTAGAGGTACCCGACATTGAACTGGGCATCGACATCGCCCTGCTGCGCCAAGGGCTGCCAAATAGCTAGCGCCCCCTCAAAGTCCCCGCTCTTCGCCGCCTGGAGCCCCTGCTGAAACGACTCGGACGTCGAAGAGTCCGAGGAGGATGACGACCCGCAAGCAGAAAGAGACAGCGCCATGAGGCCGACTACGCACACGGTAATGATTGATTTCATAGAAAAGCTCCACTCACGTTGCTTCATACGCGCCTAGAGGTAATTGTTCTCGTTGTAGCCGTACGAGTTTGAATTGGGCGGCGACACGCACGAACCTGAGGATCCGCATAAAGTTAGAGACCCAAGTTTCTCTGTGCTGAGCGAGCAAGAGTCATCAACAAGACAGTTGTTTAAAGTATTGTTGCAGATCGAGAGCGTCGCGGGCTCCAACTGGGGAATATTCGTATTGTTTCCGGGGAAGATTTCCATCTGATATTCTGTCTGGCTGTAGATCATACCCGTCGTCTTATTCTGAAGGACAATATTGAAGAGGCACTTTGGCCAATCCGGGCACACAGCTAGGTTCTTCGCGCTGCGAGAATTGTCAAACGATAGAGTCCCTCCGTCGCACGACGCAACCGGAGTTGAAGTGTAAAGACTACTCATCCATAAGTAGAAGTCTGATGGAGGAAATTCAGGCGACTCTCTCTCCGGACAAGAGAGCTGCACGTTGAACGACGATGTATCCGAAGATTGTATAATGTCTATTATAAAATCTTGGTTAAAATTCCCCTCGTTGAAATACTCAATGATAGCCTCATCGTCATTCGAATTCGTGCAATTGAGCTGCGCCACCGCATCGTTCGCTAGCGCAACGGCTACTACAAAAAGCGCGACCACCCATCGTTTCATGCATTCCTCTCAAGAGTGTATTCGGTGACTACCATAAGCGTGTCGGAGCCTAAAAGCATAAATTCAATGGACTCCAGGAATAAACTGGGCAAGTACCTCCCAGAACTGGCCGGGGGACCCCCTACAACCCTGCTTATTGCTGAACCCCAAGGGCGCACTAGTAGCAGTTGACTGAGTCTAGGTGCGCCCGCCGCTCTTCCCAAACACTCCTCTGCACGAGCACGGAAGTGCCCGTCACCGGGCCGTCTTGGTACACGAGGCACCACTGCCCCGACGCCGTGAGGATCCGCACGAACGGGCTGCCCGTCGGCCAGATAATCGTCTTTGCCTTCACCAGATCGATGAAATCCTGCCAACGCTCCGCTCCCAAGTAGGAGGCCCTAAACTCATCCCACGCCTCCTTGGTGTTAACTTCGGTTCGCCCGTCTATTGGAACTCTGTATCCCGGCTCGCCGTTTTGGTCCGCGTACCGATACATGAGGTAGTGCCCATCTTCAAAGCTGTTCAGGATCGGCTTCGGCAGCGAACGGGACTCGATAAAGTCTACCGCGCCCCTCGCAACGGAGTTGCTGTCGGTGACTCTGTCCCAGGCTTGAACAAGTCGGAGGTGAGCAACTTTTATGGAGACACCCGTGATCACAAGCATGACCACAACGAGCGCCCGTCGGACTACTCGCTTCTCTGTCAGGCGCAGAACGGCCTCTCGCGGACCTTTCTGCTCCCCAAGTATCTGCGCGATAAGCCCGCACGTCAGCATGACCGCAAAGGGGATAAACCTCATGACGGCTAAAGAGAGGCAAAGCAAAACGAGCCATCCTGCCAACACTCGCAGTGAGAGTGCGCGCGGGATACGGTGGCAGAGCCAGAGCAGGAGCGCCGCACCGATCAGCAGCGGCACCGACCATGGGTCTAAGAAGGTGACCGGCCGAAGCTCGCTAATGAGGGTGAACGTTGCGGGATGGCCCACATAATTCACGGCAGAAAACCACTCAGCCCCGAAATTTGGCGTAAGCAGAGTTGCGACGAAGCAGGCGAAGAGCAGCGTCGCAACCCGTCCGGTTCTCTCTCTCTCGACGAGAAGAGCTATGGTAGCGAGTGGAATAACAGTGCTGACATGGATATTCGCCCAGAGGCACAAGATGCCGGCAAGCTTGGCTCCGTAGCCCACTGAGAGCCCCCTCGCCCTAATCCTCTCACTCAGAAGAATCACAACGGGATACAGTATCCAGGTGAGCGTTTGTGGCCGAAGCGAGATGTGCCAGTAGCAGCCGACCGCCGAGAGGAGCGTCAAGAGAAAACCAAGAAGCAACGAGCGTGACGTCGAGGCGAGGCTCCAAACACTCGCAAGCAGGAATAGAGAGATGGTGCACAGCTCCAACGAAATGAGCCCACGGAGACCAACACTTCTTTCAACCAACGCAAAGAGCACCTGGCCGAGCCAGGAGTAGGCGCGCCAAGGCCTCCCCGCCCCAAACATGTTCCAGTAGTCCTGCGTCGGCACTTCGTGATGGCTCACGATCCATCGCCCACAAACGATGTGAAACCAGAGGTCCGGATCGCGAAGCGGCCGAGCCATGCAGCACGCAATGAGGAGCAGTAAGAGGGCTGCAAGGAGCCTCTTGGATCCAGCGCTGGTGGGAACTAACAGCCTAGCTCTTCGGGCAACAGACATTCTTGACAGTAGCTCCCTACCCGCTTCCTGCGCCGCAGGTCGAAGTGGCGCAGGCAAAATTCACGGACACCGAAATGTGCCTTGTAAAGATTAGTAACGAATAATTGGTGTTGCAAGAAAATACGGCAGGGCAGCCTCCCAAGACTACTGTCCAACACCTGCTACTGTTCCGTCATGTTCCGTCATGTACCGGGGGTACTTCCGTCATGTCCCGGGGTACTGCCTCCGTCTCAAAATCAAATGCTACGAAGCAACCGCCACTAGCTATCTCCGAACTACCTCCTTGATGGCTAAAAGAATGAAATACCACCCCAATGGCAGCGTGCTTTTTTGCACCTTTAGCATTGAAGAGGGCCTCTTGCTCCTGAGCAATCCCCTCTGTATCGCGATCATCCAGAGCTGCCTAGCTAGAGCCCAGAAGCTCCACCCTATTAGGATTTGCCACATCGTCACCGAGGCCACCCACGTCCACCTCCTCCTAGTAGTGGATAACCCAGACGATGTGCCTGGATTCATCCGAAGCTTTAAGGTTGAAAGCGCTCACATGCTCAATCAACTCCTCGGAAGAAAAAAAAGAACTATATGGTGTGAGGGATACGATAGCCCAATCGTACTCACCCCACTCCGAGCGCTTGCAGCTATAGCTTACATGTACGCCAATCCAGCCAAGGACAATCTAGAGCGTTCAATCGACCGATATCCGGGCTTCTCAACTTGGGAGATGTTTCTCAAAGGAGATCTACTTCAACTCTGGAAACGACTGAGAAGATTTCAATTTCGCCGTCTATCTGAACAGCAGCATTCCCTTCAGGGGTACACAAACGAAGCTCGAAAACTCCTCGCCGAGTCAACGGATGTCCAGACTTTCCGACTAGAACCGAATGCATGGATGGAAGCTTTCGGGATCACAGAAGCCGAGAGCCAGCGCCGAGTCAATGAGTTGCTCATTGCACGTATCCGCACACTCGAGCAACGTGCCGAACGGCTCAGGAACAAGGTCGGGAAAGGTGTCCTTGGCCGCAGTCGGCTACTTCAAGAGCGGCTGAACACCACATACCGCCCGGACCGATCGGGCAGGCGCATGTGGTGCCTCTCAGAAAAGAGAAGCGTCAGAACGTGTTTCATAAAATTCTTCAAGCAACTTATGCACAACGCGAGAAGCATTCGCCAACGGTGGCTCACAGGAGATTTATCAGCCAAATACCCGCCCGGATTATATCCACCATCGCTGCCAAAGTTGGCGAACGTTGTCGGGTGGTAGAGGCGCTAGCCATGTCCCATTTGCGGTTTCCTCTCCGCAGCGCAGAGGTGTATCTTGTTCTCGAGCAACTGTGAGCTTAACCCTTCGGAGCACCTGGTCTACCAACCAATTTTTGGTCATAGTGCAGGCGTCACAGACCCTAGACCGGGGGTATAGCGGCTGGACAGACCCTAGACCGGGGGTATAGCGGCTGGATAGCGGCTGGATAGGGGCTAGAGCGGGGGTACAGCGCCAAAAAACATTAACCCATGAACTCTCCAGCCGTCCCACCATACTGGCACCAAGCCTGCCGCGAACTCAGCGCCTCCGACCAAATCATGGGCCGCCTCATCAACGCCTATCCAGATGCTCGCTTCGGCTCCCGCGGCTCAGCTTTCGAGACACTGCTGCGAGCCATCGTCGGACAGCAAATCTCGGTCAAAGCCGCCCAATCAGTATGGGAGCGCCTCGCCGCAAAAGCACGTCAAGTATCACCCGAACGAATACGCACCATGCGCGCCGAGACGCTACGCTCGTGCGGCCTCTCAAGGCAAAAAGTAACGTACATCCGTGACCTCGCTTCGCACTTCTCCACAGGCAAGCTCCGCCCCCGCGGATTTCACGCAAAGAGCGACCAAGAGCTCATAGATCTCCTCTGTGACGTGCGCGGCATCGGCCAGTGGACAGCCGAGATGTTTCTCATATTTCACCTCAATCGCCCTGATGTCTATCCGCTCCAAGATATCGGCTTGGTACGAGCAGTAGAGAAAAGCTACCAAGGCGGCAAGCAAATTTCGAAGCCTGAACTCATTGCTATCGGCGAGCAGTGGCGACCGTGGAGAACGGTTGCTACTTGGTACCTGTGGCGTAGCCTCGATCCATTTCCCGTAGAGTACTAAATCAGCCCGCAGCAGCCCCGGCCAACATCGAGCCGCTATTCTACCTGCCGCGGATTCATCAGGCGTCCCGAGCTCCCCACAAATAAACCAGCCCGCTTTTTTGTCGCCGGTGCTGAGCTGCAACTCGAGGCATGTCATCAAACAACCCCCAAACAAAAACCCCGTTCAGACTCGTTAACTCTCCGCCCCCAAGCCGAACTTGAACGGCAGAGCAGTCCCCCGCCCCCCAACAAAGCTCTCTCTACTCGAAAAAAAAGCCAACCGCTCAATATTCCGAGGTCGCTTCGCCTTGAGTAGGAGGCTAATCTGAATGATAGTGACTGCCGCATTATGAATCACCCGTCACACCCCAGCCCTCAGCCACCATCCCCATCGGCACCCAGCGACCCCTTTGACTGGCTCACCCTTCGGTCACGGGTTCAGACGATCCCCAGCCGAACGCAAGCACCCTCCGGTCGGATTTGGGAGTTACCGTTCACCGTAGAGCACTTCGAGCCCTTCGAATCCCACAAGGACATGCTGCAGATCTTCCCGACCGAGGAGCAGTCAATACGGGCCGCTTGCGAGTTCGCGCTAAAGAACGCTCCCGAGCACCTCAACGACTTCTTGACCGCACTGAAACAAGTGTACTCAGGCTGGCAAACGCAGACCGCTCTCGACCTTCTTTCAGGCAACCCATCACACACTCCGAAGTACAAGCAACAAGACCCAGTCGAGACCTCTGAACGTGCCCCTCGGCATGTTGAAGTACCGGATATTCCAACATCTCATTGGGCGTACGACCGCCACTTCAACCCTGGAAACGGCATCAACTATCACCTCACTGAGGAGGCATGGAACCGCGCTAGCCACGATGAAGCCAGCTCTGACGTTGCGTCGATTCTCAGCTACATCTCGCGGTACAACGAACTCGCACACGCATACCAACCTTCGGCACTCCGGGATGCCGTCTTCTTCGGCAGTTTCCGTGCCCCCTACTCCACCTGCATGCAGATCTGCATTATGGAGCTCAAACTCCCGTCGCACTTCCTAGCCCTCGTTCACTACGGCCTCGGATTCCAATTTCTCAGCGGGAACAGCCTTGGCTACTGGGGCCCCAAGAGCGCAGCCGGGCTAACAGACCCGCCCGAGCGGCGGCTCGCGGAAAAGACTGCCTTCGAGACGAGCGACCGTCTCTTCGCGGAAATACTAAGGCTGTACCTGAAAGATTTCGGCTAGCCGCCGAGAAAAAGTGACTTCGGTGGAGCGAGGGGCTAGGCGCGCCTACGCTCTACTCCAACGCTCTCCACCCACGAAAACCCGATACCAGAATGCTGGCGAATGCAAACACACACCCTGCCACCCCTATTCCGCCCAATCATCCCCGAGACTGTCATAGTCTTCACCTAGCACGTACGGAGCGACCCCTACCGGCTCATCCCAGGAACCAAAACCCTCATGGCGCCACCCTCGCTGCTCCCCCCGTTCCTCCGCCAGCTTTTCCAGGTTCTTGTTTATCCGGCGCATCTCGCGAACCATCTGCTCCTGATTCCGTAATGCCTCCCAACGCTGCATCTCCGCCATTCCCGCATCCGCCTCATACATCTTTTTGAGCTCATCCCAGTCGGCTCGCGCCACTGTTGGGAGAAGCAAAGCCAGGCAAACAAAAAATCTCATGGGGACCTTTCAATCACTATTCATTCACAAGCCGCTTCAAGAATAGCACCTAGTACCCATACCCCCCGATCGGATTTCCAAGCGCGTCGTTCGGCACAATGCTCGTCGTGCTCTCTGTGACGCTGCCAGTACCACCGAGCATCGCGCCAAAGGGATCACTCCGCTGGTAGGTCTCAGTAACCACACTGTAGCCGGTGTACCAGCCGCGGCTGTTCGGTCGGTTGTCTATGCCGTAACCGCGCATCGGTTGGCCGAGCGCGTTGTTTGGAACCACCTGGGTGGTCGTACGCTGAACTGTTTTGCTTTCACCCGGGATACTCCCAAGAGGATTCAGTCGCTCCGAAGAGGATGAAACCACACTGTAGCCTGTGTTCCAGCCAGCACTGTTAGCCCGTCCCGGTGGAGGCAGCGGCGCTTCAATAATCGCTGGCGGCGCAACCACCGTTACACCATACCCGTTTGGACCATACGGGAAACGTGGTTCGGCTTGCGCTAGCGATGCCGTTAGGAGCGCAAAAAAAACCACCACAAGCGCGATTCGAGACACCATAAGACCTCCAAAAAGAGACTCCTCTTATTATCCAGTGAGGAACGGAAAGCTCTCAAGCTCTTACGGTGGGGTGTACCAGCAGCTGAAACGGGTGCGACGGCAGCCCGCCAATGGGCACTCGGTTAGCAAAAAGAGTCCTGCTCCCCTTGGCGCTGCGGCTCAGTGTGGCATACCGCCAGAAGTTGCCAACCGGACGCTGCTAATAGGGGTTGCGCTCACGAAAATATCGGAAAAAGGCGGAGCAATTCTGGCCCTCTGGCGAATTTGGGTCATCGAGCTACCCCCCGGAAAATGGAGCCCTTTCCCTATGATCTCTATCGTTGTGCCCCGACCACGCTATTAATTACCTTGTTAAAACGCACCAGCCTCTCTACCATCCGACAAAAGAGTTCTTTTCATGGGAGCTAAGCGTGACCCTTGTCCAAAAAGCCAGAGTAGTTTGTGCGGTCTCGGCCTTCTTGTCGTTTCTCCTTTCCGTATACCTGTGGTTCTCAGGTGACCGGCAGGCGGGAATCTTCGTCGGCATCTGGGTACCCTCGATCTTGTCCAGCGCATACTTAGTCCTCCCGAGCCCAAAGGAGTAGCATGAGTGACGTCGGTATCTTTATCGCCGGATTGTTCGTGACGCTGCTTTGGGGCAGCGTTGTTGGTGGGCTTATCTTCGCAGCGCTCAACGGAGACAAAAAATAGTAGTGGTACAAAGCCGCCGCGGCGGAATCCCCACACCGAGCGTGCGAAGGTGGCCGCCCTCGCGGATTTCTCCCAACGAACCTCTGTGCATCCTATAGTCCCGCCCCCCGACAGCTTCCTGGCGCCAAATTCCTTGACTCACCTCGGCAGTCCACCCAGCAGGAACGCTGCTATTCACCCTTTAATCGGCTATACGTATCCTGACCGGAGGACCCCATAAATGGTCACGTATAGACCCGACATCGACGCGCTCCGAGCCTTCGCCGTCCTGATCGTCATAATCTTTCATGCCTATCCGGAAGTACTCCCATCGGGATTCATCGGCGTTGACGTTTTTTTCGTTATCTCCGGTTACCTCGTCACGTCGATCATCCTTCAGCCCATGGCGAGCGGCACTTTCAGTATCGTAACGTTTTATGTCCGTCGAATTCGTCGAATCTTTCCCGCTCTGATCGTGGTGACCTCTTCCAGCCTCGTGCTCGGATGGTTTGAGCTTCTACCCCCTGAATTAAAAAGCCTAGGGAGGCATGTCTCAGCAGCAGCTCTCTTTCTATCGAACTTCCTACTTGGCACCGAAACCGGTTACTTCGCTGCCCCTGCGAACAGCAAGCCACTACTGCACCTCTGGTCCCTGAGTATTGAAGAGCAATTCTACCTGATCTGGCCAATCCTCCTGCTCGTCTTCATGACCCTTCGAATCGGTGCCTCATGGCTCGTTGCGGCTGCTGCGGCAGCCTCTTTCACCCACGGTATTTTTCTCTTAGACAGTGGCTCAATCTGGGCTTTCTACGACCCAACTGCACGCTTTTGGGAGCTGATGCTCGGCGCCGCCGTTGCAACCAGACTCGTTAGGTCACGCCCAGTCGGTGACCACGACAAAACCACACATGCAGATTACCGAGCCTCGCCGCCCCGACAAGACTCTGCGCCCCGCAGCCACTCCCCTGTCATCAACGATCTCCTATCTCTCCTCGGAGCAGCTCTACTGTTGGCAGCGACCGTTTGCATTCGCCGTGACTCGGCGTTTCCTGGGTACGTCGCGTTGTGTCCGACCCTCGGCACCGCGAGCCTTCTGGCTGCTGGATCACAGGCGTTAGTTAACCGAACTCTTGCCCGCTTCCCGCTCTTGGTAGGGATCGGCCTGATTAGCTACCCGCTCTACCTGTGGCACTGGCCGCTGCTTTCGATCTACAACATCTCCCACTTCGACGAGACCTCTCCTGCGATGCGAGGCCTCATCATCGGAGCTAGCTTTCTCTTGGCATGGCTCACGTACAGGTTTGTCGAAAAACCGATTCGAGGTGGTGGCTTCGGCAGGATTAAGGCGCTTGTCTTGATTCTCCTGCTCGGAACCGTCGGTTTTTGCGGAGAGTACACCTTCCGCGATGAAGGCTTGCGCTACCAACGTTCTGCCCGCGTTCGTAGCTTTTACTTCTTCGTTCTTGAGCGGGGGCAAGCTTGGCGCTCGGAAGTCTGCTTCCTTGAGGAATTTGAGGGCGACAAACTTCCGGATTTTGAGCAGTGCACCGATCGCTCCCCCATCGAAAGCGCGCCGCGGGTCTTCCTATGGGGAGACTCTCACGCAGCAAGTCTTTATCCCGCATTGAGGGACATCGCCAGTGATGCAATCACTCTCACGCAGGTTACTACAGCTCTTTGCAACCCGCTGATCGACATCTTAGAGATAACGCCTCGCTGCAAGCAGCGAAACGAGGCAACTCTCGAACGCATCCTGCGAGAAAAGCCCAACGTGGTGATTCTGGCTGGAAACTGGAAGGGGAACGTTCTCCCGGCTCTGTCATCGATGCTACAGCAGCTCAAGGCTGGAGGCATCGGTACTGTCATCCTGGTCGGGCAAACCCCAGTGTGGCGGAAGCCCGCGCCGCATGTCATCGCGGCAACGATCCAAGCGGACCCATTTGGTAAAACTCCTCAGCGGTATACTTCAGCCGTCAAGCCAGACGATCAGGTCA
Source organism: uncultured Bdellovibrionales bacterium (assembly GCA_964654585.1). Classification (GTDB taxonomy): domain Bacteria; phylum Bdellovibrionota_C; class UBA2361; order UBA2361; family OMII01; genus OMII01. The sequence continues at coordinate 21,196 of CAZZJR010000025.1, forward strand.
TCAAGGCACAACTTCAGAAGGCAGCAAGCTCACACGGAGCCGTGTTCGTGTCTCCCTTCGACGCACTGTGCAATGAACAGGGGTGCCTGGCCCTCACCGGGGATACGCCTGACACCATCGTAACCGGAGATTTCACTCACCTCACCAAATGGGGCGCAAGCATCGTCATTTCGAAATTTCCCAGGTTTTGGTGTGACGGAAAAACTAGAAGGGCGCCAGGCACCACGAGTCAGAACGATTACTGTGGCGGCGAGGGGTCTCCCCCACCATAGATTGCCGCTGGTAGATTTGCCACCCCCGCAGCATTAACGGTCTCGTTTCCGTCCCCGTGCACCAGCCGCTGCCGGCCCACAACTACGAACCAAGGGCACGCCCACTCCAGACCGGCTTCTGGTACCGGAAGGCAGGCTTCACCCCAACATCTCGAAACGGCTCCTGATAGAGCACACTCGCGGAAGAAGCCGACGGCGGCACGAGCCACATCCACTTGCCGAACGGCTCGCGCTGCGCCTTCTGCTCGTTCCTGCAGAACTCAAGAAACTCGTGCCCGATAGCGTGGTGGTCTGAAATCTTTACCCCATCTCGGTCGAAGGAGTGCAGCACCGCTTCGTTGATCACAACCATCGCCTTGTCTCGCCACAGCGAACGATCGTTGGATATGTCGAGACCCATCGCCTCGGCAACCATCGGCAACAGGTTGTACCGATTCGTGTCCGTGAAATTTCGAGCTGCAATCTCGGAGTCTAGGTACCAGCCATTAAATGGCGCAAACCGGTGCAGGAGGCCTCCAACATCGAAGAGCATGTCGCTGACTGCCGGCACACAGTACCAGCGCAGACCGAGCTCCGCGAACCAAGCGTGGCTCGGATGCGCAAACCGAACCTCCCGACGGCAGTCCGCCGGAATCTCAAAAAATACCGGGTTCTCGCCAGGCACTTCGATGACGAGAGGCAATAGATCAAAATCCGTGCCTGCCGGCTCCCACCCAAGCTTCATAATCCTCGCTGTGAGCTCGTTCTGCGCCGGATCCCCGATCTGCCTTCCCGTGCGGAGCCGCATCCCAGCGTACCTGAGAAGCTGCGGATTCCAGATTCGGGTACACGGCCTGCCCGGCGATTCAGGCGCAAAAATGCTTATCGCAGGACGCAGATCACCACCGTTGAACGCGAAGTGCAGGTGCTCAAAAAGCGCTTCGGCGATCTCCTGCGGCGCTGTGATGTGCCGACAGTCGCGCAGATGCAATCCACGCCAATAGAGCCTTCCGACACAACGCTCCGCGTTTCTCCACGCGATCTGGGCGGCGAAGCCGAGCTCTGTCGTTGTAGGGGTCCAGGTTCCACTCCCCCTGATTTCATCGCGCACTTCCCCGAGCCGACTCGCTGCATCGACCCCCGGCTGCGTCTCATGAAAGAACTGCGCGAGGAATCGCAGCGCTTCCTCCTCAACCGGAAGCTTGCTCTTCACAGGCACAGGCTCTCCTGCCGGCCAGGAGGCCTTGAATCCTGGCGTGCGCCAGCTCCCCGGCTTCGGTATCGCTCCCTCGCCGCGATGCGGGTGTTGGAAGCTCTCCGCCAGGGCGGATACACCATCGAGGTTCCCACAAGCTGCCAGCACCTCTGTGTTAAATCCCTGGGGACCGCACACGACTACCTCGCACGGAGAATACGATCGCGCTACATCCTTCCAATGAGCAGCACTGGGACGACCTGATATCGTCGTCTGCACCTCCCGGAGTTCAATCCTGCCTTCCGCTGCAGCCGCCCGGAGCTCCGCCAGGTACGGCGCACTGTCGGTATCGCGATACACGAAGTGCACAGCCACTCGGCGCGACGCCGAAACTGCCCGCGTCGCCGCCACCGCCGTGGTGATTCCGATTCCAGCGACAATAAACACAAGTGCCCGAGAATCTTCCTTGAGTGGGCAGAGGTCTCCCTGCGGGTACGAGACCTTCACCAGAGAACCCTGCGGCGCTTGGCAGATCCAGTTAGAGAAAAGCCCGCTCTCCTCAATCTTTACGCCAAGCTCATACTTCTCTGGGCCAAAGGCCGTGAGGGTGTACGGACGCCCCACCCAGCGCTTGTCGAGCAGAGCCTCCACCCGGATGTGCTGCCCGGGGACCGCAGCCGGCAACTCACTACCAGCAGCTGGACGCAACGTTGCCGTGACCGCACCTACGCACAGCGGCACCGTTTCCATGCGGCAGAGAATCGATTCCTCGCGACCGAGCAGAAGTGGGAGCCGTGAGCGACACCCGCCACACACGCCACCTGCTCCAGTCTTGTGGATTAGCTCGTCTACCGTATCCACGTCCTTTGCAGCCATACGGAGACAGGTAACCGTCGCGCTCGTGCACGCACAAACCACCTCAGAGCCGGCACTCACCCGCTCAGCAGCAGCTTCGCTCAGCCACTGCCCGGTCGAACGGAGCGCGTCGACCTGCCAATCCTCAAGCGCCGCGCCACGCAGCAGGTACGACATCGCCTCCGGAAGGTCCGGCCAATCCTGCGTCGCAGTCAATCCCGCGAGCCGACTATCAGGATGCGTGACGAGAAACGACACACCCGGAAGCGGCGTGGGGATGGCGACCGTGTCACCGACCGCCTCCGTAGTCCCCGCTTCGACCATCTTTTCTTGGGAGAAGTAGCGCACGCGAACCCTTCGGCCGTCAGGCTGCGCATAGTCAGTTACCACGCAGCTGCGACCATCTACCTCGCCAAGGAAACGGTACGCTGAGCCGAGGCGCGGAATCGAGTGAACGAAGCTCAGAGATTTTAGCGTTGTCCCTGACCCCGAATGAGAGTGCCCAGCTGCGTTAAAGACCGCCGCCGGTATCTCAAGCAGCTCGACATCGCTCGCAGCTACCGCTTGGAAGTGACGCGCGCTGTTCGTCATTACCTCCCTGTCGCCGAAGATGAGGCCTGCACCAATCGTCTCATGCGGAACCGGACAGCCAGGTGGAAAGAGATTCACCTCTCCAGTGAGCACAAAGAAGGCCGACTGCGCCGCTTCTCCCGCCGAGTAAATCACTTCGCCCGGCGGAAGCTGCCTAGGGACCATTGATTCTGATTCTGCGATGCAAGTAGCATCACCCAGCTCCGCCGAGAGTGCCCTTAACTTTTCGATTGCTTGGGTTTTTCCCGCCTCGCTGAGCCGGGCCGTAGCCTTTCCATCCGATGCGAGCAGAGACCGGAAGAGTTCAGGCTCTATAAGGGAAGCACGAACCCCTGTGAGGGCAATAACCGTAGCATTCGCAAAGTGGCGGTCCTGCCGTGCACTCTGTTCACCAATCAGCGAGCCGGGGTCAGAAACGACTCGGATGAGCGTCGTGTGACCATTCGAGTCACGCGTGAAAATACCCAGCCGCCCTTCCAACAAGACGAAAACCCCCCGAGACCTCGCCCCCTCCTGAATAAGGACCTCTCCCTCAACACACTCCTTAGGTGACATCTGTACAGCAGCCTGCGCGAGCTGCTCGGGCGCAGTTTCAGGGAATATCTTGGCTAAATGTTCGCTGAAAGGAACACTTTTTGCAGCGTCAGATTGGGAAGACCCGGTCATCAAAAAAACAGTGCCAGAGATGCCTGCTTGTGACAAGAGAGGTTAAGAACTCCCGGCTTCTCTACCAAACACCCGCCTCAACCAGCCACAAATAAATTCCGGGGCTTTATGGGCCTTTCACCGCCACTCGGACGAGATGATCTTCGACTTCTGCACCAGAGGCGCGGAGTCGAATCGGCGTGCGTATTGCTACCAAGCTCGCTTTGCCAACTTCTCGGATGCCGAACCAGAGACCTACCGCGGCGACACATGCGCTGAGGCACGGCTCGGCATGACCGAGCTCTGTTCCCACATCAGAGAGAACTACAGCTCAGCCTTCCCGCGAGGCGGCGCCGCTCAGTCAGCTGCACGGAGTTTCATCGTACCGATGAGCAATCCACCCACGCCCTCTGCCTGCCTATCTACCTACTTTGACAAATGCGCAAGCGTCTTCTAAGACGCTTACAATTACAGCCCCCTGCAAGTGTGCTCCAACGACAAGTGCTGCTGCTAGGCATACCCTCCCGTCAAATCGCTTGGTGCAGGCCACCGGGACTTCCCCTCCAGCTCAGCTTTCTAACAAACTCGCCCGATGACACACGCGGGGCGCGCCCACATGAAAAAATGAGCACCAAGATATCCGCGCTCAAAAAATACTCACGAACTCTACTTTTTCCTCAGGAGCCGAATTAAGGCTCCCACCGTCTGATGCCTCTCCAACGGGTGCCTCAGCGGCTTCTCAAGATCTACGGCGTATCGGTTTACGCGACCAACTCTCTCGCGCCTCAGGTAGCCTGCTTCTTCAAGCTCCATAACAATCTTTTGAACGGCCCTTTCAGTTATTCCGACGAGAGCGGCGACCTCGCGCAAGACAACGTCCTGTCGGGACGACAGCACCAGTAACACGTGGAGGTGGTTGGTCAGAAAAGTCCAGTCGCGAACGATTTCCATATCGATTAGAGCGCTGCGTTTATCCGTATTTTTAGCATGTTAGCGCCGATCAGCAAAGAATTGCAAGTATAGAATTACAACTCCTGAAATATATCGTACGATATATATTGCGTATATTTAAGTTCGCTGATAGCTTCGCGGCGTTTAGTAATACCTCGTCGCGGCGGCAGCTTACGTCCGCGGGCGAAAAAACAGCAGGAGAGAGCACGATGAACAGGCAAGGGCTAGGAATTAGGCTGGTTCACTGGGGGCTGGTGATACAGTCGCTGGTATCAATAGCGATGGTGGTCTGGGAGGTAGTAAACGGGCCGGAAACCTTTACGCTCTTGCAAGGTACTCTCGGTGGCCTGGACCTTAAGTTCGCTATTAGGCTTGATGCTTTGTCGACCTTACTGTTCGCGATGATCTCAATCCTCGGGGTTGTTATTAGTCAGTACTCGCTGCGGTACCTCGACGGCGAAACGCGTCAGGGGTACTTCTTCAAAAACCTCTTCTTCACCACTTCGGCCGTATCGCTGCTCGTACTATCAAGCAACCTTGTAATGTTCTTCGTAGCGTGGTGCCTCAGCAGCTCGGGACTCCATCGGCTACTGGTCTACTACCACAAGCGACCGCAGGCTGTGATTGCAGCACGCAAGAAAATCCTGATAAGCCGCGTCGGAGATGCATTTCTTCTGGCGGGCTTCGTGGTGACGTACAGAGTCTTCGGATCGTTCGATTTCGAGCGGCTCTTTGCGCTAGCGGCTGACCCGACCTTCAGCAGTGCAAATGCGGGCCTCATCTCTCTCAGTGGAATCTTCTTGGCGCTCGGCGCCGTGGCGAAGTCAGCACAGTTTCCACTGCACTTCTGGCTGCCTGAGACGATGGAAACCCCTACTCCCGTGTCGGCGTTGATGCATGCCGGAATAATAAATGCCGGAGGCTTCCTCATCATTCGGATGAGCCCAATACTTACCCACGTGCTTCTGCCTCACGTGATTCTCACGATGATCGGGTCGGTGACTGCTGTGTATGGGGCCCTCGTGATGATCACCCAGAACGACATCAAGAAGAAGCTTGCGTATTCGACCATAAGCCAAATGGGTTTGATGGTCTTCGCCTGTGGACTCGGCGCGTACTCTATCGCGCTCTTTCACATCATCGCCCACAGCTTCTACAAGGCCTACGCCTTCCTCTCAACAGGCGACCTCGTGATCGAGTCGAAGAAGTCAGCCCTCCGGCTCGCTCCTCTCGGCGCTGGGTACAGCGTGCTAGTTACCGGGCTCGCGCTCAGCATTCTCGCCTTCGGAGTGAAATACGCTGGTGGAACTAACGTGGCGTACTTCACCTACGGAGGGCTCCTGCTAATTGCCCTGATGCAGTGCGTCGTGGTTTTACCGAGCCGGGACTTCTCGCGCCTTCGCTTCTTCGGCTCGATAGCCGCATGGCTCACTCTCGCGACAGTCATCTACGCCGGTATTGAATCTTACGTAGGCACTCGAATGTCAGGGCTCGTAGCCGACACACTGGACACGACAACATGGGCGTCACCGATGTTCATGGTATCGGCGCTCTCGCTCGCAATCTTCGGGGTAGGATTCTACCTTGCAGGGAAGCTCTACCGCGCAGACAGCAGCTGGTCTCGACGGCTTTACATGACGCTGTGGCATGGCAGCTATTTCGGTCAGAAGTCCACCCGGTTCCTCGGCGCAATTTGGCCGGTAGAGAGCAACAGCTAAACAGTAACTAAATGGAGGAGACTCGTATGCTCGACCTCAGCACATCACGGACAGAACACAGCTCAAAAGACGGAAAGAGACTAAGCCGGCGGCTTAAGTCTCGCCCTGTTAAAGTGGTTATCGACGAAGCCCTGAAGGTCTCAACCCCGTCCTGGCCCTTGCAGAATACCGTCGCAGTAAACCCCTTCTGGTTTCAGCGCGGCGTCAGATATGAGGACGTCATAACCGGCCTTTACCATGTGGCCCACCGGGACCTCCACATGCCCGTTGAGCACTACCTCAGCCAGTACAGCAATGGACACATCCCTGAATCGTCTATCGAAGCGGCGCTAAAACGGCTGCGCTCGGTTCACGACACGTTACCGACGCAGGTAGAGGAATTCATCCGCGTGAGCAAGGGAGAAGCTGTGTCGCGCCGCAAGTTCCAGTCGTTCAGCGACTTCTTAGATGAGCGCCTCGGCACAAACATCGCCAAGCTTCTCTCCGGAGAGGTATCTCGGTACGCAGCAGCCTACCTCGATACGCGACAGGCTTTGGCCCGATTCCCTTGGCAAAACCTAGATTTCTTGAACGCGTGGCTTGAGGCGAGTGCGCTCGACCGAAGCCTTGAAGCTGCCGGCGCTGGATCACTGCCGGCAGTGACGAAGCGCCTTACGTCGCGAACCGCTGACGGAGTTATCAGCGAGATCTTCTCGGAGATAGGCATACACGATGCGGATGCGCAGCGGCTGATCCTCGAGCGCTTGGCCTTCGGCGTCCTCGGATGGATGAGCCAATTCCGTTACGTCGAATGGCAGAAGGGTCTCGGCTACACCTTAGGGTCAAAAGCGGAAGCTGCAGACCTTCTGGCTGTACGGCTCGCATATGAATTTGCATACCTTGAATCGATGAAGGCCTCTCACGGTGCAGAGATCGAGGAATGGCGTGCCCAGGCGATAGATTTTCTCTCCCAGTCGCCGGGGACCTCGAAATCGATTCCGGTGGAAGTTGTCTGGCAAGCGGCGCTTGAAGACAGTTACCAGCGTCGAGTCTCGAACAGCCTGAACCTCGCGCCGACCGAGAGGAAATCTGCCGAGGCTGCTGTTCGAGGAATCGATGCGCAGCTCGCATTTTGTATCGATGTTCGCTCAGAGATGATACGGCGGCACATCGAGGCCACCGACCAAAAGCTCGCGACCATCGGCTTTGCAGGGTTCTTCGGTGTTGCGCTCGACTACAAGAGGATCGACGAAAACGAAGTAGGACACCGGTGTCCAGTGCTCCTTACGCCGGCTCTGCACGTCGACGAAACAGCGAAAGGAAAGTCAGAGGCTGCTATCGAACGGAAGGTCACCCGCAAGCTGACCCTGTCGTACTTCAAGGCTCTGCGGAAAGCGCCACTGTCATCGTTCGCGTACGTCGAGATGCTCGGAATTCTCGCACTTCGCCCCATGCTCTCGAGGACCTGGAAGGCGATGGTCGGCACGAAGTCGCCTGAATCTGTGCCTGCTCGGTTTGCGTGCACCACGTACGCGCCGGATGTCGGCACCTGCACCCAGATGGGGGGCGGGTCTTTTGAGGGTGATGAGCGGAGCGCACGAGCAGCAGGGATCCTCAAGCACATGGGATTACGCTCGGGATTTGCCCCGGTTGTCGTTATCGCAGGTCACGGCAGCCACACCACCAACAACGCCTTCGGGTCCGCTCTGGACTGCGGGGCTTGCGGTGGACACGCGGGCGATGTCAACGCGCGAGTGGTCGTAGGACTACTCAACGACAAGGACGTTCGAGCTGGCTTCGGCAGGCATGGCGTAAACGTCCCAGAGGAAACTCACTTTGTTGCAGCGGTTCATGAGACGGTCACCGACGAAGTCTACTTGCTAGATGAGGAGACTATACCCTCGAAGCACCGCCCAACGTGCGAGCGGCTCAAACAGACGCTTCGGGTAGCGGCGGCTAGTGCCCGAACGGAGCGTCAATCGGCACGCTCTCGGTTCGTAACCGGGGAAGCGGCTACTCGCGCGGAGAACTGGTCTGAGGTACGTCCTGAGTGGGCACTCGCTGGGAATGCCTGCTTCATAGTCGCACCTCGATCGCGCACCAGGGGCGTCAATCTCGGTAGCCGGTCTTTCCTGCACGACTACGACTTTAGGCAGGACGAAGGCTATGCGACGCTTGAGCTCATCATGACAGCGCCAATGGTCGTGACCAACTGGATTAACATGCAGTACTTCGCCTCCACGGTTGCCCCAGACATTTACGGCGCCGGAAACAAAGTCCTGCACAACGTCGTGAACGAAAGCGGTGTTGTAGAGGGCAACGGTGGCGATCTGCGGGTCGGTTTGCCGATACAGTCGGTCCACGACGGAGCCACCTTCGTCCACGAGCCGCTTCGCCTGAGCGTGTTTATCGAGGCTCCTCGGGAGGCGCTTGAGGAGATCATCGCGAAACATCAGGTCGTCAGAGAGCTCCTCGATAACGAGTGGCTCTACCTCTTGCAAATAAACCGCGAAGACGGCGTCGTATCAGCCCGCCGGCCGGGAGGAGTGTACGAAGTTATAGAGTCAGGATCGTGGCCGGTGTTTGTCGCAGAGAGGGCATAGCAACGGAAAGCGGCCGCTCGGGACAGGAGAGTAGCCCGGGCGGCCGCACGGCAAAGTCTTCGCAGCAATCCCCGACAACGCCCCGCGCCGGAGTTACTCGTACGTACCGATGATGGGAACCACCGAGCGGGTCGTCTCACGCAACTGCTCCCCTGTGGAGCTCTTCGCAGATACGGACACGAAGACAGGGATTTGTGCGACACACTGCGCTGACAGCGGAGCGGACCCCGTCACCGCAACCGAATACCTAAGGGGGCCGTCACCCGGAGTAAGCTTGAAGCCACTCGTAGAGAGCTGTGCCACATTCGTCTTCGTTAGGTCCCTGCCGAAGCGAACACTGATCCTGATATTCGAGAACTTGCCCGCTAGTTGAGAATTAACCTGCTGGGCGATCGAACGTGCGATAACGATCGGTTGGCCGATTCGGCACTCCGCGTTTACCGCTCCCGGAGTTGGAGCACCCATCTGAGCCGACCCCATGTCCGCTGCGCTACCCGTTGAGGCCTGTCTTGAGGTAATAACGAAGCCGCGCGAGTTTCGAAAGCGGACAACCGCCGTCGTTTGGCTCTCAGCCCGACACTCAAAGATTCTCCCTTCGATGCACAGAGGCGCCGCAAAAACTGCTACAATCGCAAGGAACAAATGTGCTGTGACTCTCATCTCTCTCCTCCTCTATCGTGACCAACGGGCCCGCAAAAACGCGACGGCACTAGCCCGTCGTTTGCTGGGCCACTCGACGACTCCCACAGTAGCAGCTTCGGGTTCCGGAGGTACAGCGATGGCTAGCGGCCGCTTACGCAGGAGTCGCGTCCTAGGCACCTTTTCTTACTATTACCCGCCGGAGCCTATAGGTCTCAGCCGAAAAAATGACGTAACTCCTCACCACGACGGGTCGTCCCTACCCGACCCGCTCATCTAAAATCCGCGGCGTCTTCCCCGCGATGCTCGGGATCGCGCCCCGCTTTACTACGTCGACAGCGAGCTCGCCTGAGCTCTCCAGCGCGCTGAGAGCCGGGATTGTCCGGAAGAGCGCTTCTAGGACTGTGTTTTCCGGCACCCCTGTTCCCTCAAACGCAATCGAGATCTTTTCCCTACCATCAGAAGACCAAACACGAATCTGAAAGCGCTCGCCAAGCCCTGGCACGCTACGCCCCGCAAGAGCTACGTCCTCGGCTCTCAGACGGACGTTCCCGACAATCACCTCTAGCTCATCCACTCTTCCCTGAAGCTCAATTATGGGAAGCGGCAGACCGCAGCTACACGCAGAATCCACAAGCCGCCCGCGGTCTCCGACTCGGTAACGAATCAGGGGCTGCAGCCGCCTGTGCAGGTGCGTAACCACGATCTCCCCTTCCTCTGCCGGCAGCCCTGTTGCCGGGTCCACTACCTCAACGAACACATCAGGCTCAAGAGTGTGGTACCGTTCCGCGCCACGGAGTGCTTCACACTGGACACCAATGGTCCCGCACTCTACGTTCCCGTACACGAGCGCGATCTCGGCGCCGAGCGCCTTCTCAATAAATTCTCGAGTCTCCCGAGGAATCATCTCGCCACCGCACAACACCGAACGAACCGGAGGAAGCCCGCCCTCGATTAGGCGAACCAGCATCGAAGGCACACCAACTATTGCCGACGGGCGGAGCCACGTGAGGGTCCTCACCTGCTCTTCAACATCAAGAGGGAGCGTTGCGCCTACCGGCAAGAGTGTCGCACCCAGAATCTCAACTGCATGGTGCATGCCGATCCAAGCGGCCAAGAGACCTCCTGGAGGAAAGATGTTCGCCACGCGGTCATCTGCCGTAAAGCCAGCGAGGCGCATCGCCATCGCGAGACCTTGAGAGATCCGATGCTGCTCAGCGAACTCACGGTGAACTATCTTCCGGGCGCCGCTCGTGGCGGAGGTGCTTACCACAACCGAGCCTCGCGTTGGACCTGTCAGCAGATCTCCAGTGCCATCTGCATTCACGTGCTGCCGGATGTCATCCGGGCTGAGCATCGGCAACAAAAGGAAATCTTCCCAGCTCTGCACCCGGCGAAGCGAGCGAGCATAGAAACCGCTGTGCTCGGCAGCATACGCGCAGATGGCAGCGATGCTACCGAGCACTTCTTCCTTCAAAGGGATCCTCTAACGGGTAATCGATCCCCGCTTGGCGCCGATGCTGCGCAGCAGGTCCTTGTTCTGGCGGACCAGAGCGTAGCTCTGATCCTCGATGTTATCTTTTCCCGACAGGTCTGGCATCGCTGGAACTGGAAGCCCAAGGTGCTGGGCGATGCTGCGGAGAATTGCGTTGTTGTACGCGTGCAGGAACCGGTTGTTCTCAAACGGAGTGCCGCTCGGCAGATCCGGGCGGGCTGGCATCGGCGCCCCGAGCTTCTCTGCCAGATTCGTGTAGTCGAGCTGGCTCAGGAGCGCCCGCACACTGTTCTCGCTTATGATGCTGTACTTCGGGAGCTGCGGCTGAACGTGCCGCAGCCCTTCCTTACCCATAATCTTCTCTTGAATCACCTGCTCTTCACGGAGCAGCTTGTTGACCTCTCGCAGCTCCTTAGCGTCCGAGTTCGAAATAGTTACGGCGTGAAGAACGGTCTCTTTGTCTTCTGCATGGCACACGACACCTGAAGACAGAATCAGAGTAGAAACCACTAGCGCTAACTTTCTCATCGCGAGCATTCTCCTAGTTGAGTAGACACTTTTGCGGCATAACATCGGCCGATTTGGAGCCACAGACAGGCGAACGACCGACGACCCATCCAGCTCCCAGCTTTTAGTGTAGCGTTCGGAGAGGTGTCAAGCGGCTCCTTTCCCTGCCAATAAGAGCCCTTTTCGGCCCTCAGAGCGAGATGATACCCTTTTGCCCAACCCTCTCCCCTTACTGGAGACCAATTCATGAACCAGAAGACAAGCCCATACGCCCCCGTGATCGTTGCGTTCATCTGCGCCGTCAGCACTCTCGCTATCGGGGCAGGGATCGGCTTTGGCCTTGAATTGGACAACATCAGCTCCGCCAAGATCTTCCGCCTCTCTCTCTCATCGCGGCTCTTCTCGTCGGATGGGGCGTCATGCTCGCAGCTCGGCTCTCCCCTAGGTACGCCTATCTTTGGCTCGCGCTAATTCTACTACCCGTCCCGCTCGGATTTAACCTCGTTATGGGGTCCCGGGAGGAAGCCGTCAGCCACACCCTAGTTGTCACCGCAGCCCCACTCGTTTTGGGTCTCCTCGCCGCCGGATACCGGCAGTTCAAGTACAAGCGAGGCGCTTAGCCGCTAGCCGCCCGGTAGCGAGGTTTCCCGTGCGCCAAGGCTATATTGCGCCACGCTGTGACTTCAGAATTCGACCCAAAACGACAGTATCAGCCCTTAACGGCTGGTAGAAACTGCCCCCGACGCGCGCCATATGAGACTAGCCGCGCTAGCTACCTCATAATTACAGGTGAGCACATCGCTCAAGATTGTTCGGAAGATCCAACCGGTGCCAGGCACCAGAAGGGACTCCAATGTATCCCCTCAAGGGTACGATTGGTAAATCTCCAACGTTCGAAGGAGAGACCCAGGTCCTAAACACGACAGGGGGATTCACGCTGCCTATTATGGGAGGGAGGGTCCTGCTGGCGAGAAGATCGCTCACGGATCCCAAAGGGAACCCCATCCCGTACCCCGGGTGGTGGAACTGCTTGGGAGGCGGAGCATCTCAGGACGACCTCTCCGTTGATGCCGTAATCGGCCGTGAATTCACCGAAGAGAGCATGTGCGATCTCGGTGAGATCAAGGGTCGTGCGGGTCGGGCAATGAGCGTCATCTCAAGGCGTCCAACGGCGATCGGGCAACCGATCTCTGTGGACACCGCCGAGGCGTGGGTCGTCGCATTCAAGGGAGAGCCGAAGCTCACCGACGAAAGTCGGGAGTTCAGGTGGTTCTCGTTCTCGAATGTTCGCGACGAGCCGGAGATCGTGGGCAGAGACATCCGCCCCTTCGGACGAACCATGTTGTTCGTCCTTTGGGGCGTATCGATTGCCCAAGACCCGGTCTACCGCGGGCCAGCAACCGAGGCGCTGCATGAGAAGCTGCGGGACAGGCTCGTGCCTTCCCCCAACTACAGGCTCATGTGCGACGATCGGTACTTGGTTCGGGTCCAGCTCTCTCCTTCCGGCGAGCGTGTGGTTGAGGTTTGGCATAACCTCTCCCTCGCACCGGAAGCAGACAGGAACGGGATCCTTCCAGGCGGTCCGCTCTAGCAATCGGTTTTTCTCAAGGTAACCAGGAATTTCTATTCCACTGAGCTCAAGCAGTTTCTTGAGCACCCCTTACTCTTCTTCTCCAAGCAGGAAGTCCCCTAAATTGCGCGTGGTCGCGCTCTCCTGAATTAAACCGAGAAGTGGCTAGCGTTGCTACGAAGCGGTTCCGCGCGCGGAGTGTCGGATTATGGAATCGGACCTCCAACCCGCAGAGGGGCTTCTCAGAGATTTCGGCAGAGAGCCTTACGGTGGCTACTGACGACCAGGCGTCTTGTGGCCTCGGAAAAACATTTTTTAAGGAGGGGCATTACTATCTAGTGTATGCCTACGGGGAGCCACGCAGCTCTCAACTTGGGACCGGACTCTTCTCCGGCACAAAGGAGATTGTGCATGCCTTTGGGATTTGGCACGCGCCGCCGGACCTCATGGTTCTTGGACCTGGCAGCCCCGTGCGCTAAGAGCCGGGTTTCTGGGGAGCACAGATCCCTCGCCTGTTGTCCCGACAGCCGAGCAACGGTCTGAAAATTCACTTGCGAAGACTTCTCTCCTATCTCTATCCTTATTGCCTAGGCGCAAGTCAAAAGCAGGGCTCCCCCATCGTTTTCTGGCCGGCGCCACAAACCTAACCTGTTTATACGGTGCCACGATGAAGGCTCGCACAACGCATCTCGTACTTCGGCCACTCACCCTCGTATGCTCGACGATAGCGGCGCTCGCCGTATGCGGCGCTAGCGCGGAGTGCCGAGCGCAATCAGCTTCGTACCTCTGTGCGAAGGGCGACGCGATTGTGGTTCGGTCGAAGTGTAGCAGCGGAGAGAGGGCGATCACCTCTCTGACAGCTCTCTCGAAAAAAGCTCAGTCGACCACCCTAGCTTCTGGCAAGACCGTCAGCGGTATCTTCGGCATCTTTATGCAATCATCGGTGCTCGACGATTTTGATTACTCAGAGGCGTCTTTTCCCCTCAAGGCACCCGTGAACGTTTCTGACTCGGACGTTATCGTTAAAATCGACGAGAACAGCGACAACGACTGCGAGGGGCAGGTATGTGGTGAGTCTTTGTATGACTCGCGGAGTGACTTATGCCGCGGTAGTTCTGCCGCACCAACGGCACCGAAAGGAAAGCTGTGCATTTACATCGACTACGCGAGCAACGTTAAGGCACGTTCCGTTGGCGCCGTCATGATTGGCGGAAGGGACCCCGCTACTGGAGACCATTTCAGTCGGCAGGGATTCCAAGTATACGCTCTTACTGGCTCCGGTGGGCCCGGAATTAATCTGAACGGCACCTGGGCATACACCGCTCCGTAGTGTCAGATCACTGAAAGCGCTATCAGCTCCAATCGATTTTTGACGGGCAGATAAAAGGAACCTAACCAAGCCCAGCAAAGATGTATGAAACCTTTGAGAGTTGGTCAGGTTGCTCGACACAGGTAGAGGATTAGGATCTTCTACTGCAATCTCGGGTCCTGATCAGTCACAACCCACACTGAATCCCGATCGAACCTGGCCCAAAGGGAGAACCTCTGGGAGGCCAGTGCAGCTTCGGATCTCGCGTCCTCCAGCCAGCGCCAAACTGGCTTGGGATGCGTTTTGACAGGAAAAGCTTTTATGAGCTCCTCCTTTGTGCCCTCCCACAGGGGATCAGGCTCTCGCTCCGCACCAACTCTAATTCGTATCTGGTAAACCATAAAAAACCTTTCTGGCCTTCTGGGCCGGTTAGGAGCGGAGAGATTACGGGTGAAGTGCTGTGGGCGCAAACATCTGGCGGGATAAAATGCTTTGGCCGTGAGGACGCTAGTGCTCCGCTGGTACGGGGCTACTTTTTACTTT
>CAZZJR010000026.1:0-35750 GCA_964654585.1 uncultured Bdellovibrionales bacterium
GCTCTTTGACCGAGCTCATCAGCTGCTTTTGAGGCGCCCTCAGCCGAGGCATGAGTAGCCTCATCACCGCAAGAAAAAATTAGCTCTACTCATACCGCTCTGTCCGGAGCAGGGCCTCTTCCCTGCGTTCGGCAAGTAACACCAACGCAAAGGGAGAGAGCCGTGAAGGGAATACTCATTAGAAGTACGATGCTCGCAGGGGCAGTCGTAGGATTTGTTACGGGTGTAATGCCTGTATCAGCGCAAGATGCGCCGTATAGCGCGTCACCACTTGGCAACGAGCCGACAACGATCTACCGAGAAGCCTACAGCTTCTGCACCGGCACCATCGGGCGCGATGCGGCAGTTGAAACGGGCTGGTGGGCTTTCCGCAGCGGCAGCCCAATCGGCAAGTTCAGTAACCTCAAGGTTTTTTCGTACGGGAGCCGCGCTATCGGCGGTACCGTCAAGAGTGAGCCTCTCGGTCTCTCTCAGGGATACACGTTCTGGTTTAGGCCGACGTACGGGCTCACGGTATTTACGCAGGAGTTCTCTTTCCCAGCATCGGTTCTGTCCGATCCATCGACGCTTGTCGAGTACGAGCAGAGGCTGAGTGGCATCGACGTCACTGGCGCATCGAACCGATCTCATTTGGCCTTCCGGATCGGTGGGAGCTGGTACATCTCGGAACAGTCATTTGGACAGAGCAGTATTGCGAGCTGGGAGCAAGTTAGCGCTAAGCCCTCAGGTCTCTCGTGGGGCGTTGTCCCGGCTGCGGCGAATGTTGGACCTACGATTCCGCTCTCCTTTGGCAGCACTCTACCCGCATCTGGCACGGTCTCGGCTTTCGGGGCATTTGTGACTGAAGTGACTGGCCGGGTTCGTTTCGACAACTATACCATTCGGACCGCTAACCCTCCGGGGGGTGCGGCACAGTACGCAGTGCTCGCGGCAAGTGTTGCTGGCTGTCCGGCTTCTAGCCCGGATCGCACCGGTGGGCCAGCTCCAACGCCGCCGCCAAACCCGGATGACAATGACGGAACACCAGACAACGGGAACCAGAATCCCGGAGATGGGAGTGGTCCGCCGAAGATTACCTTTACGTTCTGCCCGTTGTCTGAGCAGGGAGGCGGAAGAGCAGTTATGCTGCCAGCAGCTATTGGCGCTAAGCTCGTGAAGCCAATAGGACAGTCGACAGATGTTGACCGCCGCGATCGAGCGCTTCTGAGTGTCTTAACCGGCAGGAAGATGCGCATTGGCTCGATGGTGAACGTCCTGATGGGAGATTACAAGCCCCAGGCAGGAACGCTGGCTGTAAAGAAACGCGGGAGCGGCGCTGCAACGACGGTGCGCCTGCGGGCAAGTGCCCGAACAGCGCTGAACACGTACCTCTCGCAGCTAGAGTTTATCTCGCCGCAGGCCCCTCTCTTCCCGAAATCCGTTCCGAGGACGAAGCAGGTCATAGCGACGAGTGCGGGATGCGTGAGGGACTTGAGAGCGGTCGTTCGTGCCCGAGCGCGGGCGGCGAAGGTGCCGTTTGCCTCGCTGGAGAGGAAGTAACGCAACGCACCTCCTCGCAACAGTCGCAGAGGAGTTTGGTCGGGCGCGCAGGTGGTCATCCACCTGCGCGCCTTTTTTTCAAGTGTCATCGATTGCGAAGGGGTGATTGTCGGGGTAGCTTTGGCACGCTACCCGACCGCGCGTTACCTCGATGAAATACCTGAACGCCTCCATCGCCTCCGCTGCATGCATTGCAATCGCCACGAGCCTCCTGCTTGAGCTGGCGTTCGGCATGACCGACGCTGATGCCAGAATCCCGCTGCTTGGGGTTTTAGCGATCGGTGGTGGTGTGCTCGTGCTACGGCTCGCTGTGGGCCTCGTTAGGGGGGAGGTATCGTCAGACCTGCTGGCAGGAATATCGATTGTCGTCTCGCTCTGGCTGGGCCAGTACATGGCCGGCACGCTCGTCGTGCTGATGCTCTCCGGTGGCTCGGCGCTTGAGGACTTTGCAATGAGGCGGGCCTCGTCAGTGCTCGACGCGCTCGCCCGCCGCAATCCGTCGATCGCGCATCGTCGCGAGGGGATCGGGATGGTCGATGTGCCAGTGGATCGAGTTGCGCCTGGAGAAGAGCTTGTCGTTTTGCCCCACGAGCTCTGCCCGGTCGATGGTGTGGTGGTTGAGGGGCGCAGCTCGATGGATGAGTCGTACCTCACCGGCGAGCCGTATCGCATGTCGAAGACTCCGGGCTCCGAGGTGATCTCTGGTGCCATCAACGGTGAGAGCGCGCTCATAATCAGGGCCCTGCGAGCGGCCCGCGATTCCCGCTACTCAAAAATCATGGCTGTTATGGAGGTCTCGCGTCAGCGCAGGCCACGGATGAGGCGGCTAGCTGACATGCTTGGAGCCTTTTACACGCCGCTGGCTGTTGCCATCGCTGCATGTGCATGGTGGTGGTCCGGCTCAGCCGACCGATTTCTTGCGGTGCTGGTTGTGGCCACGCCGTGCCCGCTCATCATTGCGATTCCAGTCGCTATCATCGGAGCGATCTCATGGTGTGCGAAGCGAGGAATTATCATCAAGGATCCGATCGCCCTTGAGCGCGCAGAGTCGTGCGAGGTTCTTATCACGGACAAGACAGGAACGCTCACGGTAGGCGAGCCAGTACTGGTCGGAGTTGAAGCTATCGGTATTCCAGAGAAGGAGGTGCTGCAGCTCACCGCGAGCCTGGAGCAGTACTCGAAACACCCCTTGGCGCAGTCTGTTGTCGACGCAGCCCAACAGCGCCAAATTGTGCTGACAGATGTGACTGAAGTGAGTGAAATCCCGGGACAAGGGCTTATCGGGACGGTGCACGGACGGCGGGTGCAGATTACCGGGAGACGCTCCCTGCCGGAGGGAGTAGTTGCACCTTTTAGCCACGCTGAGGCTGGACTTGAGTGCATAGTTCTGGTCGATGGAGCCGTGGTGGCTCTACTGCGCTTCCGCGATGAGCCAAGGCCTGACAGCATCGACTTCGTTTCACACTTGGGACACCACCACAACTTCAAGGATGTGATCCTGCTCTCAGGAGATCGAGAGCAGGAGGTTCAGTTCCTGGCAGCGCAGCTCAAGATTGCCAAGCTCTTCTCAGGTAAGTCTCCAGAGGAGAAGGTTGCCATCGTGCGCGAGGAGACCGCGCGAAGAGCAACTCTCTACCTCGGTGATGGCATCAACGACGCGCCAGCCCTCACGGCGGCGACGGTGGGGGTTGCTTTTGGGCCGCGCAGCGACATCACATCCGAGGCTGCAGGAGCGGTTATTCTCGAGCCGTCGCTCCGCAAGGTTGACCAGCTCCTTCACATCAGCTCGCACATGCGCCGAATAGCGATCGAGAGCGCCGTTGGTGGCATGGCTTTGAGCGTCGTCGGAATGGGTCTCGCGGCCGCGGGATTCCTCACACCAGTTTGGGGTGCATTGCTGCAAGAGGGGATCGACCTCTTCGCTGTGCTCAATGCCCTGAGGGCCTCATCGATGGGGCGAGAGCAGAGCAACCACATCTAGCCTGCCGAAAAATCGGCTGCCCCTGGCATGCCCCTTGAACACGGTCTGCTAGTGGCAAGGGGCCCATTCAGCTAACAGCGCTCGCTCCAGGAGGATCGCATGAAGAGAACAGCAATCGGCATAGCTACTTGCATGGCGCTCATGGCGCGCGTCGAGGCACAGGCGCCTACCGATTTCGATGGAGACGGGGTATCGGATCTGACGCGTGTGTCGAAAGAGAGTGACAAATCTTTGACATGGGAGGCGCTTCTCTCGACAGATGCCACGACGCTACCCCTCGGTTCGATAGGCACCGATGGGGATGCGCCGATCGTTGCTTCTTGGGGCAGTGAGGGACCACAGGTCGGCGTTGCGTCGGTAGATGGAGGGGCAAGCAAGATCACGTGGTCGATCTTGAACGGTAGTGGGCAGACCGTATCTCGCACATTCGGAAAGAAAGGAGACTTGGTAGTCTCAGGCGGTGACTTCAATGGTGATGGAACGCCAGACGGAGCCGTCGTCCGTCTCGTGCGTGGAGAGGTTCAGTGGGACGTGTCGTATGACCTCTTTGACCCCGCCAGCAATACTCCAACCTTCGATACAGTGACGTTTGGACAGGGTGGCGATCGCGTCTTCTTCGCCCGGATCGAGGGAGGTTCACTAGACTGGATCGGTGTTATTCGGAAAGGTCGCGGAAACCGCTCCGTGGCTCGCGTTAGGAACCTCGTGACCGGCGAGGTTCGCCAGTATACTCGTTTGCCGAAGTTCGCCTCGGTTGGCACTCGGCCGCGCGCCTTCGCAGTACGACAAGCGAGCGGACCGGACCTGCTCGGTTTCGAGGTTATGAGCGACAATGCAACCACGATTCGCGTCTACTCGCTCGCGGGAGACCTAGTTGGCGAGCATCGTTTCGCCGGTAAGGGCCAGAGCGTTGTCGGAGATTTTAACGAGGGCAGTGGCTTCGAGGTTGCTTTTCAGGGCTCGCGAGAGAGTGGAGTCTTTAATCCCGTCTCGGGTGAGGTTCGGGAGAGCCAGTTCCTGGGAGGAACTGCTGTGGACGAGATTAACGTGAATGTTGTCGGCGCAGCACCATCGCCGGGCGGTAACAATAATAACGGCAACAATGGTGGCGGTGGAGGAAATGGCGGAAGTGGGCGACCAGCAGGGTGCTCGTCAATTGTTCCCTGGCCGGGCAGCCACATCTACAAGACCATAGGCTCAAATCATTTCACTGACGTTCGGCGAAACACGATCGGCGTAATACTCAAGGTCGGCGCAAGTGGACCCTTCCCACAGTGTGTTACGGCGATCGATGTAAAAGGCGGAGCGGTCGCATCCCTGGGCCTGTACGAACGAGGCTTCGGGTGGGCAGCTCGGTACTACGCCGGGTTCGGCTGCGGCTTCAGAACTCCGCTCAATGGTAACGCGGTCGCAACGCAGGCGCGCCTTAATACGGGCAGCTCGACTATTTATCTTAATTTCGGCGGGGTCTGCTACGGGCCGATCGAGGCTTCGCGCTGCGTAAACAGCACGTCCTGTTAGTCGACCTCCGAAGCGGGTTGTCTCGAAACCGCGTGCTGTAGCTAACCCCTCTATCTCTTCGGGGTAACTCCCTGATGTAGAGAAAATTCGGGCCCAAATAGCCCCTTGTACTCAAGAATTTTCGAGCTTCAGCCGAGCCTTCCCGTGAGAGGAAGGCGTATGAGTGGATGCTATCGATGCGGTCTGCCAGAGGGAAGCGAGTCTCGTCTTTGCGAGACGTGCTACCGCGGTCGTTTCCACCGAGGTTTGCTCGTTGCGGATGAGCCCTGTCCGGAAAACGGAGGGGCGATTGAGCTTACCCCCCGCAGCCAGGCGATCGTCCTGAGTGGCGGTGCGCTGGCGTACATCGGGATCGTTAGCTTCGTGGTGACCTGCTTCGGGCATTTCTCG
Source organism: uncultured Bdellovibrionales bacterium (assembly GCA_964654585.1). Lineage (GTDB taxonomy): Bacteria > Bdellovibrionota_C > UBA2361 > UBA2361 > OMII01 > OMII01. Next base: position 5,432 of record CAZZJR010000026.1, read on the forward strand.
GGTGTCACAGCGGAGACTTCGCAGTACGAGTTCTACTCCCCGGACCCTAAAGTGTCCTTCGGACAGGTTGAAGAGAAGAAGTCCTATAACCTAACGACAATGAGCTCGGCCCAGTCAGGGAGCGTCAACGCTGCCCAAATCAACGACGTTTCGTAGAGCTACAGCCCAAATCTACTCAAGCAGCTCCCGCGCAATAATTATGCGTTGCACCTGATTAGCGCCTTCAACGATCTGCAGCATCTTGGCCTCGCGCATGTGGCGCTCGACTTGGTATTCTTTAATGTAGCCGGCACCACCCAGGAGCTGAACTGCATCCGTGGTGATGCTCATCGCGGTGTCGGTCGCGAAGCACTTTGCAACAGACGAAGAGAGCCGAGTCGTTGCGGGAGAAGCGCCTCCAGTGTCCAAGTCCTCTGCCGCCTTCTCAACCAGCAGCCTTGAGGCTTCAAGCCGGGAGTGCATGTCAGCGACCATAAACTGCAGGCCTTGAAACTCAGCCAATGCCTTTCCGAACTGCTTCCGCTCACGCAGGTGCTTGAGAGCAAGATCGAGGGCAGCTCGCGAGATCCCATTCGCGCAGGCAGCGATGTTGACCCTTCCTCCCGCTAGCCCTGACAGGGCCACCTTGAATCCCTCGTGAATCGGCCCCAGCAGGTGAGAGCGAGGAACCTCTGCTCCGTCAAAGAAGAGCGAAGCGATCGGCGAGAGCTCGCACCCCATCTTTTTTTCAGGGGTTCCGATTGTCAGGCCCTTGGCCGAAGCCGGGACGATGAAAGCCGAGATCCCGGCGCCAGAGCTGTCTTTCGTCCGGGCGAAGACGACGTAGAGATCCGCGAATCCGGCGCTCGTTATGTAGATCTTGCTGCCGGTGAGGAAGTATGAGTCGCCACGAAGCACAGCTTCGGTCGAGAGCGCCTGTGCATCAGAGCCAGCGTGGGGCTCGGTAAGCGCAAAGGCGCCGAGCGCCTCGCCTGAGGCGAGTTTGGGCAGGATGCTAGTCTTCTGCTCATCGCTGCCGAACCGTGCGATAAGCCCGCACACCATCGCGTGCACCGAGATGAAGATCGCTGGCCCCATATCGTGGCGCGAGATCGTGTCGAATACGGCAGCCGATGTTGCGGCTGAGGCGCCGATGCCACCGAAGCTCTCCGGCACTGCCAGCCCCGCAACTCCTGCCTCAGCAAAAGACGCGAAGAGCGCCCGCGGAACTGTGTTGTAGCAGGCTTCGTTCTGGTACTTCGGAATCTCGGAGCGGCAGAGGCGCTCGATGGTCTCTAAGATAAGAGTATCTGCTGCAGAGGTTGGCATGGCTCCTAGGATACTCCCGAGGGGGCTGGGTTGGAAGGGGTGGCTTGCGTGGCTACGAGGCGCGGCTGCGGGCTTCCGGCTGTGAAGGCAGCACGATCGGCAGCCGCGGCTCAACGCCGCGCGCGAGGTCGCTTCGGATAGTCTCGCTAGCCACGCTCAGGGCTTCTGCGTGCTTTAGGACTGATTGGATAAGGTCTTCGAATGAGTCGAGGTAGTCGCGCTCCTGGTCAGCCAGCTTGTCGTCGAATTGCGATACTCCCCAGAGCGGGTTTGTGAAGGGATTGAGCACGTGAGCGCGCTTTAGCTGCTCTCGGCGCTTGCAGATGAGCGCAGAGATATCGACCCAGAACGAGAAATCCTGCTGGTCGTCGATGCTCTTTCCGTTGCGCCACAGGTAGATGTTTCGCTCTGTTTCGGCCAAGAACCAGAGCGGGGGGACGGCCTGAGGGCCGCAGCTTAGCATCTCCCGCTTTCGCAGCTCGTTCTCGACAGACTTAAGAACCCCAAGCAGGACGCAGCCTTTTGGCAATTTTTGTTCGGGGCTGCGCAAAGAGTGCGTACTGGGCTTGCCCGCGGGCTTGGTTGGGTTTGCCAAAGTGATTGATCTCCCTAGTTTTTTATTGAACGCAGGGCCTCAAGGAATTCGCAGCGACAGCCGAGTGCAATCTGGAAGCCAAAGAGCGGGGGACCATGCACGCAAAGAAGCAGTCACTGTTGGTAGTAGACGATTGCCCGATGAGCAGGCACCTGCTCAAGGCTATCCTCTCCAGCGCGGGGCTAGACGTCGTTGAGTGCAGCTCCGGCGTGCAGTGCATGGATTACCTGGAGCGCGAGCTTCCGGCGCTGATACTGCTCGACGTAATGATGCCCGATGAGGATGGCTTCCATCTTCTGACGGAGATTCGCCGCAAGCACTCTGCTGATGCGCTGCCGATAATTCTGGTCACCGCCTGCAACGAAGAGAAGGATATCGTGCGCGGGCTAACCTCTGGCGCTAATGACTACCTGACGAAGCCGTTCGAGCGCACGACGTTTCTGGCGCGAGTCTACAACCACCTGACCCTGAGCCAGATGCGAAAGCAGGTGGATGAGAGGCGCGGGCGTCTCTCAAGCCTTCTGGATGTCCAACGGGCTCTGGGAGACATGATTCCTGAAGCAGTTATGGTCCACAATCAGGAGGGGGCGATAATCTACAAAAACGAGGTGCTCCAAAAAATGTGTGGTGGCGACACGCATGCCCTCGCTCACCAGGTGCTGTGCACCTTTCTACCGCTCGATCTCATTGCTGCCATGGAGAAGGAGTTCCTCAGGCAGAAAGGCGGCATTGTTGAGCAGGAGTTCTGCCTCCTCAATTCCCCAATACACCACCTGCTGGTCCGCTCGGCTGTTGTGGAGATCGGACGCAGCGAAGTAGCCCGAATCTGGAGCTTCACCGACGTGTCGAAGATGCGCGCCCTAGAGGCTGAAACACGCGCACAGCTTGAGCTGAGCTCGGTAGGCAAGTTCGCAGGGGAGGTGTCGGAGTACATGAAGGCGCTACTGGCCCACATCTCTGAGCTAACGGTTCGGCTCTCTACAGCGCAGGAGAACAATGCCCTTGCAGCCCAGTACATCGACTCCATCGGGCGCTACCTCAGCCAGGGACAGGTCTTCGCCAACAAGGTTCAGTCGATTGCAGCAAAAGACAGGGGCGTGACGCAGGGGAGTGAGGACTTAAACGAAGTGCTGCGGGTTGTGGTAGAGGCTGCGCAGCTTAGCGTTGGAGAGCGGATCTCTTTTAAGCTTGAGGTGGACGAGAGTTTGCCGCGTGTTCCGCTTACGATGCGAAGCCTGTCGAGCATCTTCGGCAATGTCCTCAGCAACGCGGTTGAGGCGATAGACGGCCAGGGCTGGATCAAAATTGCGGCCAAGGCCGACGCTGACCACAGGCAGGTTCGAATCCAGGTGGATGACTCAGGCCCGGGTATGGACGAGGCTGTCGCGCAGCGGGTGTGCGAGCCGTTCTTTACGACCAAGGAACCAGAGCCTGTTGGCCAGGCTGTTTCACCCCTCAAAGGGCTCGGCATGTGGAATGTGTACCATCTGGTTCGCTCCGCAGGGGGTAACCTGTCGCTTTCCAGCAGTGTCGGCAGCGGCACCAAGGTGGTCCTTGACCTGCCGGCAGCCTAGGACAGCTAGCGACGCGCAGCATCCCATCAGGACACCATTTTTTGGGTGAGCCGCTCGATCGTTTGATTGTAGTCAGGGGCACCCTAGGCTACATTTCCCGGCATGCCTGCAGCGCCCCAAAAACGCCCACTACGGGTTTGCCACCTAGCCGACGTGCACCTCGGCTACCGCCGGTACAACAAGCTCGCCAAGAGCGGGCTCAACCAACGTGAGCTTGACGTCAACATCGCCTTCCAAGAGGCGATTACCCGAATCATCTCGCTCAAGCCAGACGTCACGATCATCGCAGGAGATCTCTTCCACTCTGTGCGGCCGTCGAACGCCGTAGTCACGTTCTGCTTCCGTCAGCTTCGGCGACTTGCTCGGGACGGGGGGGCGCCGGTGATAGTTGTCGGCGGCAACCATGAGACCCCAAAGCGCGCTGACACTGGCTCGGTGCTTCAGCTCTTTAGCGAGATTGAGAACGTCTTCGTCGCAGATTCAACGCAGGAGACCTTTACGTTCCGTGAAAAGAGCCTCGCCGTCACATGCCTGCCGCATCAGGCGATTGCGGAGGGTGGCGGGAGATCGCTGCGGGCCGATGACCGCTTCGAGCACAACATCCTCGTGGTGCATGCGCAAGTCAACGAAAAGTGGGTGAGTGACTTCGGCGGTGTCGATGTCGAGCTCAAAGCCCTCTCACCGCACGAATGGGACTACCTCGCGCTCGGCCACGTGCACATCCATCGGGCAGTCGGACTCAACGCAGCCTACTCGGGCTCGATTGAGCACACGTCCACTAACATTTGGGGCGAGGCTTCAGAGCTCAAAGGGTTCCTCGAGGTTTCGCTTCCAGCCGCTAAGCGCACCTTTCATCCGCTGACATCCCCGCGGGAAGTCATTGTGCTTCCATCGATTGATGCAGCCGACATGGAGCCCGAGCAGCTTACGCAGCAGATCGTTGAGCGAGGAGAGTCTGTGGCTGGCGGGCTCGATGGAAAGATTGTCCGTCTTTCGATTCACAATGTGTCGCGCGAGACGTACCGCAACCTCGACCACAAGGAGCTGCGCGCCCTGCGGGCGAAGGCGCTCAACCTGACGCTCGACATCGCGTTCTCAAGCTTTAGCCCAGACGTCCAGGCTCTCCAGCAGCCGGGGAAGGGGCTCCTCAAGGACCAGCTAATCGACTTCAGCAAGGGCTGGGAGGTGCCAGGGGTTAGCCAGGAGGAGATCGCCGAGGTGCTCTCTGGGTACCTAGCAAAAGTGGAGGCAAAGCATGAAGCTTCGTAGCCTCTCGCTGCAGCTCTTCCGGCAGCACGCAGCAAGTGTCGTGCATTTCCCCGATGGGTTGATCGGGATTCTCGGCGCAAACGGCGCGGGCAAGACGACCATCTTGGAGGCGATCGGATTTGCGCTCTTCGGTTCGCGCGCCTTGCGCGGGCGAATCGAGGACGTGCGCACCCGCTTCGCCCAGCCGAAGAGTGGGCGCGGCAGGAAGGACCAGGACCTGCGTGTCGAGCTCACGCTTGAGCACGACGGAGTGCTGTTTCGAATCGAGCGCACTCTCAACGATGCCGATCTCTACGTTGGCGGCGAGCCAAAGCCAGTTGCGGCCGGGAACCGCGAGGTCTCAGCCCGAATTGGGGCGATTGTGGGAATGTCTCACGACGAGTTCGTAGCAACCTACTGCACTGAGCAGAAAGGGCTTGAGTTTCTGAGCGGCAAGAAGGGCGCTACTGAGCGCGAGAAGTTTATCCTGCGGATGATGGGCTACGATCGGCTTGAGCAGGTACAGGACCTTTTGCGGGATGACCGTAAAGAGAAGCGCTCTGTGCTGGCTGGGTACGAGGCGAGCCTTGGAACACGCCAAGACCTGGAGCAGCGGCTTGCGCAGGAGCAGCAAGAGCTCGCGGCTATTCGCGCCAAGCATGACGAGGCCTCGGCCGCTCTCAAGAAAGGCGAAGCGGAGTTCGGCGTGCTGCGCGAGCGAATGGTGAAGCTTGAGGAGCTTCGCTCTCGGCACCTGCGCGAGAAAGAGTCGGTCCAGGCGCTCACCGTGCGAAAAGAGGAGCGGGAGAAGCGCCTGAGTTCGCTCGCCGATAGCCAGTCCCTAACGGAGGAGCAGCTTGCCCGGGCTCTCAAGCCACTTGCTGGCGCGCTCAGCCTTGAGGAGGCGCTCGCGGCGGCCAAGCGCCGCGTGTTTGAGACGCGCGAGGCCCTCGCGGTCGCCGCTGATGCGATGCGCAGCGCCGAGCTCGCGTGGCGCGAGGCGGTTTCGAAGGCGAGGGCAGAGCGTGATGGCGTTTCGCAGCAGGTGGAGCAGATCCGCACGCGAGCGAAGCGTGCCGGGGGTCTTAAATCAGGTAGCGAGTGCCCCACCTGCGGACAGTCTCTCGGCGACTCATTTCGACAGGTGCAGGATCACTTCGCTGCTGAAGAGCAGAAGCTCTTGAAGCGGGTCTCGGAGCTTGAAGAGGCGCTCAAGTCAGTGAGCGCCGAGCCTGCGGCGTTGCGCAAGCTTGTCGGCGAGCAGAAAGAGATCGAGCAGCTGCTCCGGAGTGGCGAGGCGAAGCTGCAAGAACTGACGGCATGCCTTCAGCTTGAGGCGAAGCTAGCTGAGATGACGCGCGAGCGCGAGGTAGTGTTAGCGGACTTAGGCATGGCGCAGCAGAACCTCTCCCAGGCTTCCGAGAGGCTCGTGGCCTTGCGGTTCTCAGAGGAGTCCTACAGCAAGGAGAAGGGCTCGCACGATGCGGCGCAGCGTCTCGTTGAAGTGCAGCGCCTCCAGCGAGTCCGGCTTGAGGGGGAGGTAAACACGAAAGAGGCCCTAGTGCAGCGTACGAAAGACGACATCGTAAAGTTCGACGAGCGCTGCCTCGAGGTGGAGCGCCTGCGCCGGGAAGTGCGCATCTTCGACGAGTGTGACCGAATCCTCACTGACTTCCGCAAGTTTGTGAACAGCTCTATCCGCCCGCGCATGGCGGAGCTTGCCAGCGAGTATCTGGCGGACCTCACCGACGGGCGCTACTCGGCCGTTGAGCTGGCAGAAGACTTTACACCGACTGTGGTTGAAGACGGAGAAGCGAAGCGAGTCATCAGCGGCGGCGAAGAAGATATCTTAAACCTCTGCATGCGGATCTCGCTCTCGCACATGTTGGCTGAGCGAGCCGGACAGAATTTCTCTCTCCTGATGCTCGATGAGGTGTTCGGCTCACTCGACGAGGGGCGCCGCGGGAATGTGCTCTCGCTCCTTGAGAAGCTTAGGAAGCGATTCGAGCAGATCGTGATCATAACGCACCTGGACGACGTAAAAGACGGGGTCCAGCACATGATCCAGGTTGAGTACGACGAGGCGAGTGGAGCTGCCTATGTGGTGCCAGCCTCAGAGGTGCCTGAGGAGCTTGCCATCGCGCTTAATGTGTGATGGATAATTGTGACGGGAGGACGGCGCTATGACACACGGCGGTGACACGATTTTTGGCAAGATCATCCGAAAAGAGATCCCAGCCCAAATAGTTCACGAGACAGAGCGAGTGCTGGCATTCCGAGACATCAATCCGGTCGCTCCAAGCCACATACTGATTATCCCGAAGAAGCCCATTTCGAGCATCGCAGCGGCAACAGCAGAGGACAAAGAGCTGCTGGGCGAGTTGCTACTGGCGGCGGCCGAGGTAGCCCGACGAGAAGGGCTTGAGGAGGGCGGCTACCGGGTAGTGACCAACATCGGCACCCACGGCGGCCAGACGGTCTTCCACCTGCACCTGCATGTTATCGGCGGCCGGCCCTGCCAGTGGCCTCCTGGGTAGGACCTGCGGTGTTGTATTGCTGCCTTAGTTCGGGATACCGTACCCCCGTCATCGGGCAGGGGGCTCGACTTGGGATTTAACGGCTGCAACGTATGGTACAGAGACTCGCGCTAGGACTTCTTATTGCGGTTGTGGCTGGTTGCGGCAGCGATGCACCGACCTTTGCCGGGACATGGGATGGGTCGTTTACCACCCTCCAGAATGACTGCCCGTTCTCAACAGCGGCGCCGCAAGATATCAACCCGCTCTTCCCGCAAGTAGTAACGATCGACAGCAGTGACGTATTCACGGTTGTGGCGATTGATGGAAGTGTTGCAACGGGTGGGCAGGGACCTGGCGAGACGATAAGCTTTTTGGCAAATGCGGCAACGTTTGGCGATTACGGCTCAACGGCGCCCTACACCTGCGAATCATCGTCGGCAGCGATCGGATATCTTGGAATCGGTGATGACCAGGCTAAAGTCACCCTGACGTACTCATTTAACAACTGCACTGAGCCTGGTTCGACAGCAACGGCTATTTCGTGCGGAGTGTTCTACTCGGCTGATGCAGAGCGGATTGGGTAGGGCTCTTTTGCCAAGCTGGGTGCCGCTCCGGATTTCTCCCGCCGACGTACTACTTCATTCGCTGCGGGTCGTGGTACATACAGCGGTAAGATACTGACCTTTTGGAGTGTCGTATGAAAGCTCTCCTGACTAGCGATAGTGTTGTGGGTGATGAAGCGCTTCAAGCGGTAGCGCACATGCCGACAAAGAGCGTGCCGAGCCTTGCTGATGACGGCTTCGTCCGGAAGCTAGCAGATGCTGACTTCATGCGCATCGCCGTTTTCTTGGCGCTGAAGAGCTACCAGGAGGGTGGCTGCCCAATAGGCGCAGTCATCATCAACAATACGACGAAGCAGATCGTCGGGAAGGGACACAACACGCTTGTCCAGGAATCCCATCCGTACAACCATGGAGAGACCTCCGCTATTCGCGATGCTGGGCGAATCGACTTTAGCGAGACGACGATCTTTACGAGCCTTAGCCCGTGCGATGTCTGCGCCGCGCTTATTCACATGAGGGGATTCGCGAGAGTTGTCGTAGGGGATGTCACAAACGCTTCGGGAAATGAGCTGCTGCTCCGGGGAAAAGGCGTGCAAGTAGATATCCTGGAAGACCGGCTCGGTGTTGAGCTGTACGCCACCTTCCGCACCGAAAAGCCGGCTCAGGACCTTGAAGACTGGCGAGGCCTTCAGGCGGTGCGAGCTCTCTCGGTGTCCAAGCCTTTAGGTTAAGTAACGCAGAGGCGCGGAAGCCGAGGAGGTCGCGGAAAGTGGTGCACCAAGGCTCCAGTAGCGACGTACTCTCTGACAAAAAAGCCCCATCGCCGGGTCGTCTGCCCCTCCGCGTAATTAAACCAAAAAGCGACGAAGCTGATGGGTGATCGGGTGATTTGCGGAACCCTTTTTTGGAGCCGCACCTTGCCCGCAGAGACGCAGCTCAGCAACTGGTTCCGGTCGCGGGGCTCTGCAGCACATGAACGTGCTCGTGCACGTAAACGCACCCGAAACAGGCTTCAGGAGGCTGAAGGCATAGCGTGTGAAGGATAGCCGCAAATTTGGTCTCCTCTGCTCGCTGCGACCCACTCGATTCTGCGATGAGCAAAGAAAATTGGGGCCCGTGCCCGAGCGACTACTGACTGCGATTTGAGCACGGGTGGCAACTGCTGCGAGTAGGGTCTCTAGACCCTAGAAAACCAGCTCAACAGCTCCGGCTATGATACGGAACGGCAGGGCGATAACCCACCCGAGCCCGTGGAATGTGCAGCTCAAGACGCCGCTGCAGCCGATACCTGAGTCTGACTCGGTGACAGTTTCCGTCTTCTCTGTGACTACCGTGCTGCCTTTGTCGGCTGCTGCGCTGCTATCCGAAGCAGCCACAGGTGCAGGGACTGTTTCTTGGCGAGTAACAGTGGACTTGGTCGTGGTCGAGCCGCAGCCTGGTAGGCTCGCGCTCATCAACGCGAGGGCTAGGGTTAGGGAGAGAAAGTGAGTAGTTGCTGATTTCATGGGCGCTCAAATACCACAGCCAGGCTCGGGGATGGAAGTCCTGTAGCCGAGCCGGTGCGAGCCCGAAAGAATCGGTAGCCCCCAATCCGAAACCGGAGTACCCTTAAAGGGCTCGTTTCTTCAGAGTAAAATAACGTTACGAACTATCTATGACGCCAGGCCAAGAAGAGAACACGATCCTTGTGCAGCGCAACGGGGCGGTCCGCACTGTTACGCTCAACCGCCCAGAGAGGCTCAACGCACTAAATCCCGACCTGCTGCAGGGGCTCGTGATCGAGCTGGGGAAGATCGCCTCTGACCGAGACGCGAGGGTGGTGGTGATCACAGGCAGCGGAGAGAAGTCCTTCGTCGCTGGCGCTGACATTCACTCGATGAACCAGCTTGGGCCGCGCGCCATGGCTGACTACCTGGAGCTTGGACAGCGCGCTATGCGGCTGATTGAGACGATGAGCCAGCCGGTAATCGCGGCAGTGAACGGATTCGCCTTCGGAGGCGGGTTAGAGCTTGCGCTCGCGTGCGACATTATCGCTTGCAAGGAGAGCGCCAAAGTTGGCCAGCCTGAGGTTGACCTGGGGATTATTCCCGGATTCGGCGGCACGCAGAGGCTGATTCATCGCTGTGGTGTTGGCTCCGCTCGAAGGCTGTGCATGACGGGCGAGCGGCTCTCGGCGGCAGACGCGCGCGCTCTCGGTGTTGTAGATCTCGTCTTCCCCGACGGAGAGTTTCGGAGCGAGGTAGAGAAGCTCGCTGCCACGATAGCCTCGAAAGCTCCTCTTGCGGTGCAGGGCGTCAAGCGAGCGATCAATCGCGCCTGCGAAGGGGTGCTTCTCGCAGGGCTTCGGCACGAGGTGGAGGAGTTTCTGCGGCTTTTCGGTTCAGCGGACCGAGAGGAGGGGATGGCAGCGTTCCTTGAGAAGCGCCCCGCAAACTTCACTGGGCGTTAGTATTGGCGGCGAGGGCAAGGATGGTTTGGCGAGACAGTATAGCGTTTGACCTTTCAGAAGAGGAGAGCTTTGCCTGCGAGACGGCTAAAGCGTTCGCTGAGAAAGAGGTAGCGCCTCTTGCAGCGAAGATCGACAGAGAGCACTACTTCCCGCGTGAGCTTCTGCCGAAGATGGGAGCCTTGGGTCTCATGGGTGCGATCGTGCCTCAGGAGTACGGTGGGGCAGGGCTCTCAACCTTGGCGTATGCCCTCATCATCGAGGAGCTCTCCGCTGCCTGTGCCTCGACTGGTATCATCGTAAGCGCGCACACATCTCTCTGTGTCTCTCCGATTATTGAGTTCGGCACTAAGGAGCAGAAGGAGTATTTCCTGCCGCGGCTGGCATCTGGGCAGGCCCTTGGATGCTTCGCGCTCTCTGAGCCTGGAACTGGGAGCGACGCTGCAGCGATTAAGACAACTGTGCGTCGTGAGGGCGACGAATTCGTCGTGTCAGGAACCAAGAACTGGATCACAAACGGGCCTGAAGCTGACGTGTGCATCCTCTTTGCGACTTCGGATACGTCGAAGGGCAACAAAGGAATCTGCGCATTTGTGCACGACATGAATCTCCCGGGGCTCTCTCGCGGAAAGCACGAAGATAAACTCGGGATTCGCGGCTCACCGACCTCAAGCATCACGTACGACAACGTGCGGCTGCCCAAGGGCTCCATGCTCTACGACGAAAATCGCGGGTTCCTGGTCGCGATGAATACGCTCAACGGCGGACGGATCGGTGTGGCGGCACAGGCTGTCGGAATTGCGCGCGCGGCGCTTGATGATGCGCTCAAGTACTCGCGCGAGCGCAAGGCGTTCGGGAAGAACATTTGCGAGCACCAGTCGATCCAGAACTACCTGGCAGACATGGTGTGCCACATCGACAGCTCACGGTACCTGACCCTCGATGCGGCCAAGCGGAAGGACGCCAAGAAGTCCTTCATCAGGCAGGCTGCTATGGCGAAGCTCTTCGCCTCAGAGACAGCCATGATGTGCGCCGTAAAAGGCATCCAGATACACGGCGGGTACGGGTACGTGACCGACTACCCGGCCGAACGGCACCTCCGGGATGCAAAGATTACCGAGATTTACGAGGGAACGAGCGAGATTCAGCGTGTCCTGATAGCCACGCAGCTCCTGAAGGAGTAGGCTAAAGGGCTGTAAGCTTAAGCGTTCGCACTCGCTCTATGACCAAGAAACCGAATAGTTCAGCCCAGTTCGCCAAGAGCGGGTCGCACACCGAGTGGCGTGCCAAGGGCTACGCTTCACAGCGTGAGCGCAAGGAGAAGTTCTCCTCAATCAGCTTCCGGGAGCAGCCGGAGCTTGTGACTCCGGAAAACGGCGGTGCCGTTGACCACGACCGAGACCTGGGCTTCCCCGGCGAGTACCCGTACACGCGCGGGGTTCAGCCGACGATGTACCGCGGGCGGCTCTGGACGATGCGGCAGTTTGCCGGTTTCGGTTCGCCGGAGGACACCAACAAACGGTTCAAGTACCTCCTCGAGCACGGGCAGACGGGGCTCTCTACTGCTTTCGACATGCCATCCCTGATGGGCTACGACCCGGACAACGCGCGTTCGCGCGGCGAAGTTGGGCGAGAAGGTGTGAGTGTCGCCACTATCGAGGACATGGACACCCTCTTCTCAGGGATAGCTCTCGATCAGGTCACTACCTCGATGACGATCAACTGCACGGCGACGGTAGCGTTCGCCTTCTACTTCGCGGTCGCCAAGCGGCGCGGGATAGGCTTTGACAAGCTGGGCGGCACTATCCAAAACGACATGTTCAAGGAGTTCATCGCGCAGAAAGAGTGGATCTGCCCGCCGGCTCCTTCGGTGAAGTTGGTGTGCGACGTAATAGAGTTCTGTTCACAGTCTGCTCCGAAGTTTAACCCTGTCAGCATCAGCGGGTACCATATTCGCGAGGCGGGGGCGACGGCGGTTCAAGAGCTGGCGTTCACTATTGCTGACGGCCTTGGCTACGTTGATCACTGCCTCAGTCGAGGAATGAAGATCGACGATTTTGCTCCAAGACTCTCCTTTTTCTTCGATGTGCACAACGACTTCTTCGAAGAGGTGGCGAAGTTTAGGGCTGCGCGGCGCCTCTGGGCGCGCTTGATGCGCGAGCGCTACGGCGCAAAGACAGACGCAGCCTGCAAGCTTCGCACGCACGCGCAGACGGCGGGAGTCAGCCTCACCGCGCAGCAGCCGGTGAACAACGTCGCGCGCGTTGCGCTTCAGGCGCTGGCTGCGGTGCTTGGCGGGGTCCAGTCGCTGCACACGAACTCGATGGATGAAACTCTCTCGCTCCCGACAGAGGACGCGGTGCGGGTCGCCCTTCGCACGCAGCAAATTATCGCTGACGAGAGCGGTGTGACGAACGTGATTGATCCGCTCGGTGGTTCGTACTACGTCGAGCGCCTGACGAACGAAATTGAGGCGGAGGCCCACAGGTACATCGAGCAGATCGATGCCATGGGCGGCATGTTGCATGCGGTGGAGACCGGGTTCCCTCAGAAAGAGATCGCAGAGGCTGCCTACCGATTCCAGCTAGACCTCGATGCGGGGGCCCAGACGATTGTTGGAGTGAACCGTTACACGGAGGGGGGCGAGCAGGAGATTCCGACCCTTAAGATTGAGCACGAAGTTGAGCGACAGCAGATTGAGCGGGTAGTGGCATTCAAGGCGAAGCGCAATAAGGCCCTACACGCTGACGCCCTCGCCAAGGTGGAATCAGCCTGCCGCGAGGCTCGCAACGTTGTGCCGGTCCTGATTGATGCCGTTGATGTGGGGGTTACGCTCGGTGAAGTCTCGGACATTTACCGAAAGGTATTCGGGGTGTATACAGACCCGGGGATGTTATGACAGCAGGACAGGGGACAAGACCGGTTCGTATCTTAATCGCCAAAGCGGGTCTCGATGGGCACGATCGGGGCGCGAAGGTCATTGCACGGGCGCTGCGCGACGCCGGCATGGAGGTTATCTACACCGGGCTGCACCAGACTGTTGAGAACATCGTGCGCGCCGCGATTCAAGAAGACGTGGATTGCATCGGTCTCAGCATCTTGTCAGGCGCTCACATGACGCTCTTCCCCGAGCTTCTGAGCCAGCTCAAGAAGGAGAAGGCTGAAGACATCGTTGTCTTTGGTGGCGGAATTATCCCCAAAGACGACATCGACTCCCTCAAGGGGCAGGGGGTTAAGCAGGTATTCATTCCGGGCACGCACACCCAGGAAGTGATAGACTGGATTAAGGCCAACGTGCCCGTGCACGAGTAGAGCCTGCCAGTATCCTAGGCAGCTCGCTTTATCTTGTAACCCGAACGCGATGAGCAAGGCATTTACAAAAGACGGCGACGAAAACGCTCACGAGGTTGAGCCTGAGGTCGAGGCGTCGATTCCCGGCGGAAAGAACTACATGACTCCGGCTGGAGCTGAGCGGCTCCGTCAGGAGCTTAAGAAGCTTCGGTACGAGGAGCGGCCTGAAGTGACCAAGATCGTCTCCTGGGCCGCGGGGAATGGCGACCGTTCAGAGAACGGCGACTACCTCTACGGAAAGAAGAGGCTGCGCGAGATCGACCGTCGTATGCGGTTCCTTGCCAAGCGGCTTGAGGCTGCCGAGATCGTCGACCCACTCGAAGTCAAAGTTGTCCATGTGCAGTTCGGAGCAACAGTCTCGCTCCGCTACGAGGATGGAAGCGAACGAACGTACTCAATCGTCGGAATTGATGAGGTCGACGTGTCGCGCGGAAGGATCAGCTGGCAATCGCCGCTCGCCCGCGCGCTGCTCAAGGCCCAAGAGGGCGACGTCATCACGTTCCACTCACCAAAAGGCCCTCAGGAGGTGGAAGTGCTCGCTGTCGTTTACGTGGCGATTGACTAGTGCATCGTCTAAAAAGTTTGTTCACCTAACAACGTTGCAGCCCTGAATGAGGCGCTAGTCATATATATAGCGTTTTATGGGCGAAAGACGCCTAAAACAAACAGCCCTAGTGCTGCCTTAAACGGCATCAAGGTGAGAGAACTTTTTGGATGCCGCACTAGCGCACACCAGCTCTAGACAGCCGCTGCGGCTCCTGTCGCGCTCGCTGCGTTGGTCCTCCTAGCGCACGCACGAAGCCATCGAAGAACTCGCCATCCATAACCACCAAGAAGCGCCCCCCTTTCTGGGTAACCAGCAGCGGCTCATCTGCCTTCGCCAAGTAATCAGCCAGCGGCCGAAAATGACGCAGAAACTGCGTCGCAGTAACGATCTGATCCATTCGAAACATAACGTCCCCCTCAATTAGCCCACACCCACCCATTCGCCCCTCCCCACCCCAAAGTTGCCCCCCACGAGTTCTCAGAGAACTCGTGGTGGGGGTGGCGGGGGTGAGGTTGGGGCTGGTTGGGGGGGAATGTGGAGTCTCATGGCGGGGTTTAGGGGGGCGGATATCGTCGGCGACCTGCGGGAAATACGAACTGAGAGCGGATAGCGGTATGCTTGGAAAGCGGATTTTAGGCGAATTGGGGGCTGGGAGCGGGGGCGCGGAGGAAGGGAGAGAGCTGGCAAAAACCTTTGCCATGTCGCCTCAAGCCCGGAGCAGGTTACCGGTGGCGGCGCGAATTGAGGGTGCGTTGGCGGCGCTGGAGGTGCGGGAGCCGCTATTCATCGACACGGAAGGCCTGCCGCATCGGGAGGCCTCCGTATTCTATCGGCGCGAGGCGAAGCCGCTCGCCACGTTCTGGCGCGAAGGTGACTCAGGGGTGCACGTCTACCCCGGGGTGTACCCTGCCAATCCACTCTTCTGTCGTTGGTATCGTGCGGAGGGACAAGAAGGGAGGCTGGAGGGCCCGCTGCGCGCTCCTATGACCGTACGCTCGGGCGATGTGCTGTACTTCGGGCGGAGCTGCGCCGTAGAGGTTCCAAGCCGCATCGACTTCGCTCCCCTCTCACCGGGTGAGAGCCTTGCCCTATTGCTCGCTATTGCGTCCGCAGGCGATACCGTCGCTTTGGGGCGTTCCGCTGTGCCGAGCTGCGATGCTTCCGTCAGTCGAGTGCACTGCACGGCGCATGTTTTAAGCAAAGATGAGAAGCCGGACGGGGCTTTCTACATGCGGGCGACGGTTGTGCCAGGAATGCCATCGGCTGGGACGGTCGCCTTGTTACGCGATTCGCTCAATATTGACCTGATTGAGGGGGTCCACGCGCTACCATCGGGTAGCCGCGTGTGGCTAGGCAGCGAGCATGGGGAGATTCTTGTCCCGGGGTATAAACCGCGAAACTTGCCACACTAGCTCCGTGACACACACTTTTCTGGGAGATTGAGCCGTATTATTTGCAATGTTGCCTCAACGCCTAAGTAGCGCCGAATACCCTGCCTCTGGTAGGTATAGGGCGCATGGACCAACAGCCTCGAATCTTCTCCCTTGCGCTCGTCGTGGCGACACTAGGCTACTTCGTCGATGTGTACGACTTAGTGCTCTTTATCGTTCTTAAGAACCCGTCGCTGGCGGATCTTGGCGTTCCGCCAGAGCAGCGTCTTGAGGTTGGTGTAGCGCTGCTGGACACCCAAATGATCGGAATGCTTGTCGGCGGGGTGGTATGGGGAGTCCTCGGGGACAAGCTGGGGCGCACCAAGGCTCTCTTCGGCTCAATTCTGCTCTACTCCGTGGCGAACATCTTGAACGGCTTCGTTCATTCAATACCCAGCTACCACTTCTACCGCGCCCTGGCCGGGTTCGGGCTCGCAGGAGAGCTCGGTGCTGGTGTCACGCTCGTTGCAGAGATCCTGCCGACAGCCCTGCGCGGCTACGGCACAACAATCATCGCTTCGATCGGAGTGTTGGGCGCAGTGGTGGCGGGACTAACCGGGGAATTTCTCGATTGGAGGCACTCCTACATAGTTGGTGGAGCACTTGGGCTTGCGCTGCTTCTTGTGCGCGTTTCCGTCGCGGAATCCCGCATGTTCGAAGAGACGCATGCGATGGATGTTAAGCGTGGAAGCCTGCGGCTGCTCTTGGCCTCAAAGGACCGGTTATTTCGTTACACGCTCTGCATCCTGCTCGGAGTCCCGACCTGGTACGTGATCGGCATTCTGGTTGCAAACGTGCAGCCGCTTGCGACCGCCCTGCAGGCGACAGAGGCGCCGAAGCAGACCTACTGCCTCGTGTGGGCCTACCTCGGGATCATGCTGGGTGACGTCGTCGGCGGACTCGTGAGCCAGCGCATGCAGAGCCGAAAGAAGCCGATGTACGCATTCCTTCTGCTGGGGCTCGCAGCGACCATCTTCTTCCTTTCAGTCCAGGGGCTCTCGCTAACAGGGCTCTACCTGTGCTACCTCGTGCTCGGTTTCGCCGCTGGCTACTGGATCTTGATGCTCACGACGGCCGCTGAGCAGTTTGGCACCAACATTCGCTCTACGGTCACAGTGACTATTCCGAACTTCATTCGGGCCTCAGTTGTCCCGATGAACATGGCCTTCCTCTGGTTTGAGGATCGTCATGGTATCATCTGGTCGGCGATGGTCGTAGGCGTTGTGACCTCGGTCGTATCGCTGCTCAGCCTCGTCCTCCTTAAAGAGACCTTCCATCGAGACCTAGATTTCGTCGAGCGTTAGGGCGAGCAGACGGGGCTACCGCTTAGTTACTGCACCCTGGTTGACCCGGTCTTAAGATTGTCAAAGAAGTCCTTCTCTCCCTGAAGTACTGGTGCCATCGCCAGGAAGGTCACCGACTGCGAGCGCGAAGGCGCCTGCCAGGAGAACTGGAGCGTCACCGTATCACCGGCCGAAATGGTCGCGCTCGGGGAGTTTAAGACCCTTCCAGCGTTCGATATAAGGATTGGCCGCACAGTCTCAGGTGCGCTCCCTTGGTTCTGCACCTGCACGGAAACAGAGGTGACGCTATTCACTGCCGCCGGATTTTGGGGAGAAACCGCGATGACGGCAACATCTCGCACATCCGGCGCCGGAGCTGGTGAGGGAGTTGCTCCGGGAGGCTCCGACGACGGCCGGAAGAGGTTTGCCAGACTGAGCCTGCCGCGGGTAGCGCAGCGCCCGTTTAATGACGATGTCGCCGCAGCGTTTCCAAGGATCGCTGAACGGACCTGCTGAGCAGAAGCCGACGGGAAGGCGCTGGCGTAGAGCGCCAGTGCCCCGGAGACGTGCGGAGTCGCCATCGAGGTGCCGCTGTACGAGGCATACGAGCTGCCGCCTACAGTCGACAGAATGCCGACCCCAGGCGCCCCGATATCAACAGAGCTTGAGCCGTAGTTAGAGAAGGAGGCCAAGCGCCCCGCAGAGTCGATAGCAGCCACTGCGATGACCGCTTCGTATCCAGCAGCGCTCTCAATGATTGATGGCTGAAGCGTCGTGTAATTCGAAGGATACGCAGGGAAGAAGTCATTGTTAAAACCGCTGTTGCCCGCTGCAGCAACAAACAAGATCCCCTGTTTCGCAGCCCGCAGGATCGCCGTGTGGAGCGCTGAGCTGTAGAAGCCGCCGCCCCACGAGTTGTTCATCGCGACTATGTTAATGCCGTGGCGAGTCTTGAGGTCTCGAAGGTAGTTGATCGCGTCGATAGCATCCGAGAGGGAGCCTCCCTGGGGCCCGAGAAACTTGGCTGATATCAGGCTGACATTCCAGTTTACTCCGACAACACCGACGCCGTTTCCGCCGACTCCGCCGATCGTGCCAGCCACATGCGTTCCGTGCATGTCTCCATCCGCCGAGTCGTACACCGTGCGATCCTTGTGCAGGAAGTCCCAGCCGTTGGTGTCATCAACGTAGCCGTTGCCGTCGTTGTCAATCCCGTCGACAGGGTCGTGAGGGTTAACCCAAATATTTGCGGCGAGGTCCGGGTGGTTGACCTGAATCCCTTCGTCGATGATTCCCACGTGCACCCGCTTCGAGCCTGTTGCCCCATAAAGCCAAGCCTCCTCAGCGTCGCTGCCGAAGCTGTTTGTAGTCCCATTCGGTCCGCACATCGGCGCATCGTCACCGAACATGCCCCAAAGGGAGCCGCTGCTGTAGTTCGGATCATTTGAAATGTCTGTGTGCTGGACGATGTAGTTCGGCTCCACGAAGGCAACTGCCGAATTGTTCTGCAGCCGCTCAAGAACCGCCGCGACAGCGCCTGCGACCTTCACTCGCTGCATGCCACCACGAGCTGCCTTGCGTTCTTGCAGTGTGCCGAGTTGCTGAATCATTCGCCCACCCACCGAGGTCATGACCCGCTGCTTTGTAGCTTCGTCAACGTCCTCGCGGAATCCGATAATTACTTCGCCGTCAATGTGGGGACGGAGTGGTTGGGCCTCAGCCTCAGAGGTCAGGGAAGCTATAGTCGCGGCTAGAGTAAGCAGGGGCAGGAATTTTTTAGCTAGCACACTGGTCTCCCTAATTTTTGAGGTAGGGAGACCTTAGCGGGATAATTCGGTTGCTGTCTCTATGCGTCGGTCAAAGAATTGTAGACGTAGCTGTTTTCTGAATTATTCTCTGAAAGAAGCCGACTGACTTCGGTGCCAAGGTAGCCGTGCCAGAGGAGGAATGCTCCCAAATAAAAAAGGCGGCTGCGCAGGGAGGGGCGCAGCCGCCGTCGAACCAACACCGGCTTACGCCGCAGCCTCCGTTGAGAGATCGTCAGAATTCTCTTCGATAACTGCCTTGTTGCCGGTGAAATCTTCGTAGTAGCGATGCAGCCGCTTGCGCAGCATGATACGCGAGCGGTGCAAGCGTGACTTAACCGCCGGGATAGAGAGATCGAGGATCTTTCCCGTCTCTTGGTTTGAGAGGCCGTCTACATCACGAAGGACAAACACAGCCCTGTATTGGTCAGGCAGCTTGTCGATGGCGCGCTGCAGAACCTCCTGGAGCTCATGCGTGACGGCGATATTGTACGAGTGCGAGGAGGCAACCACGTCGCGCTCCATGCAGTACTGCTTAACGGCCGGAGCCAGGTCGTCCATCGAAACTGTCTGCGACTGCTTGCGCTTGCGGAGCTTCATGAAGGCAGCGTTTACAACGATGCGGTAGAGCCAGCTTGAGAAAGCGGACTGCCCACGGAAGCCGTCGATCTTGCGATAGACCGTTGTGAAGACGTCTTGCATCACTTCTTCCGCGTCCTCCTGGTTACGGGTGAAGCGCAGAGCGAGGTTCATCACCTTCGTCTCGTACCGCTCGATAATCTCCTCGAAAGCCTCTTGGCGTCCCTGCTTGAACTGGTCAACGAGTGCCACGTCTGAAATCTTGCTGTCCTTCATTGTCTCCTCCCTTTTCGTTTCAAAAAGTGTGGCGGGGTGTTCCCAACCAACGGGGGGCGTTTTCTCATGGGGTAGGGGTTGAGTTGTCACAGAGAGCCGAAAGGCGTGTAAAAACTTTGTCCCAGCTTCTGTCAGAAGTGGTTACATGTGCCTTAAGTGTCTGAAAGCGCGATGTAATTCCGAGCGGTGGAAAGCGAGCCAAAAACCCAGCCAAGGCTCATTTTTTTGAAAAAAGAGGGATTCAGGGGGTCGCAGTGCCCGATTTCGGCGGCTTCTTGCGCCCAAAGGCAGCACAGAGTGGGAGATCTTTGGCCATCTCCCCAGAAGCTTTACTCGACGATCGTGCGTGGGCGCTCGCGGCGCACGCTCTTAACGGAGTTGTCTGGGTTTAAGAAAACAGCAGTCGGCTCGTGACTCTGCGCCTGTGTGAGGGGGAGGTAGGTAAAGGCGGCCACTATCAGAGCGTCTCCAACCGCCACCAGGTGCGCAGCAGCCCCGTTTACGTGGATCTCCTGGCTCTTAGGCTCACCCTCAAGGATATAGGTTTCAAATCGGGTTCCGCGCGTAACGTTCCAGACCGCTACCGCCTCGTGCGCGAGCAGACCGGCCCGTTCAAGCAGGTCGGCCGGAATGGTGATACTACCCTCATAGGCTACGTTCGCCTCGGTAACAACCGCGCCATGAAGCTTCGCGAGGAGCATTTTTCTGAAGGGAGTATCCATAGTTAAGCCGAAAAACTACCCCGATTGAAAAGCTAGGGTCAAGCGCCGGGCAGGAGTCCGTGAGTCCCAAACCAGCTGAAATATGACCCTTTCTGTAATGTTTCGTCGACGTTGTGCCGAACTTCCAAGCATTGGGAACAGCCGGAAGCCCCTTTCGGAACCCTGAGACGACATAACCAAGAGAGGATGGAGGAGTATGGTAGAGCTTGAGCGCGACCAGCCGTGTGTCATGGTCGTGGATGATATCCCCGAAGTTCGGGCAATCCTCGGAGACATGCTCCGCGAGATGGGGTTTAGCACCGTCCTGGAGGCAGGAGACGGCCAGGAAGCGCTGCACAAATTGACGAAGTCACGTGCGCACCTGATCGTGTGTGATCAACGCATGGAACGCATGACTGGGCTCGATCTTCTCAGTCAGATTCGCAACCATCCCTACCTTGTTGATATCCCCTTTATCGTCATCAGCGCAGCATGCGATGCCCCGCTCATCGAAACAGCTTTCGATCTCGGAGCAGCAGACTTTATCGTCAAGCCGATAGACTTCCAGGAGCTTCGTCAGCGAGTCGGGGACACTCTCAGGCGGCGCTGCGCCTAAACGCAGGTCCTAGCGCCGAGGTCACGTGTGAAAAGCCCTTCACCCCTGTGGCAGGGAGCCTGCGATCCGCTCGACGACTTCCGCGACTCGTCCTAGTGAGGTGATGAGCCGAGCGGCCTCATCGTGGGCGCTCTCGACCGAGATTCCACTCTTTAACCCCCGCTCGAGGTCTGAACCAGCATCGGCCACGGCTTGTGCCCCGACATCAAGCAGTAGCCCCTTCAGTGCGTGGGCTGCGTAGCAGGCACTCTTTAGGTCGCTTGCCGCGAGGGCAGTCACGAGCGCATCGCGTTGCGCACCGTAGGCAGCGCAGAAAGCTTTCAGGATCATTCGAGTCCGCCGCAGCGACTTGCCCGAGCGTTCGAATACTCCCTGAATATCGAGAAGATCAGCCGCTGACGAAGGCGCACCACATGCCTCGCGCACCACGCGGGCAAGGGCTCGTTCAACCGAGGAGTTCGAATCAACGGATGCAGGAGAGGAGGGCGCTTTCGGGCAACAGACCCCAATAACCCGCCTAAGATCTGCTGGGCTCACAGGCTTAGTAACGATACCGTCGACGCCGGCCTGCCGCATCGCCTTCTGCTCGTCGGGTAGTGCGTGAGCAGTGACTGCGACGACGGGCAACCGGCGAGTCGTGCCACAGCTCTTCTCGAGGAGGCGCAGCTTGCGAACAGCTGTGTTGCCATCCATGAGGGGCATCTGAATATCGGTGAGGACGAGATCGAAGTGAGGGCCAGAGTTGTCGCCGACGGCGACCGGGCGTAACCGATTCAAGAGGTCTAACCCATTTGTGACCACTTCGACTGAGTGTCCAGCATCCTCCAGCATCGACTGGAGGATAATGCAGTTGGTAGGCGTGTCGTCCGCAATCAGTACCTTCAGTGGAGGAGTCGCAGCAATGCGCTCTTCGGCAGCAGAGCCGCTTCGCGCATTCTCATCGTCGGAGAGCGGCCCGAATGTTCCATGCACTATCTTTTCGAGCAGGGTAGCGGAATCGACGACATCCAGCTCGCCGAGTTGTGCGAGATCCTCGCGTTGCGGAAGTTCCTGGAGAGGCGTAACCGCAACAACCGGCACTTTGGCGGCATTGGCGGCGACTACGGCTTCGTGAATCGCATCGAAATCTTTCCTGTTGGGTGACCAGAGCACCACTCGGGAGAAAGCTCCGAGCCTTCTAGCCAATGCAGATAGCTCCGCCGAGCGCTCCGGATTGAATACCTCCACATGCCGTGCGTGGTCCCGAGCTCTAGCCGCCACCAGATCTGCCGCAGAACCCGCGCGACCTACGAGAGCAATGACTTCAGCGTGTGTACCCTGTGCCTCATGAGCAACAACATCGAAGGGTAGCGAGACAATGAAGGTAGTTCCCCGGTGTTCCTGGCTCGATACGCTGACGGTGCCACCCATCCTCTCAACGAGCTGCTTTACGATCGCTAGGCCGAGACCGCTCCCCTGGTAGAGCCGAGCAGTAGAGGGGGCTCCCTGATGAAAAGGTCGGAATATGTTCGCGGATTCGTCGCTTGGGATGCCAATCCCGGTATCCTGGATAGTGAAAGAAATAGTGGGTCGCCGAGAGTCATACCGGCTGGCGCTAGAGACAGTCAGGGCCACGTACCCCTCGTGGGTGAACTTGCAGGCATTGCCGAGTAGGTTCGTGAGCACCTGTTCAAGGCGATGATCATCGCCGGCGAGCAAGTGAGGAACCGATGGAGATACATCTATCAAGAGGTCAACGTGGCCGGACGGGGAGCTACGGGATGTGGCAACATTTCTCGCCGCTCTCTCGACGGTGTCCCTGAGGCTAAAATGTCTGACTTCGAGCGAGAGCTGTCCTGACTCCACCTTCGTAAAATCAAGAAGCTCATTGATAGTATGCAGTAGGCCAAACGCAGCGCCGCTGGCCATGTCGATGAAACGGCGGCGGGTTGCGGTCGTCTCATGCTTTTTCAAGATGCGCAGCATCCCGGTGATACTGTGAATCGGCGTTCGGAGCTCGTGAGATACAGTGGCTACGAACTTTGATTTAGCCTCGTTCGCTTCCTGCGCAGCGACACGAGCTTCGTGCACTCGTTGGTAGGATAGGCGCAGTGATTCAATCAGTCCGTTGAAGGCGCACGACAGAGCGCCAATCTCGTCGTTGCGGTCGACTGGGAGCTTGAGGGAGAGGTCATTGGTTTTTGAAATCGTAGTGAT
Source organism: uncultured Bdellovibrionales bacterium (assembly GCA_964654585.1). Classification (GTDB taxonomy): domain Bacteria; phylum Bdellovibrionota_C; class UBA2361; order UBA2361; family OMII01; genus OMII01. The sequence goes on from CAZZJR010000026.1 coordinate 28,469, forward strand.
TCGTCGTGAGAACCGGGAGAGGCGCTTGAGGATCGTCCTGTCGACGAAGAGTAGCACCACACCATTTGCAAGAAACAAGAAGAGAGCGATGACGAGCACAAGGGAGTTTCGGGTTGCGATACCTTGGGCGAGGATATCTCTCGCTTGAGAAAACTCCACCGTCGCGATGTGGCTACCCGAGAGGTCGCGGAGTGCTCCGAGGCCAGTGATGAGGTCCGGGGATTCAGCGATTGCAGTAGTAGCCGCAGAATCGTTACGCATCCGAAACGGACTCTCTGGCCGGGCTCTGTAAAATACCAACGGCAGAAGCGTCTGTCTGGCTATTTGCGATTGTAGTGTGTCAGAGAGGTCGCGCGTGAATATGACAAAGCCTTGGGGGGCTCCCAGCATTTTGCTGTCGGTGATCGTTGATACCGCTACGAACGTAGGCTTTTCACCCAGCAGAGCCATGCCCGTCAGTGCTCGGTTCTCCGGCTCTCGGAGAAAAGCAGCGAATCGCTCATGCGAATTCAACAAGGGAAGCACGTAGTCAGAAAGGGGGCCCATGCCTTCCTGCTCGGAATAGCTCTCGGAGCCGAACAGCAGCTTACCGTTGCGGTCGAGGAATATGACGTGCTTCAGCTCGAAGGGAACAAGAGCCTCGTAGTTTAAGTTAGATTCCACGTACCCTGCGTTTTTGCCCTGAACGAAGGAGAGACTGTCATCCCAATGCCCCCAGTCTGAGGCGCGATTCCCGAGGTCGGCTTCGACAATTTGCAGCGCCTGGGATACGCGATCGAGATTCTTGTTTGTCCTTGCGCGCTCAAGGGCTTTGAACTCCGAGAGAAGATTTAGGGAAAAGAGTAAGTACGTCGCGCCAATGACAGCGACAAAGATCGCGGAGATAGTGGTGGCAGTCTTAAGCCGGAGTCCCATACTGTTCCGTTGTTATTGGTCGGCATTAAGGGTTTGAAGCTGAAGGGGGTGAAATCGATACGGTGTTTTGCGAAAAAGGGAGGGGATAGTACAGGTCAGAACAAGGACAGACAGCAAGTTAGCCACGAGGGGATGCGTTAGCGGCCACATCTTGGACCGGTAGGATTTATATTCTGACTCCTGGAGGGAGCCTGCTTGCTCGGAGTTCACTATAGTCCCCGCCGACTACTCTCCAGCCCAACTTGAAACGAAGAAATGACACGGTCGAACAACGCAGCTATCTCCTTCGCGGATGCCCCGTTTGAACCGGCTCGCCGCGCGCCAGTTGCCATCCGCGCGTCGAATTGGGTTCATGACGGTTTAGAGGAGCGAGAGGTAGCGGGCTGTGGCTTCGGAGCCTTCGCTCGAACCGACATCCCAGCCGGGACGTTGCTAGTTGTGTACGGCGGCGTTGTTTTGAACTTTCAACAGTTCGAGGCGCTCTCGACTGAGATGCAAAATTACCCCTACCAGGTGGAGGAGGAGCTTTTCTTGGGGCCGGCATCCGCGTCGGACATCGGGCTAGGGGAGCGACTGAACCACTCGTGCTCTCCGAATGCGGGCTTTCAGGGGGCTATTCATATCGTTGCGCTGCGCGATATCCGCGCGGGAGAGCAGGTCACCATCGATTACGCGACCTGCGTTTCAGCGGAGCACGAGGCCTTCCAGATGGCTTGCGTTTGCCAATCTCCCGATTGTCGCGGTGTCATTACGGGAGAAGACTGGAAGCTGCCCGAGGTCCAGAAGCGGCTCCTCCAAAACTTTCAGCCGTACCTCCAGAAAAAAGTTGCGACGGAGGCGACCTGTTTCTCAGGCAAGGTCGCGGCGAACCGCGACGCCGCCGAGTTCGGAGCGCGCGCGAAACGAGCTATCCTGTGGCCGCTAGATTTCATTCGGCGTGCAATTTCGGAGGAGTGGCTCGCGGCCCCGGTCGCTTGCCTCGCTGCGTTGCCGAGCAACCTAGCGACCTGCTTCGTCATGGAGCTGCTGGCGCCTCTCCTCATCTCGTTCGGCTTCGTGGAGAAGGGAGCAGCGAATATCGCGCTGATAGCAGCAATTACTCCGTTTGTTGGCTACGGGACCTACCTCGCCGCATACTACGCTGGCATGCTGTTCGCTGAGCGGCGTGATTTTCTCCAAAACGGCAAAGTGCGGCGACATGCGTTTCGCCGCAAGCTACGAGTGATTCGGCTTGATTTTCTTGCCCACCTTCCGTCGGACCTGCTCGTCATTCCCGCCATGGGTGCCGTGCAGGGCAGCTTTGCGTTCGCGGGGATGGAGCAGTTCTGGGCGATCTTTTGGGCGCAATGTATCGCCGACTTCACATATGCATGGAAAGAGCCGTTCTTCTGGCACGCTGCGAAGCGCCTTGAACGCTGGAAGTTTCAGCGATGATCGCTTCAGCGCGGCACGTTTCCGAGAGCTGTTTCGTATGCGGCGTTGAGATGCGCCAGTCGCCGGACGCAAGCCTCGCGTCGTGATTGCGACTCATCGCGCAGGAGCTGGGCGTAAAGATCCCGGGTTATGGTGGCATACGCATGGCTAATGTCATCGTCCGTAGCGCACAGAGGAACCCCTAGCTCGACCAAGGCTCGGTCTACACGAGCTGGAGCGGGAAGGCCCTGCCTAGAGGGAGCCCAGTTCGAATCGATAGAAGGGCAGACCCGGGCAGGCACTGGGGGCTCTTCAGTCAAGCAATCGGTATCCCGACGGCTGCCAAGACGCAGCGCGGAGCGCGGTGCCCTCAGTGCCGCTTGGGGCAGGCTAAGCAACAGCAATAGCAGCACGAGGGCAAGCTCGAAGACCCGCAGCGTGAGTGAGGCGATCGCTTGCACTGCGATGAGAGCTGCTAGCCCGAGGGCTGCCCAGGTTACGTACGGCAGGACAGAGAGCGCGAATGAGCTTATCCGCTCGTAGTCGCAGAGGTCGAGGAGGGCATCGACAGTAAAGAAGAGCCAATCGGCTAGCGCTACAGATACACCAGTCATCGTGTTGGTAGGGCAATCAAGAGCCGTGCCAACGCGCGCATTAGCCTGAGCTCAAGCTATCGTGCTGAAATCCCTCCTGCCCGAGCAGGGGCAGATGAATGCCTACCGTTCGAAACACCGCCGCCACCGCAAGATTTTGCACAGCAGGGCAGCTTATCCTCGGGTGGGCAACTGCCTAAGACTCCAGGATGTACGAGAAGATGAGCGGCGCCACAATCGAAGCATCCGACTCGATCACGAAGCGAGGGGTGTCGATAGTGAGCTTGCCCCAGGTGATCTTCTCATTTGGAACCGCCCCGCTGTACGAGCCGAACGAGGTGGTGCTGTCGCTGATCTGGCAGAAGTAGCTCCACTTCGGGCACTCGCGCTGGAGGTCCTGGTGGATGAGGGGCACCACGCAGATCGGGAAGTCTCCGGCGATGCCGCCGCCGATCTGGAAGAAGCCGATCTGAGACTGCGCTGTGTTCTCCAGGTACCACTCAATCAAAAAGCCCATCTGCTCGGCGCCACTCTTGACGATGCTGTACCGGCTGATGTCGCCCGAGACGACGTGCGACACGAAGATGTTCGCAAGCGTTGAATCCTCCCAGCCTGGCGACCAGATCGGAATGTTCTTCTCCTTCGCGGCGAGAACCCACGAGTGCTTCGGATCGATCTGGAACGAGGCCCGCACGGAAGGGATGTCGAGGAGCTGGTACATGAACTCAAACGGGAAGTAGCTTTTTCCGTCTCGGTCAGCCTTCTGCCAGAGCTCAAGGAGCGGCTTCTCGATAGCGCGGAACGCCTCGTCCTCTGGAATGCAGGTGTCAGTGACACGGTTCATGCCACGGTCATAGAGAGCCACCTCGTCTTCCGACGAAAGGGTACGGTAGTGCGGGACGCGCTCGTAGTGGTTGTGCGCCACTGCGTTGAAGATGTCCTCCTCTAAGTTTGCGCCGGTGCAGCAGATAGCCTGCACCTTCCCCTGACGAATCATCTCAGCGAGGGTAAGCCCCAGCTCCGCCGTGCTCATGGCGCCGGCCAGGGTTATCATCATCTTGTTGCCCTTCTTGAGCTGCTCCAGGTACCCCTCGGCAGCGTCGACGCAGACCGCCGCATTGAAGTGCCGGTAGTTGTGCTTCATGAATTTCTTGATGCTCATCGTTATTACCCTCCTTGGGCTATCTTAAGTGGTTCGCTGAAATTATTTCCCGCCCCGTTTGGAGATTCCCAGAGCAAGTAGGTGTACCCGCTAAGGCTCTCCTTGTACCGCTGCATGAACTTGGCAGAGTCTTCCGGGGTCATCGTCCCTTGGAACACTGCCCGGTCGATCTGTGTGTGGACACCGTGAATCAGGTCTTCCTGGGTGTACTGCACGTACCCTAAGACCTCCTTGATGGTGTCTCCTTCAACGATGCTCGTGATGCGTGGTGCGCCGTTCTCCTCGAGCTCAACGTGTACCACGTTGGTGTCTCCGAACAGGTTGTGCAGGTTGCCGAGGCACTCTTGGTAGGCGCCGATCAGGAACATCCCGATGTAGTACGGCTGATCGCCGCGGTACGGATGCAGGTCAATGAAGCGCTGCACGCCCTTGAGGTCGATGAACTTGTCTATCTTCCCGTCACTGTCACAGGTTAGGTCAGCGATGATTGCGCGACGAGTTGGCTGTGACGTCAGCCGGTGAATCGGCATGATCGGGAAAAGCTGATCAATAGCCCAGTGGTCAAGCATCGACTGAAATACAGAGAAGTTGCAGAAGTAGGTGTCCTTGAGCATCCCTTCGAGCGCCTCGAAGTCCTCAGGGATGTGCTTCATCTTCCCTTTGAGCTGATTGATGCGAGTAAAGAGATTTCGCAGCGTGCGCTCGGCAAAGGCGCGCTCTTCGAGAGTCATGCTGCCCTGGATGAAGAGCTGCAGGAACTCTTCTCTCATGGAGAGCGCGTCACTGAACACTTCGTGGCAGTTTTTGAGGCTCAGGTCGCGGTACAGCGCAGCGAGGTCCTTTAGCTTCTCGTCGTTAGAGGGCAAGGGATCTGGCACTGTTGGCGGCTCCGGGACCTCCGCTACGTCCATCACCTCTGTAACGAGCACCGCATGGTGGGCCGTGAGAGCACGGCCAGACTCGCTCACAATCGTCGGGTGTGGGATGGCGAGGTCGTTGCATGCCTCAGCGATCTCCCATACGACGTCACGGGCGTACTGCTCCGTGCTGTAGTTCATCGAGGACTCAAAATTAGTGCAGCTGCCGTCGTAGTCAACGCCGAGCCCGCCGCCAACGTCTAAGAACTCGATCCCCGGGCAGAGCCGGAACAGCTCGGTGTACACCCGAGCCGCTTCCTTCATGACCTTCTTGATCGCGTTGATAGAGGTGATCTGGCTCCCCATGTGGAAGTGCAGGAGCTTTACGCAGCTTTCCATGCCGCGGGCCTTGAGCTGCTTCACCGCCTCAACAATTTCGTACAGCGCGAGGCCGAACTTTGCGTTCTCGCCGGCTGAGCCAGCCCAGCGTCCGGCGCCACGTGACGTCGGATTCATGCGCAGGCCGATCTCTGGCTTGACCCCGGTGGCCTCACTGGCGCGCAGGATGGTGTCGAGCTCGTAGAACTGCTCAACGGTAATGATCGGCCTTAAGCCGAGCTTGCTCGCCATTAGGGCGAGCTCAATAAACTGGTAGTCTTTGTAGCCGTTGCAGAGCAGCAGCCCCTTCGGTGCGTCGTGCATCGAGAGAACCGCTAGGAGCTCCGGCTTGCTGCCGACTTCGAGCCCCATGCCGCGACCGTTGCCTGCTTTGCGCACCGCCTCAACGACCTGCCGCTGCTGGTTAACCTTGACCGGGTAAGTGAGGATGTACTTTCCCTTGTACTCAAACTCTGCGATCGCCTTGTCGAAGGCTTCATAGATGCCCTGCGCGCGCTGCTTCAAGATTCCGTTAAAGCGAATCAGGTGCGGCGGCTTGATCCCTCGGCGCACGAGGTCCTCAACGATGTTGCAGAGGTCGACCGATGCCCGATCTTTCTCTGGCGTGACCGACACGTTCCCCGCCTCGTTGACAGAGAAGAAGCCGGCCCCCCAGCCATCGATCCTGTACTGCTCAATGCTCTTCTGAATAGTCCACTGTTCCATGTGTGCTACCTCTTCTCCTCAGTGGTGACACTCCCGTACTGCCCCGGACGGCGGCTGTCGAAGAACCTCCATCCCTCCCGGGTGTACGCTGAATGGCCCAGGTCTACATCCGCAACAACGAGGCCCGGCATCTCTGTCCCCCGAGCCAGAATCTGGCCGAACCCATTACAGACGAAGGAGCCGCCCCAGAACATCGACGAGGCCTCGATGCCAACGCGATTGATGGCGCACACAACGACGTTGTTCGCCACGGCGTGCCCAACCTGGACGCTCTGCCAGGCATGCTGCCAATCACCTTCGTAGCACGGCAGCTCGCCGACCCGCCCGATCGCAGTCGGGTAGAAGATAATCTCTGCGCCAGCGAGCGCCAGCGCGCGCGCGGCTTCCGGGAACCACTGGTCGTAACAGATCAGCACGCCGACCTTTGCGAAGCCGAGATCGAAAACCTTGAAGCCCAGGTCGCCAGGCTCGAAGTAGTTCATCTCAAAGAAAGCTGGATCGTGCGGGATGTGAACCTTGCGGTAGGTGCCGAGCATTTCGCCGGCGCTGTTGACTACGAAGGCCGTGTTGAACTTCTTGCCATGCTCTGCACGCTCGTACACAGAGCCAGCGACGATAGCGATGCCGAGCTTCTTCGCCTCTGAACGGAGAATTTCCGTGACTGCGCCGGGGAGCGGCTCTGAGTAGTCGCGAGCACAGCGCTCCTCGATGCAGAAGTACGGGGAGCGGAAGAGCTCAGGCAGCGCAACGACCTGGGCACGGCGCGCAGCAGCTTCCCTGATGAGCGTCACGGCACGCTCAAGGTTCTCGTCTGGGTCTGGGCTCATGGCGAACTGCGCCAGGGCGACCGTCACGGGGCGGGGGGTCCAAGGTATTGAGTTGTTCACAGGCAGAGGCGGGCTAAGGCTGAGCCGTGCTCGGTAGTGCAGGCCGCCGATATTAGTACACTGGTTAATGTTTGTGCAGTCAGGCTCTGTCTTTCGAGTGATGCCTGGTGCTCGCCTATTTTTCACTCACGCAGCTTCGGGCCTGAGAGTTCCGCTGGGCCGCGAGAGGATTTTCTCCAAGCGGAAATGAATCACTATAGCGCTGATAATGCAAGCCCTTCAGGGCAGCTTTGTCATGAGCGCTCTGTGAGCAGTTCAGTGGTAGCGCTGCTCGGCTTGAGAGAGCTCGAAGATGACGGCCGTTCCCTCGCGCTCGCGGCTCAAGATGCGCAGCTGGCTGCCGTGCAGCTT
>CAZZJR010000027.1:0-7819 GCA_964654585.1 uncultured Bdellovibrionales bacterium
ACCCCCGACACGGTGGTTAACAGCCACCTGCTCTACCGACTGAGCTACCGGGGAATGGTAGCCGGCGTATAATTCTCTTTGGGGCATGGAAAGTCAAGCGCCAGGGAGCAGATAAGTGCCCTATACGACAGATAAAGTAACCCTAAGAAGGAGCAACGTGACGCGAAAAAGGGACAGCGGCCCCCTTCTTTGCTAGCAAGGTCTTGCTAGGGCTCCTCCTCCTAATCCTTCTCTTTCTCCTGCACCTGCACTCACTCCTGCTCGTAATCAGGATAGTCCTCCCGATTGCCTTTGATATTCGTGTCGGAATACGGAGACGAGATAAAGGAAGCCAGTGCAAGTGCAGGATGATGATGTCCGCTATCGCCCGCTACGACTTTCGCCACCTACACCTGCAACGTACTCCGCGCCGCAAACGCTCTTGAGAGCGTTACATCGTCAGCGTACTCAAGCTCTCCCCCCTTCGGGATTCCCTGTGCCGGGCGAGTAACCTTGATGCCGGCCTCAGCCAGGATACGCCCGACGTAGAGCGCTGTGGCGTCTCCCTCGACGGTTGCGCTGGTGGCGATAATCACCTCTTTAATCGGCTCGGCAGAGAGCCGCGCAGTTAGCTCCTTAATCTTCATCGTCTCTGGTCCCTGCCCGCGCAGCGGAGCCCAAAGCCCGTGCAAGACATGGTAGGTGCCCTTGAACTCCCCGACGCGCTCAAGCGCCAGGACGTCGACCGGCTTCTCGACCAAGCACAGCAGCGACGCGTCGCGTGACTGATTCTGGCAGATCGCACACAGGTCGGCTTCGCTCAAGAAGAAGCAGCGCGAGCACAGCTTCACCTGCGCTGCCGACTGCTGCAGCGCCTCACCGAGCGAACGGGCGAGATCCTTGTCGTTTGCGGCGAGGTGGTAGGCGAGCCTGGTTGCCGTCTTCTCGCCAACTGAAGGGAGCTTCGAAAGCTCCTTAATGAGCCGCTGCAGGGCTGGGGGAAACGAAAGCATCAATCCTCCCTAGAGAAGCCCGCCCGGAACGCCGGCACCGCCAGTTACTTTTGAAAGCTTCTGATCAAAGTTCTCCTTGATCTTTCCAAGCGCGTCGTTAGCTGCCGCCTTGAGCATGTCCTGGAGCATCTCTACGTCGCTCGGATCAACAGCCTCTGGCTTGATCTCGACAGCGAGCACTTCGTACTTGCCGTTCACCTTGACCTTCACTGCGCCACCAGCACTTCCCTCGACCTCGAAAGCCTCGGCTTCAGCCTGGGCCTTCTGCATCTCTTTCTGCATCTTCTGGGCCTGCTGCAAGAGAGCCTGCATGTTGCCGCCCCCACCTGGAAATCCCTTGAATCCCTTCGACATGCTGTATACCTCTTCGTGCGTTACCCTTAATTGTTTTTCGAACGAACTTGCTCAACTTTGCTGCCAGGAAAGATCTTCTGCAGGCTCTGAAGCGCAGGGTGCCCCTGAACGGCCTCGACGTTTGAGCGGGCAGATGGCTGCTGCGCTGTGGCGCTCTCGGCCGACCCCTGCCCTTTCACGAACGCGATCTTCCATGTCGTCACGCTCTGCAAACCCTGGCGGTTCACAAAGTCATTCAGCAGCGCCATGACCTTTGCCTTGTCGCCCATGACGCTCTTCACGTTGAACTCTGGGCCGGTTCCCTCGATGACCCCGTGCTCGAAGCGGGTCACCCGCAGGCGCTTGAGGCTCTCCACGAACATCTTTCCGCCTGCCTCAGCCCCGCCGCGCAGGAAATCCTCCCACGAGAGAGCTGCCCCCTTCGGCGCGGCTGCCGCCGCTGGCTGGGCGGCGCTGGCAGCCGGCTGAGGACGCGCCTCTAAGCGAGGCGCAGCGCTCCTGGCTTGCGACTGGGCCGGCGCAGCCGTGCTCTGAGCCGAAGCCGAACGAGCGCCACTCGGCGCTGCTTCGGGCTGGCTTGAGATCTTCGCTATCAACTCACCAAGCTCCGCCACTGGCTGCCGTGTCGCCATGCGAACAACGAGGGCCTCGAAGCCGTAACGCGGATGCGCCGAGCGCAGGCACCTGTCTGCCCCCTCGCGCGCAACGTCCCACAGATCCTGAATGTCGACTGCCTCAAACGGCGAAGTCATGCGCAGCAGCTCGACCGCTGTGTCGTCGCTGATTCCCATCACTTTTAGCCGCTGCTCGCCGCCGAGCTTCGCAACGAACACCTCTCGCCAGAAGCTCACGAACTCGCGCAGCAGCGTGCTTGGATCTATCCCTGAGGCGAACAGCTCCGAGACCTGCTCAAGCACCCGCTCTACATCTCTGGCAAAGATGGCAGCAGCCAGCGCCACGTGCGCTCGGCGCTCAACGGTGCCGAGCGCACGGCTCGTGTCGTCCGCCGTTATCTTCCCCTCGCAGAAGCTCTGCACGCGGTCCAGGAGCGTCTGCGCGTCTCGCATCGAGCCGTCCGCCAGCCGCGCAATCAGCCGAATAGAATCGCTGTCGGCCTTAATCTCTTCCTCCTTGCACACTTGCAGGAGCCGCTGCTCTATCGTCTGCACGCTCAGCGCGCGAAAATCGTGCCGCTGGCAGCGTGAGAGAACCGTCTCGGGGATCTTGTGAACCTCAGTTGTTGCAAGGATGAACACCGTGTTCGGTGGCGGCTCCTCCAGGCTCTTGAGCAGCGCATTGAAGGCCGACACGCTCAGCATGTGAACTTCGTCGATGATGTACACCTTGAAGCGGTAGCCAGGTGGCGGAAGCGACTTGAAGGAATCCATCAGCTCGCGCACGTTGTCGACGCTGTTGTGAGAAGCTCCGTCGATCTCCCTCACCGCGAGGCTCGTGCCTGCGCCGATCTCTTTGCACGACTGGCACTCAAGGCACGGCTCCGTTGCGCCACTCTTCTGGCAGTTGATCGCCTTCGAGAGGATGCGCGCGACCGAGGTCTTGCCCACTCCGCGAGGCCCTGTGAAGAGGTAGGCGTGCACCACCTTGTCGCGCTTAATCGCGTTTGAGAGCGTGCGTGTCACATGCTCCTGCCCACTCACGGAGCTGAATCCTGATGGGCGATACTTTCTTGCTAGAACGAGGTATGACACGAAATTCTTTCTTTATGCTGAGCCGTTAGCTGTCGACGCGGACAACCGGGATAGAATACCTCGAATTGGGATTCGGGACAGCAGAAAGACGGGGATCAAAGGGGAAGAAAAGCGTTTCGTAGAGGGCGAGGATCGCCCCACAACCCGGGAACGGCAACGGCCCCCGCTCCGGCTCCGAAGCCCTTAGCGGAACTCTCCGCCGTGTACGGGTACGTTTACGTGCACGTACCGAATTTTAAGAAGGGGCGAAAATAGACGACGACCGGGGACACATCACAGATGCATGCGGTACGGTTGCTACCTTCCGGTCCTGGCCGGGTTCGCGCACTTTCTCGCGCGCCCCAATCGCCGCACCGTGAGTATAGAGGGGTTAGCTCTCGCTGTCACGAAACCAGCGCGGCGAGATGCCCCAGGGTGTGATGCGGCATGCTCCAACGCGCCCCTCTAAAGCGTCCTTATTTCAGGTGCTTACGCTGGTCGAGGAGATGGCACGGCAAATGCCCACGAGGTCAGCATGAAACTGACACCAACTATCTTTCGAGAGATCTCGTTCCAAGTCGCTGAGGGGAATCCGTGGTGGGGGCTTCTGCTCGCCAACGAGTACCTAGAGCACGGCGACCTCTTGCATCGGGCGCTCAGGCAGCGGCTTACCCGACGGGCAGAGTGTCGCGGGGGCTCGAGAACGGTCCGGGAGCGGCTGCTGGCTGGTGCCCAAGCTTGTGAGCTTTCGGCAGCTCAGCTCGCATCGGTCGGAGGCCGAGCCGTCACTCGCTCTCGCTGCATACCGACCCGCTTTAGACGGAGCTGCGAGCGTCGTGCTGCATGCGCTCCGAGCCGGCGGCGCCGTGCTGCAAATGCAACCGGAGCAGCCGCTCGTAGCGCTGCGTTGCCTCGATAAACTCTTCCGAAGCGGCATCCCTCTGCGCGCCTCTTTGGCGGTCCGGATGAATCGCCTTGATCGCGGCGCGATAAGCCGCCTTTATCTCTTTGAGAGTTGCTCCTGGAGGCAATCCGAAGAAAGCCAGGAGCCTGATATGCTCTGGGTTGAGAGCCTGGCTTACACAGGGACCGTCGCGTTCAGCCCCTGCCCTCCCCCGGACTCGAGCGACACCGACCAGCACCGCCCCAACAAGAGCCACCGCCGCCATAAACCAGCCGATAGTGCCGCTCCTTTGCGCACCGCAGTAGCCCGGCAGAAGCCCCGCAATTACCTCGTCTTTAGCCGCGTACCGCGAGAATACCTGGCAGGCTTGAGAGTCAAAAGCCAAGGGCTGCGATGGCTCCCGCGAGGCCTCAAGCAGCCACTGCGCTGCGGAGTGCTCAAGCACGGATCGCCTCTCGAAATCGGAGCGCATCAGGAGGGCGAGCGCTACGTCATGCTGCTTTAAGACCATCGCCACCCGCAGCCCAGCTCGAATGATCGCTTGTTCCTTAGCTGAATCTCCCCCACTAGCACCGGCAACTCCAGCCCAGAAGCTGCTTACGTCTCCCCGCTCAGCCGCAGCGAGAGCCGCTTTTGCTTGCCGCAACTCGTCGCTCCACTCAACGGAATCTCCGCTCACAACAGCAACTGTGATCGCTTTCTCTACCTCACCCTCAACGAAGAGCCGGCGGGCCTCCGAGAGGAGCTTCTCCCGACACGCTGCACGCTCAACGAGTAGTGCCTCATCCGATGCTGCTGTTAGGAGCATTTTGCACAGGTGGAGAGCTGTTTCTGGAGCGAGGGCTGGAACCTTCGTGGAGAAGACTGCTCTCACCACATCAAGATCCCTCAGCAGCAAGGCTTGGCGCAGGATGAGCTCAAGAGTCTCCGATGAAAGGCTGCTATTTGCCCTAGCAGCGAGAGATCTCAGAGCCGCCGCTCTTCCAAGATTCTCTGCCACAACGACAGCAGACTCGCCGCTCACCGAGAGAGATAAGAACGAGTCATCTATCCGGCGGACCGACTCGACCGGTATCTCAGCCTGCCCGTAGCGCACAGCATCTGCTCGGCAGATGGCTGGAGAAACGAGAAAAAGCGCCAGCAGGGAGCCGAAGAGTCGTGGCAGCAGCATGCGGATCCTCCGCACCGGAGTATACGCAGGATGTGCCCGGCGTGATCGAGAAAATTACGCCGGAGGCGTTGTCGCGAAAACGTTGATGTAGGTGAACGGCTGCGTTGGATGATTGGTTGAGATCTCAATTGTCGCCTTTAGATCTCCTTTCACCTTGCTCGGGGAGAGCTGAATGACGATTGTTCCGTTCATGCCGCGGCTGCCTGGCTGGTAGTAGGCGCTCACGGCTGAGTCCGACGAGGAGACGTTTTTTATGGTAAGGGGCGCCTTGGATCGGTACTCAAAGGAGACTCGGCGCTCAAGCGGCTTCTCGCCCGACACCACGCCGAAGGAAAGCGTTGCAGGCTTCACGACGATATCACCCTCGACCATGGCAACGAGCGGCACATTGAGCGGAGCAATTGACTGGTCAGAGAACGAGAGCGTTACCCGATCTCGGAACGGTCCCTTTGGAACACCGGCCTTGAGCGCAACAGAGTACGTCGCCTGCTCTGCGCTTCTCGAGATCTCCTGAAGAGAGACGTGCTGAGACTGCACATTCGCAGAGGTTAGCGAAACTCCGTGAGGAAGCTTGACCGTAAACTGCATGGGCTGCCCGAAACTTGCGCCCCCCAGAGCAACTCTGCCGAACTCAAGAACCCGTGGCTCAACCGTCACGCCGGGTATCACCGTGCCCGTGAGCGACAGTACTGCGCGCTGGTTAGACGTGTCGCTCGTCAGGAGCTCAACTGTCTTCGTCTTTTGGCCTGAGAAGCCTGCTGTGTCGAACTCAACCGAAATGCTCTCGCTACCGCCCGGCTTGATGATTGGTGCGCTCAGGGCAGCAACTGTGCAGCCACACGATGGAGCTGTGCCAAGTATCCGCAGCTCGCCTTTGCCGACGTTCCTGATAGTGAAAGCGTGGGAAACCTTCTTTCCTTGGGGCACAGCGCCGAAGTTAAAACTCTTCTCTGGAAGCTGGAGCTGTCCACGGGCATCGACCTGCGCGGCAGCAGGGACGGACACAGAAAAGGCTGCGAACAGCACAGCAAAGAGCAACGATAGAAAGCGAGCGCCCACGTAAGCCTCCAAAACGAGATGGCGCCCCCGGAGGCGCTACGCGAAGAGCTGAACCTGGTCGAGGAACTTCGTTGAGAAGTTGCCCTTCCTGAAGTCGGGATGAGTCAGGATCCGGCGGTGCAGCTCGATGTTCGTCGTAATACCATCGATCAGGTACTCGTCGAGCGCAACCAAGAGCTTGTTGATGCAAGACTCGCGGTCCTTGTCGCGCACGATTAGCTTAGCGATCATTGAGTCGTAGTACGGCTTAACCGAGTAGCCAGCATAGATCGCCGAATCGACCCGCACGCCGTTTCCACCTGGCGGGTGGTAGTTCTTAATCAGGCCCGGACATGGAATGAGCGTACGGGGATCCTCAGCGTTGATGCGCGCCTCGATGGCGTGCCCAGAGATCTTGATGTCCTTCTGCTGCCACGAAAGCTCTTCGCCTGCGGCAAGGCGGATCTGCTCCTTGACCAGGTCAGTGTCTGTCACCATCTCGGTGACCGGGTGCTCAACCTGCAGGCGCGTGTTCATCTCGATGAAGTAGTACTTGTTGGCCTCTAGGTCAGCCAAGAACTCGACCGTGCCGAGCGTTGAGTAGCCGACAGACTTGCCAAGCTCTACCGCAGCGTCCTGAATCTGGGCCTGCAGTGACGCGGGGAGACCGATCGACGGCGACTCCTCGATAACCTTCTGGTAACGGCGCTGAATCGAGCAGTCGCGGATACCGAGGTGAACCACGTTCCCGTGCCGGTCTCCGGCGAGCTGCACCTCGATGTGGCGCACCTTCGGGAGGTACTTCTCGACGAGGATGTGCCCGTCACCAAAGGCAGCTTCGACTTCTCGCTGCGCCATCTGGAAGGTGGAGACGAACTCCTCTGAGCCCTTGACGATCTTCATGCCTCGGCCGCCGCCGCCCGCGCATGCCTTGAGCAGCACTGGGTAGCCAGCCTTCTCTGCAACAACGAGAGCTTCTTGCGGGTCGAGAATTCCCTTGCTGTCTCCCGGAATGGTCGGAACGCCAACCTTATCGGCTACACGGCGCGCTCGCGCCTTGTCTCCCATGACGCGCATGTTGCGCACCGAAGGGCCGATAAAAGTGACTCCGCAGCTCGCACAAATCTCGGCAAAGGCCGCATTCTCGCTCAAGAAGCCGTAGCCTGGGTGAATCGCATCTGCGCGCGTTGCTACCGCTGCCGACATGATTGAAGCGATGTTGAGGTAGCTCTCCTTCGCGAGCGCTGGCCCGATGCAAACGCTTTCAGTAGCGAGCTTAACGTGCAGCGCGTCTTCGTCAGCCTTCGAGTGGACGGCTACCGTCTTGATGCCGAGCTCATGACAGGCGCGAATCACGCGCACCGCGATCTCTCCGCGGTTCGCGATCAGGACTTTCTGGAATGGTGCAGATCTCATTTGCCTAAACCGAAGGGTCGATCAGGAAGAGGACTTCGCCGAACTCTACGACCTTGCCCTCGACGCCGAGGATCTTTACGACCTTGCCTGAGCTTGGGGCCTCGATCTCGTTCATGAGCTTCATGGCTTCGATGATGCAGAGGGTCGCGCCCTTCGAGACTACATCGCCCTCCTTCACGAACAGCTCTGCGTCCGGAGAAGGCTTGCGATAGAAGGTGCCCACGATCGGCGACTCTACTTTAACGAATCGACCGTG
>CAZZJR010000027.1:7919-16082 GCA_964654585.1 uncultured Bdellovibrionales bacterium
GAACGCCCTCATCCTGCGGCACCATCTCGCTGCCTGCCGACTCGACTGAAGCACTCGTAGTGCCTGCCGGAACGATATCAACGCCGATGTAGAGCGCGTTTGTTTCAAACACATCGCCGGCCGACGATTGCCCAATAAGCCGGGCCGTCACATCGATCGTGTAGGGAGCTGCTGGCAACATGCCGCGATTAAACACCAGCCAGTCCTGAATCTGGGGCGGGAGGATCGGCACACGAGAGAAAGCCGTATTGCACGCGCCGTTAAAGGATGGCGGGAGGCTGGTGTTCTGAGGCTGACGGAGCCCTCCGTCCTCGTTGTTGTTCGTGGTGTTATTGTTGTTGTTGTTCACGTTGTTCTGGCTGTTCTCAGCTGGGCCCGTAAAGATCGATATTCCTGCGGTGTACGATGGGGGCTGAATCGCTGCTCCAGCGATGAAGTAGTCCAAGATAATTTGGTTCGTGCGGAAAAACTGCCCGAATAAGTTGTTCTGGACGCCCGCGATGGCGTAGTAGCCATTAGTATCTCCGAGCGGTATCGGTGTCGGCTGGGCAGCTTGGTTCGGAAAGCGGGTACATCCCTGCAGGTTCGTGCCAGTTGTGTTGTTGTTGCTGCCGGAATTGTTGTTGGGCAGGTTTGCGTAGAGCCCCAAAAAAGTCACGGAGACTCCCTGGTCGTTGTTGGTCGCGCCGTTCCCGCCACACGCGAGGATTACCACCGACACGAGCGTTGCAACGCTGACAATTACCGCCTTTCTCATCTCAGCTCTCATATCAACCAAGCTCCCAACCTTATGAAATCGCCTTCATGCTTGCATCGTCGAAGCTGCCCTCGACAATGCGCGGGGTGATGAAAAACAGCAGCTCTTCGTCGGAATCGTCAGTGACCGTCCGGCGGAAGAATGTTCCGAGCACCGGGATGTCCTTGAAGAACGGTACTCCCGTAACCCGATCTGCTTCCGTCATTTTGTAAATTCCGCCAAGCGCGAAGGTCTGACCGCTCGACACGAGCACTGTTGAGCTCGCACTACGCTCGAACTCGTTCGGAATACCCTCGACTTCCTTCGTGCCGAAGGTGCTGGAACGCGCCTTGATGTCGAGGAGGATGTAGTAGTCTGGCGAGGCCTGTGGCGTCACGTTGAGCGTTATGCCTGCCTCAATTACCTCTGTGGCGGTATTGCTGGTGCCGCTGGCCTGAGCTCCCGCTCCTGTGGCGACTGAGAGTCCGCCGTTCGGGAGCTTTACGCGGAACTTCTCAACGCTCTTAATCTCGGCGGCTTTGTTGTTCGTGGTCGCAACGGCCGGGCGGCTGATGATACGCACCTTTCCTTCCTGCTCAAGCTGCGAGAGCCGGAGCTCAAGGCTCTTTGTCCCATCAGCACTGTCGAAGAGCATGCTCACGGCTGATCCATTCGCGAGGTTTGAAACCACCGGGAAGGATGAGCCGAGTATGCTGTCTTGAGCCGCGCTTCCCCCAACTGCGATAGACGACGGGAAATTGAGGCCCGTGCCGTTTCCGGTGCTCGGCGACTGGATGTACTGGAACCCGAGCTGGCTACCCAGCTCCCGCGTCAGGTTGCGCGTTGACTCAACGATCTGCGTTTCGAGCAGAACCTGTGGCGTACGCAGGTCGACCTTGTTGACCAGCTCGACGACGTTTTTGAGCCCATTGCGGACATCCTTCACGATCAACTGATTCGAGCGCTCATCGTAAGCCACGGAACCACGCTCTGAGAGAACGGTTTCTACCAGGCTCTTAATCTCCGCGGCTTTCGCGTAGCTCACACGCAGGTACTTCACCGCAAGCGGCTCAAGCTCCTGCTCTGCATCGATAGCCTGCTTCAAATTCTCGCGCTCCTTCTTGAGCTTCTCAACGGGCGCGATCCGCATGACTGTTCCCTCGAGAACTTTGTCGAGGCCATTCGTCTTGAGAATCACGTCGAGCGCCTGGTCCCACGGGACATCGAGGAGGCGCAGCGTTACCTTGCCCTTGACGTCCTCGCTCGCGACGATGTTGAGGTTAGACACCTCTGCGATGATACGGAGGGCGTTGTCGATGTCTGTCTCCTGCAAGTCGAGCGATATGAGACGCCCGGTGTAGCGCGACTTGTCGCCGAGGAGCGCATCGATATCTGCATCTGAGATCTCGGTGGCTGTTTTTGAGCCCTTGGCGCGGGCAGCGACCTGCTGCTTCGACTCCTTCTTGGCTTTCTCTTCCTTGCTCTCTGGAGGGAGCTTTGCAGCGGTCGGCGGGGGAGTTTCGTTACTCTTGCTAGCGTCCGCGGTGGCTTCCTTCTGAGTGTCCTTGGCTGGGTCGAGTTGAGCCCGGATATCCTTGACTACCTGGCTCAAGTCATGGGTCTCCGACACAACGACCTCTCCGTTTTCGCGACGAGCCGTCAGGTAGGCGCTCGGTTGCGTAAAGATCCGTACGAGAACGTCTTCGCCTGCCGTCGTCGGCCGTGCGGAGCGAATAGCTGCGCCAGTTGCGGGCGAGATGATCGGGTCACGCTTGACTGATGAGGAGAGCTTCGCCCCAGCGAGGGTAAGCACGTACTCCGAAGGCGCGGTGCGCTCAAGGCGGAACTCCCCGCGCCCCTCTGTCGCTACCCGAACCTCGGGTCCCGCGCCGCCGCTTGCGTCTTTTAGGGCGAGCTTCGTGACCTCAGACATTCTTGGAGTGTTCTGCTTCTCCAAGGACGCAAGCACTGCTTCAACTTTGGAATCCTCTGCTTTCGCAATCTGAATCTCGCTGCTTACGTCTGGCAGCTCAGTCTCTTCTCGCTCGAGATCGGCAAGCGACGCAGCTTCCTCTTCGCTCTCCTGCTCTAAGCTGCCGGCTTTGGAGATCCGTTCGGCGAGGTCAAGCTCCGGCTGTGTCGCCTGTTGGGTCTCGGCAGCACGACGAGAAGCTTCTTCCTGCTTGCCTTCGCCCTCTTCAGCCACAGCGCTCGCAGGCTTCTCCGCTCCACGAAGCGTAACGAGAATTGCTCCGTCAACTACCTCCTCTTCATGGCTCAAGCCAGGCGCGGCGTTCAGGTCGAGCACGATACGGCTCTTTCCCGGGTGAGCTCCCACTCGGACGCCTGACACGAACTCGAGCGCCTTGGTTTCGATAGCGCTGTTAGACCGTGAAAGTACTGACTCGACGTCAACCACGAGGCGAGGCGGATTTTCGAGCTGCTGCACCGAGTAGCGCGGATTCTCCGATCCGACCTTGAGCGCTACGGTGTCGACCCCAGAGGCATGGTTCACTTCAATTCCAATCTGGCTGCTGCGTGCTTGCGAGGGTCGTTGCGCCCTCGCCGCAGACGCCTCGGCAGGAACGGGGGCACTCTCTTGCTTCGTGGCGGCCTCTTCCAGGACCGAGTCGGGCGGAAGTAGAGGGCGGATTCCAGCAGTGTCAGCGGGCTCCGCGAATGCCGTCATCAAAGGCGCAGTGAGCCAAGCCAAGCCGATGAGGCCCGGCGATCGCATGATCTTTCTCTCTTTTGCTCTCATGAACCTATTCCTTCGGGGCTGCTTGCCTACGACGATCGTGCGCGCGCCCACTGCGCTTTGAAGCCCGTCCGCCTCGTCCCCCAGGCTTCAAAAACACTCGCGTGGGGCAGCGGCTCGATACTCAGGCTTCGAGAGGTGAGATGGCGGCAAAACGCAGGACGGCTCGGAAATTGCGGCTCCTCGTGAAGCGCCGGCGTCTGCGGAGAGGATTAGCCGTGCTTGCAAAACGCAGTCTCACATTTTGATGCCTGCCGGTTCGATGTTTTGCTGAAACATTTCAGTGACTCTCGCGACGCGCTACGCCCCTGCGACTGACTATGAGAGAAACTACACAGTCAAGCGAGACGGCGTTTGCCTCAGGCGCTCTGCGGAACTCAGCCCGACGCACCAGCAAATTCTCTCCTGCTCGCTGAAGATCGTCGAGAAGGCCGACCAGCGCTCCGAACTCTCCCTCAGCAGCGAGCTCGGTTGGTAGCTCTGCAAAATGCTCGTACTGAATGAATGGCTGTGACCGAGACGTGAGAATCCGCACGCTACGCGCTCCTGAAGCCTTCCTCACTGCTCGCACTACGGAGGCGACATCCCCCTCACTGGGCTGCTCCGCTATTGCCACCAACAGTCGTTCCTCCTCACGCCCTGCTGCTAGCTGCGCAGAATGATCGCTCGTCGCCGCCTGAGCTGCCGCGAGTTCATTGGACGCAGCTATCCACTCAAATCCGCTGGCCACAAGCGCCGCGGTACCCAGGGATGCAAAGAGCGCCGTCCCGAGCCTGCTGTTCTGCGCTTCTCTCACTGTTTCCTCTCCGCTGCCACGGTCCTGCCCCTCACGACGAAATCCCCACTCTGGGACACTTGGGCCTCAGCCCCTGAGAGTAGCTGTGAAGCTAGAGCAACCGCCTCTGAGACATCAGATCGCTCGTCAATCGAGCCACGAATCTCAATTTGCTCCCCATCGATGTACAGGAACGAAAGCGTTGTAGCCTGTGGCAGTGCCCTCATGAGAGGCTTGAGAGACTCGCTGATTTGCAGCGGCACTAGCCCCCTCGACTGAATCTCCTCGGCTACGGCCAGCTCAGCACTCAGTAGAGCGCGATGCGAGCTTTGGCGTATCTGTCGTTCCGCCAGCTCCGTCTCCGCCTCTTTGAGCTCAATGCGTGCTGCTCGCTTCGCAAAACTGTCTTTGAGCAATACGCTGGATACGACTAACGAGAGACAGAGAGCCGCGCGGGCGCCGAGCACGCTTCTCGTAGCCTGCCTTGCGCGTATCTCGATCGCTGCTAACTCGCCACGCACAAAATTGACGCACTGCGGCGCGTCGGGCGCAAGGGCACAGAGCGCGAGGGCTATCGGAAGCACCACGCGTGCATCCTCTGGAGCCTCAATCCCTGGCGCCCGCTGAAATGTGGATAACGGTGCCCAACGAAGAAAATTGCCCTCCTCACCCGCTTGCGCCAGCAGCTCCCAATCAGTCTGGGAAAGTCCCGACACGTAGATCACCTCAAGGTCCGGCTGCCCGCAGGGCAGCAACCTAAGTGCTGCCGTAACTCCTTCTAACGGAGAGGAACACTCCACTTCAAGCAGCGCCTCCGCCGCTCCACGGTCGAACACCCCCGCAATGGCACGCCCGCCATCAGTGTGCACGACCGCGACGCGAGCCGATTCGGCCGAGGGATACTCTTTGGCCAACAGCGCAAAGAGCGCGAAGTTCTCCGGAGTGGCCAACGCGAGTGTGCCACCAAGTTGCGCAGCCGCTGCTCGACAACGCTCGAGAGATGAACGTCGTGCCAGAACAGCAACGCAGCGTTCGTCGTTAGCTCCAAGCCTGGCCACATCCGTAACGAGTGGCTCTACCGCCTGCAGCTCCCTCTGACACGCTTCTGCAAAAGAGAGCTTCCCGATTTTCTCTTCGGCTTGCGTGGCGCAAAGCACTCGGACGTACACCTCGCGATGCGGCACCGGCAGGCCGAGCCTCTGCTGTGGACGGATCGGCGCTCGGCTACTGCGGCACCTCGTCACGCGCGGCGCCTCATGCTCCGGGAGAGATTCCCAGCCGGCGAGCTCCGGCGCCGAGTCCACCCGCTTACGGCGAAGGCGCGCAATCCAGACACGCCCCTGGCTTTTGCACACTCCAACCGACTCCGCTCGCATAGCTCCTCCGCGTAGGCCCCACCACAACGAGGCCCCTCTGGCTCCTTTCGGCACTCAGATCTCAAAAGTTGCCGTAAGTGCTCTTTCGGGGCGGCTCCGGCTTCATTTTTATCCCCTCGGAAGCCCCTACGGCCCCCTTTCTCCTTTTCACCTGCCCGGGAGCAGGTACAATGGTTCGGCTAAAAACTCTTCCTCTCTTTTGCGTTCGACTGAAGCCAAATGTCTCAGCTCTTCCTTCTTGACACCCCTGCGGAAAGCGCACGGCCCCCCTCGCTCGAGCGGCTCGTGTCGGTTGCTGTTCCGCCGCTTGACGGTGAGTTTTTGTACTCGTTCGATCCAGCGGCGCATCCAGCCCTGAGTGTTGGCTGCTTAGTGACAGTTCAGTTGGGTCGGCGGAGTGTTCCGGCGTTCGTTGTCTCCGTCGCCTCGGAGCGTGAGGCATCCGCGCTGCGGGAGATGGAGCAACGGTCGGTCCGAGTGAAGGATATCTCCTCTGATGCAGCGATCCAGGCGTTCTCAGCCGAGCACCTGGAGTTCTTTCGCTGGATCGCGAAGTACTATGCCGAGCCACTCTCAAAGATCCTCGACTTGGCCGTTCCGGCGCCCGCCGTTTCAAGACCCGAGCCATTCGTGCGTGCCTCTGGCAAGGCACCTGACAGCCGAATCGGCAACTCTCAGAAGGCTATCCTAGAGCACCTCTCATCGGCGGGAGAATGGATCTCTCTCTCGGCACTTCGGAGCACAGTTAAGGCACCTGCAGCAACCGTACGCGCGCTCGTAGAGAAGGGGTTAGTGCAGCAAGAGCTGCGAGCTGCCTCGCCGCAGGTCCCAGAATGCGCCTCAATACTGCCATCACTGAAAGACTCTCTCACTGACGAACAGCGGCGCGCCGTCGAAACCGTTGCGCCGCACATCCAGCAACCCTCCTTCGCCAGCTTCCTCCTGCACGGAGTCACCGGCAGCGGCAAAACCGAGGTGTACCTTGAGCTAATCGTCGATGCGCTCAACCGCGGGCTCTCCGCGCTGGTCGTTGTGCCAGAAATCGCCCTCACGCCCCAGCTCCTAGACCGCTTCGAGAAGCGGCTCAACCATAAGGTGGCGCTCCTCCACAGCAGCCTCTCGGCGAAAGACCGCTGGCGCTTCTGGGATGGACTACGCTCGGGCGCCCTACGAGTGGCCGTAGGAGCGCGCTCTGCGATCTTCGCGCCGATGCAGAAGCTTGGGCTCATCATCATAGACGAGGAGCACGACGCCTCCTTCAAGCAGGGCGAGGGAATTCGGTACCACGCGCGCGATCTGGCGATTGTTCGTGCAAAGCTCGCTCCATGCCCGATCGTTCTTGGATCCGCAACTCCATCTCTTGAGACCTTTCATCATGCTAGCGTTGGAAAGCACGTGCGCCTCGAATTGAGCCGCCGATTCTTCTCGTCTCCGCCGCTCAAGCATGAGCTGATTGATCTCAACAGGCTCAAGCCTTGGGAGATGCCCTCCAAGGGCATCTCTCCTCAGTTGCTGCAGGGCCTCATCGACACTCTCAAGGCGGGCGAGCAAGCATTTGTGCTCTACAACCGGCGAGGGTTCGCCAGCTACCTGCAATGCTCGAAGTGTGAACACGTCGTTGGCTGCCCGCATTGCAGCGTGACTCTCACGTACCACCGCAAGAACAACTCGCTCCTCTGCCATTTCTGCGGACACTCCGCCCCGCCCCCGGTGGTCTGCGCTGGATGTGGGGCTGCTGAGCCAATCGCGTCGAATGGCTCCGAAGCTGAGCCGCTTTTCTGCCAGCGCGGGGCAGGGACCGAGCGGGTAGCTGAGGAGCTTGCCGCCCTCCTTCCCGAGGCACGTATCGCCAAGCTAGACCGCGACTCCGTTTCGAGCATCGACGACTACGTGGAGATCCTGCGACGAGTGCGCGAGCGTGAAGTAGACATCCTGGTCGGAACCCAGATGATCGCCAAGGGCCACGACCTGCCCGACGTAACCTTCGTTGGAATCGTTGACTGTGATGTGGGCTTGCACATGCCAGACTTCCGCGCGGCGGAGCGCTCCTTTCAGCTCCTGACGCAGGTAGCCGGACGGGCTGGACGTCGCGACAAGCGCGGCACGGTTGTGCTTCAGACCCGTGTGCCATCCCACGCCAGCCTCAAGAGCACCGTGGCTGCCGACTACCTCTCCTTCGCGGAAGGCGAGATGCAGCTGAGAAGCGCCCTTGAGTACCCGCCTTTCCAGCGGCTGCTGAGAATTATCATCGCCGCAGAAGACAAATCGGTCGCGCAGCAGTGGGCTCAGCATGTTGCTCAGGTAACGCTTTCAGCGTGTGACGGACGGGGCATCTCATTGCTTGGGCCGGCTCCGGCCCCACTCGAAAAAATTCGTAGCCACTGGCGGTACCACATACTGTGCAAAGCTCCGTCTGCCTCTCTGCTGCAAAATGTCATGCAGCGCGTCAAGAGCTCCCTGCCCGAGCAGAAGAAGGCACGGCTGATCTTCGACCTTGATCCACAAGATATGCTGTAGC
>CAZZJR010000027.1:16182-17438 GCA_964654585.1 uncultured Bdellovibrionales bacterium
GAGAGGTGAGCAGCCTACCGCTGGCCCTCGTTGAACTGCTGGTAGAGCTGCGCGTACTCAACATCGAGCGCGTCGTAGCGGCGCTTGAGGACAAAGTACTGCTCATTTCCGCGCTGGATTTCATTCAAGAGCGTCTCGACTTGTTCCTCGGAGCGCAGCAGCTCGGCTTGCAGGTTCACCACTTCTTCTTGCATCTGCGCCGAGAGCTCAATCTCTCGCAGAATCGTCTCGATCTTCACGTTGGTCTCTGAGATCTGGGTACGGAGTTGGTCGTTGCGCAAACGCAACTCTCCCTCTTTTCGCTCTAATATTCGCAGCTCCTCCCTCGTCTCGGTTCGGCTCGCCTCAAGCTCACGCTGCACCTCCTCAAGCTCGCGTAAGCGCACCTCAATCATGTCTAGCTCGGCTTCAGCAATCGTCACCCTACCGCGCTCGGCTTTAAGCGACTCACGCGCGATCGTGAAGTCTTTGACTGAGGATGCCAGCTCTCTGGGTTCCGCCATCTTCTGCGAGAGCTGACGGACCTCCTCCCAGAGCTCTCGTTTCTGCTCGACTTCGTCCAACACCGCTTGGTACAACCGCTCTCTTCCTGCGCTTGCTGCCCTGGCGCGCAGGAACGCGAACGCGCCCACGAGAAGAGCCTGCACAGCGCCGATGACGAGCACGAGAGTTGTCATGGTGCCTGCTGCGATGCCTCCGTGGCTGTAGGCTGCTCAAGCGGTGGCTTCTCCGCCTCAGGAGCAGCCGATGGTGCAGCTAGCTTCTGCTCCTCCTCGCTTACGGGCCCTGCCTGCTGAAAGATTGGATCATCAACACTGATGTCCGCTTTTGAGACGCGTCCCTCCAGCTGGCTAATAGCATCCAACAGAGCCTTCTGCGGGATGTACTTCGGGGTTGGGCTGCTGCGAACAGTTGGCTTCTTCCAGAAGAAGATGTAAGCAGCAACGGCTAAGACCAGGTTCAGCGCGCTGATGAGGAGCACTGGGACGAGCGGGAACTGCTGCGGCTTCTCAGCCGCCTCTGGTGCGCGGACCACGACCTTCACCGGCGTTTCTGCTTCATGTGGAGTCGTCATCTTGCGGGTGAACACCAATTCAGGAGTCTCTGAACGCACCGGCATACGGGGCTTCTCCATGGCTTTGATCTGGGCAAAAACCGTGTACCGGCCGTCTCGTGGGAGAGCTTCAGCGCTTACCTCGTAGGAGAACGGATCTGCGGCCGAGCGCCTGAGCGGAATCTCAAAGCGCTTCTTGTCG
>CAZZJR010000027.1:17538-23110 GCA_964654585.1 uncultured Bdellovibrionales bacterium
ACCTTGTCTCCGTCCCTCCCCTCGTCGTTGAGCAACCCTTCGAGCACCGGGGCTGAGACGCGGTCGGTCGGTGTCACCTGGAAGGCGAACTTCAGTATCCCGCTCATGTGCGGGAGAGACACCGGCTTATCGCCCTCGTACAATCTGGCCTGAAGCAGCTCTGGCTCGTCGACTCGGGCCGATACCGGCCAGTCGATGGCGAACTTGAGGTCTGAGAGCAGAACGACGAAGCTGTCTGCTGGCTCAATACCCTGGACCTCCCAGTCACCAGACTCTGGCTCACGCACCGTCACGAGGTCGAACTTCTCGCCCGTGAACCACGAGGTGTGCTCGGGTTTCTGAACTGCGGACATGTGATCGCCGCGCGGAGAAACAATCGAGATACGGATACCCGGAGCATGGCTGACGTAGAACGTAGCCTCCTCTGCAGACTCCTCGACGTAAAATTTGCGCGTCACTGCTCCAGGCGAGTGCGATGGCACCATCGCTTCGAATAGCAGCTCAAACGCCCGTTCCAGCTCTGATGCGCTCGCTGCGTAGAAAGCTACCCCATCGGTCGAGCCCGCTATCTCGCGCAACAACGGCCGATCCGCGGCCTCGCTCAGGGCTATCGTGTAGATCCGAGTCTGCTTGGACTTAAGCACCGGCAAGTGATCGTGCACGAGCGCGAGCGTTCTGGCGAATGCCATCCCTTTGGCTGGATGAGGCTCCATCTTTCCGTCTGAGATTAGCACGATCGCCTTCTCGACACCGGCGCGGTAGTTGGTGTCGATCATCTTGTCGGCCGCCAAGATGCCTTCAAAGATGTCGGTGTGCTGTCCCGCCGTGCCAAGCTGCGAAAGCTCTCGGTCGAATTCCGATGAAGCTTCTGGCGCGTAGTACTTGAGCGGCCTGACTGTCTCTACCTTGTCCGAAAAGCCTATGACCGCGAGCCGATCACCTTTGCCGAGGAATTTAGCGATCTGCTTCGCACCCTTGAAGCGGAGCTGCATCGGGTCGGTCTTGAGCATGGACCCAGAGGTATCGAAGAGCAGCACAACATCGACCGGCTTCGCCTTTGGGCCGCCCGGTTGAGCTACCGCCACCACAGCAGAGAATATTGACGAGAGGACGAAGCTCCCGAGCGCTAGAGTGCGAACGACTCCCTGTGCAATCCTGCTCATGCTCCCTGACCTCACTGTCATGCAAATACCTAGCTTCATTGGAGGCTCCCTCCCAGGAACCCACAGAGAATTTGTCGTCAGAAACGTAAAATCACTAAAGGCTTCTAACTAAGCATATCTGTTGAGTCCCTCGGTCTTTAGCTAACTATCTGGAACAAGGAACAATAGCGCCCCCTACGGGCACTCTAGGTCTATGCGCGGCAGCTTCCGATACAGACATTCCAAGTTGCTAGCGGCTGCGGCGCTGGCTGTAGTGGTGCTGAGCTCCGCAGCACTTGAGGCTGAAAACAGCCCTCCGTTCGAGCTTCCAGAGCGAGGCGAAGTATTAAAGATACGCAGCGCCATTATCGAGACGACTCAGGGAAAGCTCTTCGTTGAGCTTTTCCCGGAAGATGCTCCGTGGCACGTCACCAACTTCAAGTATCTCGCGGACAAAGGCTTCTATTCCGGGCTCACCTTCCATTTGCACGAGCCCGGCTACATCCTGCAGGGCGGTGATCCTAAAGGCACCGGCTTCGGTGGCCCTGGCTACACGCTGCCTCCTGAATTCAGCCGCCGCAATCACCGCATCGGAACCATCGGCATGGCGCGAAAGCCGGATGCTGTGGGTGACCCAAAACGGCCAGTGAACATTCAGCGGCTGTCGAGCGGAAGCCAATTTCACATCCTGCTGGATGATGCCCCACACCTCGACGGGAACTACACGGTCTTCGGCCGAGTGGTTGGCGGTCTCAACGTGTTGCAGAGCCTGAGGAAGGGGGACCGTATCGAGAAAGTTACTGTCTTCATCCGGCCAGATGGACGCTAGGCTGCCTTCGGGGTTTCTTTGAGCTAGAGGTCCGGCGCCTCGATCAACGACTCTTCACCTTGCTCGTACCCTTCCTCGCCAAGCGTTGCTGACTCCGGCTCCGTGCCAGTGAGGAAGTACTCAAGAATTGCCCCTGGTGCTCCCTCCCCCGAGCGCCGCCCTGAACTCTTGTCGACCCAGAAAGGCTCAACACCTTCAGGCACCGTGAATTCGGCTTGCTCCGTTGAAGCCGGGGATTGGTACTTAATGCCAAGAGCCTCAGCTTCGCGCCGCGCCTCATCCTCCGCCGTGCCGCGCGTCGATTCCTCCTGGTACTTCAAGAAATCACGCATGAAGTAGAGCCATATCGGGGCCGAGACTACGCCGCCGGTCTCCTTCGCCCCTATCTGCTTCTTCTGGTCGAAGCCAACCCAGACGCCACACACCCAGGTCGGAGTGTAGCCGATGAACCACGTGTCCATTTGGTCGTTCGAGGTGCCGGTCTTTCCCGCCACTGGACGGCCAAGCTCCTTCACGCGGTACCCGGTGCCGTGGTCGACCACGCCGCGCATCATGTTCGCGAGCACAAACGCGGAAGCTTCGCTGATGACCTGCTGCCCCTTCTTAGGCCTCTCGGCCTCGTAGTCGTAGAGCACCTTGCCGAAGCGGTCCTTGATCTTTGTGACGAACACCGAATCGAAGAGAACACCCTTGGCTGCAAAAACACCGTACGCCCGAGTCATCTCAAGTGGTGTTACTTCGCTGCTGCCGAGAGACAACGAGAGGTTTCTTCCAAGAGGGCTTCTGATGCCGAGCAGCCGCGCGTACTGAATGGCTGCGTCTACGCCGATTCGCGAAACGATGTCGGCAGAGACCAGGTTGCGCGATTTCTCTAGCGCCGTCCGCAGCGTGATCGGCCCAAGAAACTTCTCGTCAAAGTTGGCCGGAGTCCAGAACGTGTCCCCAACCTTGAACGTCCTAGCCTCGTCGATCATTATCGTCGAGGGCGTGTAGTGGAATTTGTCGACGGCGGCAAGGTACACAACTGGCTTAAACGACGACCCTGGCTGCCGAAGAGACTGGGTCACACGATTAAATTGGCTCTGCGAGTAGTTGTACCCGCCGATCATGGCGCGAACCTCTCCGCTGCTCGGCTCAAGCAGCACGATCGAGCCCTCAATCTGCGGGGTTTGGTCGAGCACCCAGCGCCCACCCGCCAGCTCCTTCTTCTTGGGATCAGGAGGGTACTCGCGCCACGCCACTTCGATCACGTCGCCGGGCCGAAGCAAGTCAGCCGGCGAGCCCGAACGCGTTGTGTCATCTTGGAGCAGAAGCTTTCTCGCCCAGGTAGACTCGTTAACGTCTATCGTGATCGCTTCATCCTTTGCGATGAGTACCTTCGCTATACCGCGCGAGATCGCCTGCACGAAGCCCCGCCTCGGAGACTCCCGGTCAAGCTCGTCTGGCGAACCGAGCTTCGAGAGGAACTCTGCCTCGGAGATCTTTCCGAGCGGTCCGCGCCATCCTCTGCGCTTGTCTACCTCGCGCAGGCCCTTTCGCAGGGCGGCCGAAGCGAGCTGGTCTGCCTTGACATCAACGGCAGTGGTGACTTCCAGGCCGTCGCTGTCGAGGTCGAGGTCCTTGAAGTTCTCCTGGAAAACGCGCCGAATCTCGCCTACGTAGTAAGGTGACGCAAAGATATTTTGCTGCGTGACTGGGTGCACGGTGACTTTCTCTGCAAGCGCCTGCTGCTGCTGCTCAGGTGTAATAAAGTGCGCCTCGACCATCTGGCGCAGCACCTGGCGCTGCCGTTCACGCGACTTCTTAGGGTTGCGAATAGGCGAGTACTCGCTCGGAGCTTTGGGCAATCCCGCGAGGATAGCAGCTTCAGCGAGGGTTAGCTGTGAGAGCTCTTTGTGAAAGTAGATCCGCGCTGCTGCCTTGATTCCGTACGCGCCATTGCCGAAGAAGATCTGGTTTAGGTAGATCTCAAAGATCTCGTCCTTGGAGAAGCGCCGCTCGAGACGGTACGAGAGGATTGCCTCTTTGCCCTTGCGCTCGAAGCTCTTCTTCGAGGTAAGCAGCAGGTTCTTAACCACCTGCTGCGTAATGGTCGAGGCTCCCTGCTTGACGTTTCCGCTCTGCATGTTCTTGAACGCAGCGCGGGCGATGCTGACCGGGTCCACGCCGTGGTGGCTGTAGAAGGATGCGTCTTCAGCCGCGAGGAAGGCCTTGCGAACCATGTCTGGCACTTCGGCTATCTTCGCCGGGTAGCGCCGCTCCGAGAAAAACTCGGCGATGAGCGAGCCATCTTTCGCTAGCACGCGGGTCACTGCTGCTGGCTGGTAGTCCTCGATGCGAGAGAGCTTCGGGAGGTCGCGCGTCAGGTAGTAGTACCCCCAAGCGCAGAAGAGAGCGCCAACTGCGGCGGTGGAAACGACGACGACAAACAGGAAGAGGAAGAGCTTACGGAACATCCACCGTAAGGTTAGCTGTCCTTCCCCTCCGAGGAAAGACTCCCACCCTGCGGAAACGGAGGAATCGTTGGCGCAGCCTTCCCCGGAAGGAGCGCTTCCTCGTGTGGAACGATGCGTTTAGCCTCGATATCAGGGATGAGGACCACGGGCCCGGCTTCCCCAACCTTGGCGTAGCGGGCGGGCCCGTCTTTGCCGGGGGTCTCGGAGCCAACAAACAGGGTGACAGTCTCCTTGGCGTCGCCCTTCTTGACGATAACGAGGGTCACAAACGGGCTCTTAAAGGCGTCTGCTGGCACCGAAGCAGGCTCCGGGAACCCGGTTGCCTTGAGCGTAGCGATATCTTTCAAGATCTCCTCAACGAACATCGGGTCGCTCACCTTGCCGTTTACGTCCCAGTCTGTCCGGTTAGCGACTATCTCTACCGGAGGTGCGCCATCGCCTGTCGTCGAGCGAACCGAGTGAATGTCGCTGTGCGAGAAGGTGAAGAGCTTGTTCTCGCGCAGGTCATCGACGCCCTTCGAGAGGAACGGCACATGGTTCGCCGCGGTAGAGAACACCGACGGGGCATCCGAGTACGTAAAGAAACCCTTCTTCCCTCCATCAGCCGATGCCACCGCTATGCTCCTCGTCTGCACCTCGAGGCCCGGCCTGAGCGCTACATCCACTCGGACCTCCGGCGAAGCGAGCCGATACTCACCGAGGCTGCTCTGCTTTCCATCGAGAAACTGGTCTACCGTGACTGCTCCGATCGCTTCGAGCAGGGTTCCGACTGACTCCGAAGAGGCCGGGAGATCCTTGGGCTCAACGATGCGCCACTCGCCTACCGCTGGCTGCACAAGCTTCACAGCGCCAGCAGGTGACGACACCCGAAGCTCTCGCACATCCTCGACCTTCATCTCAAGCGGGTTCTTCGAGCGCAGATCCCTTGAGTTCTTGTTCAGGGCAGCGAAAGACTCCTGCGGCACCATGAAGATCCCGCCCCTGCCGCTCACCTTCACGTAGCGAGCCGCGAGAAACTCGTTGAGCTTGCCGAACGCGACCTCTGTCTCATCGCCTCCCTTGCGCCGAACGACGAGCGTCAACGCTGGCTTGTCGAGACCAAATGCCGAGAAGTCCCTCGACTGTGCCTTCTCGTCGATCGGGCC
>CAZZJR010000027.1:23210-35454 GCA_964654585.1 uncultured Bdellovibrionales bacterium
AACCGCCAGGATGATGGTCTTCTTTGGGCTCATTCCTCACACCTCACAACGCACGGCTGTTACGCCAACATGACTCTTCGGCGCCACCAGATGAAGAGACCAAAGAGCAGGATCAACTCAGGCCCGACGAAGCTCAGCGCCAGGATGCTCAGGAACTTGGTGCGCTCAAACGGCGCCGTTGACGAGCGTATCTTCTTGGCTCCGATGGCGATGTTCCCCTCTTCTCCGGCTGACCAGTTCACAACGTTCAACACGAGGTCGCGGTTACCGTAGAGGCCGAAGTTGCCGTTCTCAATCCACGAAGCGTCTCCAAAAACTACCACTCGGGAAACAAGCTCTGGCTCATCGGAGCCTTTCTTCTCTGGCTGCGGAATGCGCTTCTCCATCGCAACAGCCACCGACACCGGACCCTTGATATCCTCAGGGTCGAGGCTCGCTGAAGCATTCTGTGTGTCAAATATCAGGTCGAGGTTCTTCTCGGCCCACGACTTCGGGCCAGCTTTTACAAGCTCTGTGTAGGTTACTCCCGGTGTCTTCCCCTTCGGCGCTGTTACGCTCGCAGCGAACGAGAACACCGGCGGCTCGGTCTTCGCCATGTTGCTCGTGATGGCGTGCGGCGTGAAGCCCTGCGCAACGAACTGCACCCCAAGCTGCGGCCCCGCAAAGAGCCGGAGCTGCTCGTCGAGGATGACGTCCCTTCCGACCTCTATCCCAAACGCTTTCGCGATCGCGCGCACGTCGTCTGCGTCTCGGTCCTCCGCATTGGCAAACAGGATCAGGTGCCCGCCCTTCTCTGCGTACGAGACAAGCGCCTGCCGCTCGCTCTCTTGCAGCGGACGCTTCGGCGCCACCAGCATAACTGCCGCAGCATCGGCTGGAACTGAGCCTGCCTGCCCGAGCAACAGCCCTTCAACCGTCATGTGCTCATCCAAGAGCCCATCTGCGAACTGCTTCGTTCCGCCAGCCGCAGCAGACTCAAGGCTCGGCTCGCCGTGGCCCTGAACGTAGTAGAGCTTCTTCGCAGCGCCGCGCGAGAGCTTGACGATTGCGTTCGTGAGCGACTGCTCATCAACCATGTTGATGCGACTAACTGCTTTCGTTGCGCCTTCGCCGTACTCGATGAAGACGAGGTTCCCCGGTTTCATTCCGAGCGCCTCGACATCAAGGGGCTGCGCCGCTGGATCTACCATCTCGGTTGTGACGAGCTTGTCGTTCTGGTGCTTGAAGAGCTTTAAGAGGTGCCGTGTCTGCTCCTTGTCCTGCACCGCCGGGTTATCAACAGCGACGATTCGGACCGGCGCTTTGAGCCCTTCGAGCACCTTAACCGACTTCTCAGAGAGGCTGTACACACCCTGCTCGGTCAGATCCCAGCGCTGGTCGTGCATCGTTGAGAAGACATTCGCTACGACGAGCAGCCCCACGAACACGATCGTGTAGAACGCCACGTTGTACCCGAACCGCGCAGTGCGGCCAGAGATAACGGCCGTAGCCTGCGAGAGGCTCCCGAGACCCGACGTCAACGCCCATGCCGCGATGCAGAGCACTCCGAGTACGAGGTGCGCAACGATCAGCGGTTGGCCAGTGAACGACCCGAGAATCACCGAGCCGAGCACTCCGAAGAGCACCAAGACCGTGCCGAGGTATCCGAAAAAGCGAAGAACCATCTCCATGCCGAATTCTCCTTACCGTTAACGCCAACGCAGAGCGTCGAGAGCACGCTGCGAGAGAAAGAGACCAAACACGATCATGCTCAGGAAGTAGACCGTTGACTTGAGCGTCACGACACCACGAATAAAGTCTTGAACCTGGTCAACTGGGGAGAGGTACCGAAAGATCTCTGCGGCGGAGCCGTCGAGCGACTCCGCCGGAGCCTGGATGACGTAGAGAAGCAGGAGCGTCACCATGCTGCTTACGCCGGCAACGATCTGGTTCTCCGTGAACGAGGAAACCGCCATGCCGATGCTCGCAAACCCGAGCGTGCACAGCAGGACGCCAACGAAACCCGAAAAAATCGGCGGCACCTCAGGGGTGCCGTAAATAATAAGCAGAAGCGGGAAGATGAACGAGATTCCAAGCATCACGAAGATAACTACTGCCAGGCTCAAAAACTTCCCTAGCACAATCTCTGATACTGACACCGGTGAGGTCAGCAAAAGCTCAAACGTCCCTCGACGCTTGTCCTCGGCAACGATTCGCATCGTGAGGAGCGGCACCAAGAACACCAAGATGACGATCATCGTCTGGTAGAGCCCCTCTACGATGACTTGATTGAGGTTGGGCAGCGGCATGCCACGCATCTGCAGGTAGGGTGCCATCTGGTACTGCTGCAGGAAGATTGAGAAGAGGTTAAAGAAGAAGTACCCAACCAGCAGCGTAAAGCCTGTTATGACGAAGTACGCTATCGGCGAGACGAAGAACGAGAGCAGCTCACGCTTGCAGATTGCGAGGATGTTTCGCATAGCTTTCTACCCTTTCACTCTACCCTAATTAACGCACGCCGCAGCGTCGACTACCTCTTCCCGGCTGACGCTCTCAAGGAACACCTGCTCCAGGCTCTTCTCGCGCGTAAGGTCAGCCAGCATGCTCTCCATCACGACGCGCCCACGGCTGATGATAACAACTTTGTTGCACACCATTGAGACCTCCGGGAGGATGTGGGTGCTGAGCAGCACCGTGTGGTCTTTGCCGAGCGACTTGATGAGCTGCCGAATCTCGATAATTTGCTTCGGATCGAGCCCGCTTGTGGGCTCGTCGAGGATGATAACTTCCGGCTCGTGGATAATCGCTTGCGCCAGGCCAACACGCTGACGGTAGCCCCGCGAGAGGTGCTGGCAGAGCTTGTTGCGCACGTCAGACACGAAGCAGCGCTCCATTACCTCGTCTATCTTCTCTGACAGCTTCGCGCGCGGTACACCCTTAATTTCGCCGACAAACTTGAGGTACTCGCGCACCGTCATCTCGCCGTACAGCGGCGGATTCTCCGGCAGGTAGCCGATCCGCCTTCGAACCTGGTCTGCTTCACGGAGCACATCAAACCCTGCAACAACGGCCGTCCCGGACGAGGGCGGAAGGTACGTTGAGAGCATCCTAATGGTGGTGGTCTTTCCGGCACCGTTAGGGCCGAGGAATCCCACGATCTGTCCCTTCTGTGCCGTGAAGCTCACGTCGTTAACGGCGACGTATTCTCCGTAGCTCTTGCATAGATTCTTAACTTCAATCATGTGCGCTCACACTCTCTCTCTTGAACATCGGCTGCTTGGGCACCAACTCCTGCGGGGGGTGGGGTCCCGCCTGCTCAGATGCTGCATATAGTCTGAGCGGTCGACTGGGGACGCCAAATATCCCACAGTATTCGGGCTCTGCCCGCCCTGTATAGTGGGCATTCCAAGGCTAAAGTTCAAGACAATTTCGGCATGAGTAGGGCGCTCTTACCGGTCGCCGAAGAGCGACTGAGCCACTCCCGTCAGCTCGGCCTCGGGGAATTCGCGCATCGAAGGGATGAGCGCTACCAGCGCGTCTCGGACCTGAGCGACATCACGGTACAACCCCGTCCGGATTCCTTCCTGCACGGATGCAGCCGCAACACCGAAGGCGACACTCGACATCCGGGCCGCAAAGTCAGCCGCTGTTGAGAGGAACACCCGGCGCTGCATCTTGGCTACCGGGAAGATGCGACCAATACCGGGGTGAACGAGGGAGATGCCCTCCGGCTGCTGGTGCGAGCACCACTCAGCCGGAACGATGGCAGTCACGATGCTGCCGACGTACAGCGCACTCTCTATTACGAACTGGTCAGCGCTCTCCGCCAGCGTCTCCTCCATGCCCGACTTCACCGAGCCGCCTGGCTCAAAACACATGTCGACGATGCGGTCGACCTCCTCGAGGTCGGCGAGCCCTCCAGTAAGCTTCGCCCCGAGCTGAGAGAGACGCTTCGCTCCATGAGCTGCTGCCTCTGAGTACTCGGCGCGATCAGCAGCACTCGCAACGACCCACCAATTTGGCAGCGGTGGCGCTTTAATAATCTCTTCGGCAGAGCGCAGGTGGGACACTAGCGACTCAAGCCCGGAGAAATTGTCGCCGGCTGCTCCAAGCACGAGCCGGTCGCGCACAAATACCTCAATCGGCACCCGTGTGCCATCTTTTGACAACTGCACCGCCAACCGCTCACCTGACGTTTCAGCCCACGCCGCTCCACCGAGCGAGACAAGGAGGTCCCCGAGGAAGATGGCGAGCACCCGAGCGACCGTGGCTGAGTCAGCGCGGCCCAATGCACCCCACTCTCCCGTCGATGGAAAGTCTCCAGCCGGAGCGAAGCGGTTGATAAAGTCATCGAGCACGGCGAAATCGTCTGCTGTGCGGCTGATCGGCAGCTTCCAGGAATCAACTACCTGTGAGGCCGCTTGGCGCGCCGCTGTAAAATCGCCGCTCCAGAGGTCCGCTACGACACCCGCCTCAGCAGGAGTTGGCTTGTGCAGTGCGCTCGGCGTGAGGTGTTCCGCTACATCTGTCTTGAGCTTCTGGCTAAGAGTCGGTGCGAGCTTCTCTAGGACTGAGAGCTCATCTTGGGCCTCGCAGCCCCTGCCCCCAGCGCACAGCACACGCACGAGGGCGTCACGCGCCGAGAAGCGATCGCGCTGAAAGAGAGACTGCCGCAACGAACGCTCCGCTTCATCGAGTGCCCCGAGCCTGCCGAAAACCGTGCCCGCATGGAAGCAGGCCTCAGCCGCACCGAATCCGCTGCGCTTTGCAACGATTTCAAAGTTTTTCAGGGCTTCTTTCAGCCCATCTTCTTCACCGCTCGGATACGCAAGGCCACGGTGCGAAACTCCTCGGACCAGGTACGCCTCGGCGTAGCTGCCGTCTTTCGAGATCGCAAGAGAGGCAGCATCGATGGCGCGGCTGAAGTCGCCACTCAGGTTGTAGGAGCGCGCCAGCTCGCATGCTGCGAGTGCTCCTAGCTCGTCATTGAAGGTAAGCGTGTGGAGGATCGTGCGCGCCTCGTTCATCTGGCGCAGCAAGAGTCGGAATCGCGCCGCGAGCAGCATCGCGTGAGGAGTTGAGCTGCCGCGGTCGGGATGCTCCTCGTACGCAGCAAGAGACTCTTCCGGCAGGCCGAGGAAGCTTACGCTCATGAGCTCAAGGAACCACGCGAGCTTTACATCCCCCTTTCCCTGCTCTCGACACTTGCGCGCCAAGTAGTACGCCTCAAAGAGCGAGCCATCACGCAGTAGGTTGCGCGCCTTGACGAGAGGATTTGCAGCGCGCTTTTTCCCGGCAGATAACATGCCGAGTACCGCAGCGAGCTCGGCTCTCGATAGCCGAATCTCGTCTTCCTCGGCACCACGTACTGCCTCGAGAACACCAGCCTGTAGCTCTGATACTCCTTCGACTGGGCTTTTCGGATTGATGACGATCGTGGCGATCTCTTGGATGTGGAAGAAAGCGCGCTCAAGCGCGATGGGCGTCGGGATTGCGAGGGACTCAAAACCATCGGGGAGCGCCATCTCAGCAGTGCTAAAAATTAGCGATCTCTCCTTAGCGCTCTCAGGAAACCAAAGGTCATCGATGGCACGTAGCCCCAGCTCATCGAAAGGTCCCCACTGACGATCTATCCGGTACGGAACTGTTTCCCGCGCCACGATCTCGAGCACCGGCAGGTCGCCGAGCTTCAGCGCCTCAAGCTCTTGGATGGTGCGTGGTGAGGTAGTCATGGCTGCTCATACGAGTGCTGCTTACTGAAGTCATACTACTACCTTCCCCTGGATCTCACGACCCCTAACGCAAAGAAGGGGGGTGCTAGCCGACTGCTACCTTCCTAATACCCCTCCCTCCCTTTCTCCTTCTCCTGCACCTGCACTGAATTCCTCGTCCTCCTCGTCCTCATCCAGGTCTTCCGGCGCGAATATCGCAGCCAATCTGGGGAATTGTGCTGATTATGAGCAGGAGCCAGTGCAGGTGCGGGAGGAAGAGAAGCATTAGGATAAAGATGAAGGGGGCTTTTTCCTCTTCCTCTTGTCAGCCTACCCCTGTTCCGGCCGCATTAATGGGAAGAGCACCACATCACGCAGATTGTCTTGGCCGGTGAGCAGCGCCAAAACTCGGTCCACTCCCATGCCCCAGCCGCTAATCGGCGGCATGCCGTGTTCCATGGCAACGAGGTACCCCTCGTCCACGTCCATCGCCTCTTCGTCTCCCTCGCTCTTCGCCGCAGACTGCTCGACGAAGCGCTCGCGCTGGTCGATCGGGTCAACCAGCTCAGAGTATGCCTTGACGATCTCCCAGCCGTTCACAACGAGCTGGAACTGATCAACGAGCCGCGCGTCCTGGTCGCTAACTCGCGCGAGCGGCTGGAGGATCTTAGGGTAGTTCACCAGAATTGTCGGGCGGATAATCTTCGGACGGCTCACCTTCTTGTAGAGGTTGTCGATGAGGGTCGTCAGTCCCATGCTCTTCATGCCGTCGAACTCGATGCCGCGGCTGCGGATATCGGCACGCAGCTTGTCAGCAGAGTCGTACGACATGACATCAATGCCTGAATCGCGCTTGATGAGCTCCACGTAGTCCTGTCGAGGCCACGGAGTGCTCCAGTCAACAACGTGGTCGTTGCCCTCACGGTCTTTGAGCGTCATCTGGCGCGGCAGGTTGAGCCGGTCGAGCAGGAAGTCGAACATCCGCTCGGTGAACCGGATATTCTCCTCGAAGCTCCACAGCGCTGCGTAGTGCTCTAGGTGCGTGTGCTCAGGAAGGTGCGACGGGTCATGCCCCTCGTTGCGGAACGCCTTCCCAAGCTCAAAAACTTTCTCGAACCCGCCGACAATCAGCTCCTTCAACGGGAGCTCGTGCGAGATGCGCAGCACAAGATCGATGTCGAGCGCGTTGTTGTGCGTGTGGTATGGCCGGGCGGCAGCTCCCGTGGCGTTGTGCATCAGGGTTGATGTCTCAACCTCCATGAACCCCTCCTGCCAGTAGAACTCGCGAAGGCCACGCAGGAAGTCAGAACGCAGCGCAAACCGCTTGCGCGTCTCCTCGTTAGCCATCAGGTCGAGGTAACGCTGGCGATAGAGGAGCTCACGATCCTTTAGCCCATGAAACTTGTCTGGCGGCGGAAGGAGCGCCTTGCCGAGGAAGGTCCAGGTCTTGACGAGGATCGACTTCTCGCCGGTCTTCGTCGTGAAGATCGTTCCCTCAACGCCGATGAAGTCTCCAAGGTCGTGGTTCTTCGTGATGAGCTTGTAGAGGTCTGGCCCGAGCGTGTCTTTCTTGAAGATTACCTGCATGCGGCCAGAGAAATCCTGTAGGTGCGCAAAGGTGATGCTGCCCATCTGCCGAAAAAGCATGATACGACCAGCACTCTTGGCTGGCGCGTTCTCCTCAAGCTCACGCGCATCCTTGAGGTCCATCCCCTTCTCGAATTTGGCTGGGTACGGGTGGATCCCCGCGGCTTTGAACCCTTCAAGCTTAGCGAGCCGGTTGGCTCGCTCGGCGATGCGGTCGGTTGCTACTTCTACTGCTTCTTCGCCCTGTGGCTCGTGCGTTGACATGGTTTGGCGCCTGTTCGTTAAAATCCGCCGCAGGATAGCGCAAAAACCGCTGTTTGGTACACCTCCCAAGCCAAACCCTCTTCGCCCTAATCCAATCCACCCCGGGAACGGCACCGGCACCGGCTCCGGTGCCGTTCCCGATGCCGGTTGCTGGGCTAGTGGGTGCCCAAAATCTCACCGCAGGATCAGAAGGCGCTCACGGATGCGGAAGGAGTTGATCATCTCTCCCACCGCCCAGTTAAGCGGAGTGTGGGGAGAGGGAAAGAGTATCTCTCGGCCTGCCGCTGTTCGTTCAGCGATGTAGCACTCAGGCATCCGCAGGCTCGGGAGCTTTATTATTCGAGCCAACCCATCCGGGCCGACATCGCACGATATCTCCCTCGCTCCAGTCACAAGACCGAGCCCTGCCTTGAAGAACCGCTCATGCAGCGTCCTGTAGCGCTGCGAGCCGCTCTCGATGCAGCGCTCTCCTGCCCAAGCCGCAAGCTGCCACACGAAGTGCGTCCAGGCTGCCTTGCGGCCGCGCGGAATAATCTGGTCCCTCGCAGCGATCTGGCTACTAGCGTCTCCGGAGGGGCCGCCACACAGCTTGTTTAAGGCCTGCACCGTCTCATTCCTGAAGAAGCCGCTGCGCTGGTACGAGTCGTCAGCGTAGCGGTAGATGCCGCCGGACTTCTTGTCGACTAGCTTTAATAACTGCCGGAGGAGTCGCTGCTCCAGTTGAGTTGCCCAGCTATCCTTCTTTCCGGCCCGCCCCGCAAGAAATCGCGGATAGTCGAGCAGTAGGAGCTGCGCCAGCGCGCCGTCCCCCTCACGGTACCGCAAATCTCGCTTCGGATAGCAGGGGCTCTCAAACGGCAGGTCTCGAACCATCGCCGCAATCGCACGACGCTCGATCAACGACACGGCTTCTTGCAGCGAGCGGCGACGGTACGGCCCCGGGAGGTGGCGCCTCGCCTTGAGGAACCCGCGCTCGAGGAAAGCGAAGCTCTGCTGGCGCGACAACTTAGCTATCTTCACAATCAGCCGGTGCTCCCAAGCCCGAACCGAGCTGCGAATGGCAGGGATTTCTTCCCAGGAGCCGCTGTTTTCGGCAGTGACGAAGTCGATGCTGATCAGAAACGGCACGACTGCCGCAAGAAACTGGCGGTGCTTCGGAGTGAGGTCTGAAAGCGAGAGCAGCCCTCGTTCGATTCCGGAAAGCACGTACCAGGCGACCATCTGCCAGGCATCTTGCTTGTGTGACCACCCTTCGCGAGTTGCCGTGTTGAGGTTACCTTTCACCGTAGCAAAGACGTACGGCCAGTTCATCGGATCGGACTTAAACAGTTTCGACGATGAGCGAATCATCCGATCAAAGCGCTTAAGCTGGCTCTCTGTCGACATGAACGAGAGGGCTGAGAGCAGCAGCGCCTTTCCGAGTCGTACCCCCGCTGCCGCATCGCTCTCAAGGAATCGCGCGCCGATTAGGGCGTTGTCTCGCACCCAGTAGTTCGTTCCCATGGGCCACATCTCAGTCGAGACGGCTCGCGCTATCGTCATCGTGAATCGTTCACCATCCCTGTCTCGAACAACGTGACGCTCGCAGCGGATATCGAACAGGCCCCCACGCGCCAGCTCGGCGCTGAGCTTCCGAAGATCTCCAGCCGAGCTGATCCGCTTAAGCCAGCCATCGAATGACCGTTGGCGGGTGTGCTGCCCAGGCTTGCGAGCTGCAGCGCCACGAGCGAGCCCAGCGATAAGGGCGCGGTCGAGGGCTTTGAGTCGGCTGGCTGTTGGATCTGCTCGCATAGGCGCGTTCGATACGTTGTTTATCGCTTAGCCGCAAGAGAGGTGTCGGCCCCGCACACTCAAACATTGGATGAAACCGGGCGCTCCGTAAACACCCCGGCTCGCATCTAACCTCTCTAGTGAAAGAGTTTCGGCTCAAGCTGGTCGTCTCACACCACTTTGCCGTACGATTCGCCCAATAGTTCTTTATATTTGCTGCTTCCCCTATGAACTCAAAAGACTTCCTCCACAAGCTCCTCGATACCCCTTCCCCGACCGGCTACGAGCAGCCCGTCCAGCGCATCGTGCGTGACCGAATGAAGAAGTACGCCGATTCGATCGAGACTGACTTGCACGGCAACGTGATCGCTGCCCTCAACCCCAAAGCTGAGCGGAAGGTGATGCTCGCAGGCCACTGCGACCAGATCGGGCTCATGGTCCGACACATCACGGGCGAAGGCTTCGTCTACGTCTCTGCTCTCGGCGGCATGGATATTGGGGTGCTGCACGGTGCACGCGTCACTATCTTCGGCGAAAAAGGCCCCGTCGAGGGAATCGTCGGCAGAAAGCCGATTCACGCCCAGAGCGCTGACGAGCGCGACAAGACTAAGAACGACATCGAGAAGATCTGGATCGACATCGGAGCGAAGAGCAAGAAGGAAGCGGAGAAGCGCGTTGCCATCGGCGACTGTGCGACGTTTAAGCTCGGCGTGCTTGAGATGGGGAACGATCTCATCTGCGCTCCTGGCCTCGATGATAAAGTTGGCCTCTTCGTAGCAATGGAGACGTTGCGCGTCTGCTCGTCAAAGAAGCTCAACGTCGGGCTGTACGCCGTAAGCACGGTGCAAGAGGAAGTAGGGCTCCGCGGCGCCGCCACCTCCGCTTTTGGGATCAGCCCCGAGGTCGGCATCGCAATTGACGTCACCCACGCCACAGACAATCCGGGGCACGAGAACAGCAAGGCAGCACCGTGCAAGCTCGGCGGTGGTCCAACGATTACGAGTGGCCCGAACACAAACCCCGTAGTCGGCAAGATGCTCAAAGAGGCTGCAAAGCGCGCGAAAGCCCCATTCCAGCCCGCACCCTCCCCGCGGCCGCTTGGAAACGATGCTAACTCGATTCAGGTCTCGGGCCGCGGCGTCGCCGCAGCGAGCATAGGAATACCGAACCGCTACATGCACAGCCAGGTAGAGGTGTGCAGCTACAAGGATCTAGAGGGAGCGATCAAGATTCTTGCGGGCTTCGTGCAGTCGATTACCTCCCGGACCGATTTCCGCCCGATGTAGGGAGCCAAAGCTCGTTCTCGGCAAGCCTCTTCCACCCACGTGAACGTAAACGTGCTCGACATTCGCAAATAGCACGTAGACCACGAGGCCTATTACTCAACCCTAGGTCTAACCGACGCCGCCTCCGGAGGAACTGACACCTCCCGCGTTAGCCAGCCGAAGATGTTTCAACCATCAGAACCAACAGCCTCACAGCGCCCACCTCTCTCCTCCGCCACCAGGGGTGCGAGTCAAAGATCGGCACGGAGTAGACGAGCAGGAGTGCTGACGCAGAGAGACCTGTGAAAGCGCGCACAGCGAGAGCACTTGGCTCGGGCTTCCCGTGATTTCCGTTTGACCCGAACCGAATCGGTGGTTTAAAAAACGATAGGTATGGTCCGCGTACCCGCTCTCCCCCTAAGCTCATCGCAGAAGCAAACCCGTCTTTTCGGCATTCTGCTGATCTTGAGCTTCCTCACGTACGCATTCTTCCTCAATCCAGACTGGCGCAGCCCCGCCTGGGCCTTTCCCGACTTCCTAAACGTGGTTGGAATCCCCTGCCTCTTCTGCGGCGGAACCCGCGCCACGCACTTTATCTTGCACGGAGACTTTCAGCGGGCGCTGTACTTCAACTGGATTGCGTTCCCGGCACTCGCAGTCGCGGTACTCCTGCTCATTGTCATGTCACTTGAGGTGACTCGCCGTAGAGCCTTGCTGCCCGCGGTGCGCCTCGGCATGTCGCAGTGGGTAGTTCTCAGCACGGCAGCAGCATTTCTGTGGGGCCATCACGTTTACGACGCTCTCTACTCCCCGAAACCGGAGCTACTCAATCAACAGGGATTGCTCTTCCGCTTACATTCAACAACCAAACCAGATGAGGCTTCACAATGAGCAAATGGTACTACGCACACAACGGAGAACGCAGAGGCCCCGTCGAGCCTGAAGAGATTAAAAGGCTCTTTGAGAGCGGCGCCATTAAGGCTGACGATCTCGTCTGGGAGGAAGGAATGCCCGACTGGGTGCGCGCCGGCTCAGTACTTCAGGCAGCACCGCCCCCCCTTGCAGCTGGTGAGCCGACTCCTCAGCCCCTGATTGGGCAGCCCGCACCGGCGATACCGGACTACGGAGACTTTCTCTGTTGGGGAGTTATCCTGTGTTGTATGCCGTACGTCAGCAACCTGGGGGTGATTCTCTTCGTCATTCTGCACCTGGTAGAGCTCAACGCCGTTCGAACCGCCGTGGCACAAGGTCGGCTGCAGCCGAGCGATTACAGCAAAAACCATCCGGTCTTCATCGGGCTTACCCTACTCATAACGGGATGCTGCTGCTTGAACCTCTTTCACCCACTCATGATGCACTGGAGAAACAAGTCTGCGGTCTTCAAGCAGCAACCCAACGCAGTATGGTTCTCAATTGTTGTCTCCATCGTCTGCTATGGAGCGATGTTTGGACTCGGGTTCCTTGAAGAGTTTATTCCGGCTTACATGGAAGCCGTGCAGCAGCAGGAAGCAGCGGGAAGATAATTCTCATCTGAAGCAGCGAAAAAAAAGGGGGGGGGAGTCTTCCTCCTGATCCTGCAAAGGAAGAAGACGAAGAGATGGGGCAGGAACAGAGTGGCCGGCTCCTAACTCCCCTGAGACAGAAGACGTTTTCTACACAGCATGTCCC
>CAZZJR010000028.1:0-15048 GCA_964654585.1 uncultured Bdellovibrionales bacterium
ACCCGCATGAAGTCTCGGGAGCGGTACCCTCCCGCGCCCGACACAAGCAAGTTCGATCGACAACTCGTCGGCAACATAAAGGCCAGCGAACTGCCTAGCGTTACGGCCAGCAGGAGGCCGTGCGGCGAGCTGCCAGGATTCGAGCCAAGCGAGAGCGCGAGCGGACCAAGGAAGATGACCGCGACGGAGCTGTCGATCGCCTGGCTAATCAGGCTGCCAAGTATCAGCAGAATCGCGGCGATCCCCATCGGCGGAACTGCCTGCGCCAGATTATCGAGCCCCTGGGCCATGTGCTCGACATCTGCCACGTGGTCGACCGCCCGCCCAAGCGGAATCATGAGAGCCAGGAGGAACACAACCCGCCAGTCGATCTCACGGTACGCCTGCTCCATCGTTATCGCACCAGTGAAGACAACAACGGCCGCAGCCAAGAAGGCAGTCTCGTGCACCGGAAGCCCCGTCAGGATCGGCACGAGCATCAGCATCGCAAGCGCCAGTATTGAGAAGACCGACTTCCGGCTCAGCTTCGGCGCGATACGATGCTCGGAGAGAAGAAGGAAATCAGGATCTTTCGCCATAAGCGGGAACGCCTGGCGCGGCCCCTGAACCAGGAGCGCATCGCCGTACACGAGCGGGAGTGCCGATGAGAGCGAGAGGAGCGGCTTTCCGTCACGCCACAGCGCGAGCACCTGAGCATCGTACTTCTCGCGGAAGTGAAGATCGGCGATGGTCTTGCCGATCAGCTCAGAGCGCGGCGTCAGGATCAGCTCGATGATCCCCACGTCGGGGCTCTCGATCTCCGATGAAGCGGCCTCGGCCTCAAACACAAGCGTCCCAAGGGAGGCCCTGCGGCGGGCCTCTTCGACGTTTCCGCTGACGAGAAACACCTCGCCTTCCTTGAGCACGTGCTCCGCCGACAGCCGAGTAGGGCCAACCTCTCCGCTCGCCTCAAGCACCGGCACATCGAGCCACTGCACGTCGCCACCCTCGCCGATGCGGGCCAGGATCGGAAGCTTCGTCTCGTGCGCCAAGCGATGCAGCGGCGCGCCCTGCCAGTCTCCCTTCTCGATCCGTATCGTGAAGGTGGCGCTGCTCAACAACCGCTGCGGGTCTTCAACCTCAAGCATGTCCATGTCGACGAGCGGCGAGTCCTCACGGAAGCGTCCCGAGATGCAGCCGATTATCACATCACCGTCGTGTACGCTTGAGTCGAGGAACCACGACGGCGGCCGAGACTCCCAAGCGTGCTCGCGAGTTGCGCGCTCAACTGAGACAGGAACAACTCCTGTGCTCTTGAGCAGCTCACGCAGCAGCATCACGCGGCTCTCCGTGTGCACCTCGCGCAGGGAGAGCTTGAGGACGTCCGAACCTTGCGAGATGCGCGCCAAGAGCTCGGTGCTCGGCTCGGTGAGGGCGAGCCCTTGGAGCGCCTGCAGCTCGGCGAAGCTCTCGGGATTTCCGCGCACCAACAGAACGTCCCGCTCTTGGAGCCGCTCGCTTGGCTTCGGCGAAAGCAGCTTCTTCCCTCCGCGGATGATCGTTACCACGACCCCTGAAACGAGAGAGCCGAAGCGCAACTCCGCGAGTGACTTGCCGAGCACCGCCGAACCCTCTGGCACTCGTACCGAGAAGATCCTGTCCTGAAGGCGGTAGAGGACTCGCAGGTCGGTTATGCGACGAGTGACCCCGTGCGTCTTTCGTACCGGCAGGAGCTTGACTCCGTACAGCATCATGAAAGCCGTTCCAACCAGGAGCGCCGTGAGCCCGTATGGAAAGAACTGGAAGAGCGACAGAGGCGTCATGTCGTGATTGCTCATCAGGTCTGCCGCGAGGATGTTCGGCGGAGAGCCGATCAGGGTCAGCATTCCGCCAAGCGAGACCGCGAATGCAAGCGGGATGAAGAGGCGAGATGGCGGGATATCGCTCTCATGCGAGAGCATCGCCACAGCCGGCATGAGGAGCGCCGCCGCCGACACGTTGTTCATGAAGGCAGAGAGGCACCCCGAGACGAGCATGACGATACCGATCGCTACGCGCTCATTTGAGCCAGCGTATCCACGGATCCAGCGGGCAACGGCGTCGCTCACGCCGGTCACGCGCAGGGCTCCCGCGACGAAAAGTGTCGAGACCATCACGATAACGACTGGCGAAGAAAATCCGCTGAAGGCCTCCTCTGGTGTCACGTACTTGCCGAGCAGCAAGAACACCAACACAGCCATCGCAGTGATATCGACAGGGATCTTTTCACTAACAAAAAGGGTGATCATGACAACCATCACGATCACAAGCCCCCAGGAGTGCGCCGCGGCACCAAGCAGCTCGAAATTCATCCTGAATTACCGCCCTCTGCTACGCATCGTCTTAAACCCTTTCGTTATGCTGCCGAAAAGAGATCGTCATAGGGGCGAGCCGCATGCCGGGCCTCAAGCCGCCCATTCGCAGCAAGGTGCCTGGCGATGGCGAAGATCGTCTCGGCCGAGTCTGCCTCTCCGATCGCCTGGGCTACCTCATCCGCCGACATCGGCTTGCCGGCCTCTTTCAGGCACGCTTCGACTCGGCCCTGGAGCTGCAACACCGCGGCGGCAGCCTTCTTGCCAGCTTCAACTCCCGGCTGATGGTACGCGTTGATGTTAATCAGTGATGCGTAGAGCCCGACT
Source organism: uncultured Bdellovibrionales bacterium (assembly GCA_964654585.1). GTDB lineage: Bacteria > Bdellovibrionota_C > UBA2361 > UBA2361 > OMII01 > OMII01. Next base: position 2,658 of record CAZZJR010000028.1, read on the forward strand.
GCCCGCTCAAAGAGCGCGATGAGCATCCCGACCGACTCTTCATTGACCTCGGTCACAGTGACAGTAACGCTCTCACGCCCCTTCTCGAACAGCGCTGCGCGAGTGCCGAGACGGAAACCCAGCAGGTAGTCACCGCTGGTGAAGCCTGGCTCAACGCGGAGCGTCTCCGGCGCAAAACCCTTCAGCCGGTCGACCTGAGGTGTGCGCTCTGAGCGATCACGCAACACTTCGATAAAAACCGCAAAGAAGTTGTTGAGTCCCTCTCTGAGCTGCTGCACGTAGGCGTGCTGGTCGGTGGAGCCCTTGTTGCCGTATACGGCTATCCCTTGGTTGACGACTTTGCCGTCAAGGTCGAGCTCTTTGCCGAGGCTCTCCATCACCAGCTGCTGCAGGTAACGGCTGAACAGCTCGAGCCGATCTTTGTAGGGCAGAACAACCATGTCCTTCATCCCCTTCCCGCACCCACAGTGGAACCACGCAAGCGCGAGCAGCGCCGCTGGGTTCTTCGCGATCTCGCGCGAGCGCGTCAGCTCGTCCATGTGCGCAGCACCCTTGAGAACACGATCGATATCAACGCCTTGCAAGGCGAGCGCCAGGAGCCCCACAGCGCTGAACTCACTCGTACGCCCTCCAACCCAGTCCCACATCGGGAATCGCTCAAGCCAGCCCTCGGAAACGGCAGTTTTGTCGAGCTCGCTCCCTTCGCCCGTCACCGCTACGAAGTGCTTCCTGAAGTCTAGCCCTGCCGCCTCGAACGCGCTCTTGGCGACGAGCTGCCCGTTGCGGGTCTCTTTTGTGCCGCCTGACTTTGAGATCACGATTACGAGGGTTTGATCGAGCTTCGGAAGCGAAAGCACAACTTTCGCCATCCCGTCCGGGTCCGTGTTGTCGAAGAAGGAGATGCCCATCGGGTCTTTCGGAGTCCCGAGAGCCTGATTAGCGAACTGCGGCCCAAGCGCGGAACCGCCGATGCCGACCAGCAAGATGTGAGTGAACTTCGTCCCCGGCTGCGGAGCGACTGCGCCGGAGTGCACATGTGCGGCGAAGCTCTTGATGCGAGTGAGAGTGGTCGTGATCGCCGAGGAGATCTCCGGTGACGGAGCATGCTGCGGGGCGCGCAGCCAGTAGTGCCCAACCATGCGCCCCTCATCAGGGTTCGCAATCTCTCCAGCCTCAAGCCGAGCCATGGCCTCGAAGGCAGCCTGCATCTTCGGCTCCATCTTGGCGATGTACGACTCGTCGTAGTTCAGGCGGCTCGTGTCGAGCGAGAATCCACTGGAGGAATCGAAGAAGAGCCGCTCCTTAAACCTCTGCCAGAGTAATCGAGCTTGCATCAGCGCTCCTCGTAAAATCCGGCAGACTGCGCCTACGCAAATGCCGTACTGAATACTAGTGAGACAACACCCTCGCGCAAGCGAAGGCGGCCCTTCAGGCGCTTCTCAATTTTTGAGCTGTGCAGAGAGTCCGCGCGTATCCCTCTGAATACAGGTGCGGGTTGTGCCACCTCAGAAACTAAATCGCGGTCGATTCTTTACCTGCCCATGCGGGCCGGCATCGACCGGGCTCCCTAGCCTTTTCTTTTACCCTTTTAGCTCCGTTTTATGAAGCTACTAGTGTGACATACCGACTCAATCGACAGGGGTTGGGGGTTGTAAAACGACCTTCCAGCAAGTGCCTGATGGTTCACATGTTGCGCTTACACAGCTCTGGTACTAGTAGGACCGTCGTTTGGAAAAGGCGGTGCGCCGCTCTGCGACCGGAGCGGTGGGCGAAATTTCTTATAGCCGGAGGCTGGACCGAAGGCGCCTGGATCATTACATTATGCAGCCTTGCGCTGGGCGGTCGGTGCTCTCCCTCGCAAAAAGGGGATGTGCGTAGCTACGCGCCTCCGTTTTCAGGCCATAACACCCTATCGGCTGCGAGGACCGGGAGGGCTTATGGCACTTAGGCTCACCGATCCGGTCTACGGGGAATCGTTCGTTGGTATGATCAAAGAGAATCTCGTCTTTCTGCGTGAGTTCCTCCTTGAGTTTAAGACGACAGGGGCCTGCTTTCCTACCTCGCGCTGGGCCGCTCAGGCGCTCATAGCTCCTCTCCGTGAAGCTAACCGCAAGCCGAAGAACATCCTAGAGCTCGGGCCAGGGACAGGCTCGGTTACCATGCCGATGCTGCGTGAGATGCGTGAAGGTGACACCCTCACCATCTGCGAAATCAACCCGCGGTTTATGAAATTGCTCCGCGATCGCTTGGAGCAGAACGAAGACTTCCTGAGACACCGTGACCGGGTGACTTTCTTCGAAGGTGCTGCCCAAGAAATTCCATTAGGGGTTCGCTACGATATGATCGTCTGCGCCCTGCCCTTCGTGAACTTCGACCTTAACACCGTCCGAGAGATCTTCCAGCGGCTGCGAGAGGTAAGCAGCCCGGACACCCTCATGACGTACTACGAGTACATCGGCATGCGCACGTTTAACGGCGCCCTTGCTCCTGCAGACCGCGCTGAGCGTATTCGGGAGGTAAACGAGTACCTAAAGCGCTCGGGGTCGATAAACTACTTGGCGCGTGAGCGGGTGTGGCTCAATCTGCTGCCGGTCAATATATACACTGTCAAGCCGACCGCTGCGTAACTTCCAATATCGCCCGACCTTCGGTGGGAAGATCGTCAACAAGCTGCTCGCCGTTTTTTTGCGACAGGAGAAGCAGCTACGCACTCTGCGCAGGCGGAGTCTGAGGCCACCTCGTGCTCCGCATGCCGCCCAACCAAGTCGGCAGCCTGCTGCGAACCTTCATGAACGGTCCGCTTGCAGCGTACCCTCCTCCGAGGGCCATAAGCCCGAGGCGGGGGTCGTACCATGCCAGAGCTATCAGGAGACCAAGCGCGATGTGCCACCGCACCTTGACCCCTGAGAGCTTGAACTGCTTTATACTGAAGAACTCGATCGTAGAGACCATCAGATACCCGATGCTGAGCATCGCGAGCGCGCCTACGATCGTCATCGGGTACGAGTTCTGCTCGTACGGGAGCGCGTGCACGAGCGCAACGACGAAGATCGCAGCGCCCGGAGTCGGAAGCCCGGTGAAGCTCTTCAAGTTCTCTGCTGAAACATTAAAGCGCGCGAGGCGGCTTGCGGCACACAGCGCATAGAAGAAAGTCAGCGCCACGCCAAAGTCAGGGGCGAGCCGATGGAACGCCCAGTGGTAGATCATAACCGCTGGCGCCACACCGAACGAAACGAGATCGGAGAGTGAGTCGAACTCGATGCCGAACTTGGAAGTGGCATTCAAGCGCCGGGCGACCCTGCCGTCGAGACCATCGAGGAGGATCGCGATCAGCACCGCGATCGAGGCTTTTTCGAAGCGTCCCGTCGACGAGTACATGATCGCCAGAAAGCCGCAGAACATGTTGCCCACGGTAACGGCGTTCGGAATAGCGTACCGCCGGCGGTAGAGGAGCTCCTTGAGCTCTTCGCGAGAGATCGCCTTATCAGATAGTCGTATGCCCATCATTGCTTCACCACCTCAGCGCGAACGGAACGAGAGTACCGAACGTCGTACATGCGGTGGCCTATCCGTTCAGCGGCCACCTCGCCAGAAGGTCGTAACCGTAGCACAGAGCTGAATCCACTTTCGAGAGCTTGTGGCACACCGGCGCAAAGTATCGTAGCGCCTCGATCATTGAGCTCACCGAGTAGCTTCCAAACGGCTGCCTGGTGCTCGCACGACAGACTAAAGGGGGCATTGACGAGCAGCAGCTCCCCGCGAAGGGGTGCTGGATGGGCGCCGCGCTTGGTCGAAGCGATCCCAGCCAGCGCGCTCAAAATGCATAGGGCACGCTGCTCCGGGCCGCTCAGGGCTGCCGTGCGCGAAGCGAGTGTCAGGCGCCCCGCTAGCTCCCCAGGTAGCGCGGCGGCGATCGCCTCAACCTGATCCGATCTCCAGAGCAGACCCGCCGCCACCGCCAGAGGCACGTGCAGCACCTCACTCCAGCGCATCTTCCCGAAAGGAATGTCGCCCGCGACAAAATCGATCTCTGTCCCGCCGCACTCGGTGCAGCCCTGCTCTTGCAGTTTTTCGCCGCAGCTAGAACAACGGAAGCGCGAGGTCGAAAGGCTAATATCTCTCGCCTCAACCCCACGCTCGCGCGCGACCCGGGTGCTCGCAAGCTCTTCCGACATGATCGGTGTCATGCCGACTAGATCGCCAACTAGGCTCGGCAACGGTGCTAGCGGATCGATGATGGTACAGCGTGAGAGCCCCGGAAAAGAGCAGCGCTGCGCCAGCTTTCGCCGCCGCGCGAAGAGGAAGGAGATCTCTTCGAGCAACAGAGACTTCCCGCTCCCACTCTCTCCTTGAACGGCGCTGAGAGCCCCAACTGGAAAAGAGATCTCAGCTTCGTGTAGCGGCCCCCGCTCAATGAAGCGCACCGAAAATCGTTCGCTCGAAGGTCCCCGCCCACGATCCTTGATCTTCACAGTCCGCGGAATGAAGAGCTGTGGCCCGAGAGCGCCCGGTTCAGGCCCTGAAGGAAAGACCGCGGCCCCGTCTGCGCCGACCGAGTAACCCTCTACGCCTGAAAGTTCAAGGCACAACGAGGTGAGCCTGGCGCGCTCTCCGACAGAGAGCGTGCCAAGCGGCGCGCCGAGGGGGTATCCCCCGAAGCCATGGCGCAGGGCGCAATCGAGAGTTGCTGCCACCGACGAATCAGGAGCCTGTTTCGCTCGCACGGTGTCGAGAGCAACCCCAGCGAGCTGGGAGAGCCTCGTTCCATGCCACTCATACCGCGCGAAATCAGAATTCCGGCCGAAGCCATCACACGCTTCACATGCGGTGAGGCGCCTACGGTCTACCTCTAGCCACCCTTCGCCGTTGCATCGGGCGCATTCGGGCGCTGCTGCAAGCTCACCTCTCGATGCTGGACTAACGCTTGTGCCACACGGGGAGCAGCTCCACGCAGCGTGAAGTTGCGCCAGCTCTCGTGCTGGTGCTCCACGTTCCGTCAGGTGAAGCACCCGCAACGTTGCACTGCCACGCCTGAGCCAGAGGGATATCGTCGACCGGAATTCGTGTTCATGCGAGGCCGACACGAGCGCAAGCACTGGCTCGCCACCCGATGCTGGAGCTTCTTCTACGCGCACGATTGAGTCGCCTACGACAGCACGTTCGGTGCCGAGAAGCTCACAACGCTCGCGCAGCGGTAGATCCTGTCGGTCATCGACGAGCGCCACAGCAAGAAAACCTTCGGTTGGAAGCGCGACTCCGTGCGGGTCACCTGGAGGGTGCGCCAGCCGGCCGCACGCTGGGCAACGCGGAGCGAGGTGTGGCACGATCTCATCTGCGAGCAGATCGAGAAGCCCGAGGTGCTGCGCGAGTGAAGGCGCAAGCATGCCAAAGGGCGTGGGCTGCAATCGCCCGAGCCCTCCCTCCTCTGCTTTCGGTTTTAGGAGCAGTGTATCGCTGCCCGCTCTCAGCTCGCTCTCGAGCCGAAGGTAGCCGCGGTCGTCGACCTCAGTCACCATCGGGCCCCGCCCCGTGCTGCTCGCTTCTGTGCTGTTCACGTATCCTTCTCGCCTGCTCTATTTCCCAAGTGTGGACCGTGCGTTATGGTGACAGAAGCCCGTTTTGAAGCTCGCACGCTGTCCGTCCGTCTTACGATGTTTGCCGCGAAGAGAATGCGCGATTTTGCATCGTACTGGGAACCCAGAAGGGGCAGTATAAGCGCTTTACTTTCGAGCCGAGCTGTTGGGGATATTTTTCCACAAGTATCCACAGGACCTTGCCGCCTGTGGAAAACTGGCTCAAGAGGCTGACATAGCTGAATGAAAAACAACCTCGCAAAGTCCATACTGGAGACCCCTCGGGCAGTTTTCCACAAGTTGGGCTTGGACTCAGGTTTGGGCCCCCTCTCCCCCAGGGCCGTCGTCCTTACTCTATTTATTACCTACCTCATGCTTGGGCCGGTAGCAGAGCACTCCGATGTTGTGTCGGCTGCGCTCGCTTACGGGCTGCTCGGGGTGCTGTCAGTAGCCGCCGTGGTGATTATCGCCAAGTCGCTGCTGCTGCGAAGGGTGCAGGTCACCCTGGTTCCCCCTGCGGGAGAGACCGTGTCTGGCGAAGCAGCCCGGATCGCCGTGGTGTTGCCGTCTGCGCGCATCCTGCCCTTCACGCTCTTGGAAGTCTCTCTTGAAAGCCCGACGCCCGAGTTTCCGAAGGCTGTCCTGCGCGTGACCGGCTTTAGCGCCGAAGAACGCCGCCTCGCTCTCGATATCGCATTTCCGCACCGCGGCAGTTGGGAGATCTCGGCGATTCGCGGCGAGCTGCGTGATGCAGCTGGCCTCGTGCGAGTTCAGTGGCGACAAGCTGTCACTGCATCCGTAATTGTCATCCCGCCCGCAGGCGAGGAGTCGCGGCTTCCGCTTGTCAGCTCAACGCAGCGCCCTGGCGATATGGTCACTGACACGCAGAACCGCCAGGGGGACCCGTTCGAGATTAAGGCCTACCACCCATCCGATGGCCTCAAGAAGATCGTTTGGAAAGCGTTCGCCAAGCGTGGCGAGCTGCTCTCTCGCCACCCCGAAGCCTCGATGACACCGGAAGGGTTCGTCGTCATGCTGGTGCTGGCGCGGCCCGAAGATGACAACGCATGCTCCGCAGCGCTCTCGTACGCGCAGGCCACGAGTGAGCTTGGGCTAGAGATTGTGCTTGGCTGCGAAGGGATGAAGGGCCGAACTCCTGCTCGCTCTGTCGATGCAGCGCAGACGCTCCTCGTTGATGCGGTGTGGGATGCGCAGGCTTCTGCCGGAAAATCGATCGAACTGGACACGACCGAACTCCTCGACTACTGCTCAGGCCTCGCCGCGGGGCTCAAGGTGAGAAAGCTTCTCGTCTTTTGCGCCGGTAGTCGTGTCTCGGGACCTGACGGCGCGCTGCTGCTGCAGCTCGCTGCGTGGCTTGCCGCTCAGGGCATTGAGCCGATCTTTGCGCTCTCGGCTCCGGCGCGGTTGGCGGAATCCCGATCGAGGGGCCTTGTGCGTATCCTTTCGCCCTTCCTTCTCGAGGAGAACCGCGCGACAGAAGCTGAGGTTCCGGCAACGGGCTACCAGAGCTTTTTGGCCCACTGCCTCTCGAACCAGTGGGAGGTGCACGTATGAGGCGCCCAAACTCGCTGCTTTTCTGGGCAGTCGTCGTGTTTCGCTGCGTCGGCGCAGTCGTGGCTCTCGCCTTCATCAACGCACTACTGCCGCTTGGGACAGCACAGCCTGCCCTTGGGCTTTTCGTCGTCAGCGGCGTTGTCGTCGCTTCGTTGGCAGCGAATTCACGCTTGACCACGCTCGGCTTCTGCCTGGCGCTCAGTGCTGTTACTGTTGCACCTTCGTGCTCGCTCCTGTTTCTTAACTGGCTACTCTCCTTTGTGGGTTTCGCGTCACTCAAGATCGAAGGGCTGGTTATGCACCTCGCGACGTGCGGTGCGGTTGGCGCGGTGGGGGCGCTCCTTACCTGGTTCTTCTGGCGTGCGCGCCGGGCGGTAACTATTGAAGCACTCGTGCTCCTCGCCATCACCATCGCCCTCTTCTCGGGACACCGGGATTTCCACCTGGATCGGCCGAAGCCAATTAACACTCTGGCGTGGCGCCTCGGCATAGACCAGCTCTCGATGCTGTTTGCTGTTGGCGGCGCGCTCATCGCTGCAACTCTGTCCTACCTGTGCCTCGCGTCGGTCGCTGTGCGGCCGCGCGCTGATGAAGCTGCGGTGCGAAACGCTCCGGCCAAGAAGCAGCTCTTTCTCTCTGCCCTTGCGGTGGTATTCGTTGCCATTCTCGTGTTCGGCATTGAGAAGCTCCTGTGGGGCCACTTCAACGTGATACGGCTTGCGCGGATCTCAAACGGCGTCGGCATGAGCTCAGAGAGTGGCGTCAGTCCCCTTACCTTCCAGTCGGCACTGGGCAGCTCAAGCCAGCCAGCGGCTCTGGTGCGCCTTGAGGGCGACTACAACAACAACCCCTTTAGCCCGATGATGTACCTGCGAGAGACTGCGCTCTCGGCTTTTAACGGCAAGGAGATGGTGTTCGCAGGGCGGGCTTTCGACACCGACCTTCCGGTGATCAAGCCACGCGAAACCTTTACGGGGAAAGAGGATGCCGAACTCTCTCGGCGGGTGCCGCTGGTTCAGTCGGTGTACCTACTCGCAGACCATGAGAACGCCTTCGCGCTCGACTACCCGGTCTCGATCGTGCAACTGAAAAATCCGAAGCCGACGCGCTTCAAGGGAGCCTACCGCGCGTACTCTATCGGTCCAGCGTACGACCTTTCAGAGATTAGCCAGGACCCGGTTGGTGACCCACGCTGGACACCAGAGGTGCGAGCGCACTTCCTCGAGCAGCACCCGGATCCGCGCTACAAGGAGCTTGCAGAGCGCCTGACGCAGGGCGTCTCCAGCCCTGTCCAGAAAGCCCAGGCTCTCGCCCAAGCGCTCTCGCAGAAGTCAATCTACACCCTGACCCCACGCCACGAGGTGAAAGATGGCGGTGACCCCGTCGCGCCGTACCTCTTCGGCGACATGCGCGGGTACTGTGTGCACTTCGCACACGCGATGGTGTACCTGCTCCGCTCGCTCGGTATCCCGGCGCGCGTCGGCACAGGATACCTGACAGATTTGAGCCAAGCCAAAGACGGGCACATCCTGCTGCGCATGAGCGACCGCCACGCCTGGAGCGAGGTGTACGTCTCCGGTGTCGGCTGGGTCCCCTACGACGTGCAGCCTGAACAAGTTGAGAGCCACGCGGAGACCCAGGTCGACGCCAAGATGCTTGAGGAGCTGATGGGGATCCTGCAGCCGGGCGAAGAGCTGCTGCCGCAGGAGCTGGTTAAGGACGAGAAAGGGGTCGAGGAGGAATCGGAGCTGTGGCTTCCTGACCGTAGCTCGGTGGTTGCAGTGTTTTTCGCCTTGCTCGCCCTCTTTATCATCACCAAAGCGGCGCTGCGGCACGGGTGGCGCATTGCGCCGACGGCCGATAGAAAGCTGCGCTGGGCGTACGTCGCTGTCAGCTCAGCGCTGTGTGACGTTGGCGTGACGAGAAACGAGGGCGAGACCCGGCTTGAGTTCGCCTCGCGGGTTCGGCTCGTGTACCTTGAGCCACTAGCTCGGCTGTACGTCAAAGAGGCGTACTCCTCCAGCTCGAAGCTCGACGCTCAGATGCTCAGAGACGTGCTCGCAACGGTTGGCTCGCCGCTCAGCAAGCTGCCAGCCTGGAAGCGCTGCCTCGCAGCCATCAACCCCGCGTCGGTCGCTAAGCTCATCGGAGGTGGCGGATGGTAAGCTCACTCGCCCGCCGTGGAATTTTGTGTGTCGTGCTCTTCGCTTCCGCGTTGCACGCCGCAACGCCATTTGCGTACAGCCAGGAAGATCCCGCACTCGACCAGCAGGGCGAGGCTGTCGTTGATCCCTTCGACCCCTTCGACTTTCTGGGCACAGAGGAGATCGTCTCCTCCGCAGACGACGACACGAAGACCGCCGATGAGCTGCTGCGCGACGGTGTGCTTCTGCTTCAGCTCGACCGCCCCCTCGATGCTCGCACTAAGCTCCTCAAGGCTCTCCAGAAGGACCCCGAAAATTACCGCACGTACAACCTGCTAGCGGCCTACTACCTCATACACGTTGGGCACTACCGCTTAGCATTGAAGTACATCAAGAAGGCCGAAGATCTCTTCGAGAAACAGTACGGAAAGCCCCCGTACGTCGGTCGAGAGCTTCGCAAGGAGCACAGCGATATGCTGTACTACCTGAGCCAGGTTCGGCTCAACCTCGACAACTACGAAGGAGCTCTTGAGGCGCTCGACCGCTTCTCGTCGCTCGGCTACTCAGCTGATTGGTACTCTGGCTCTCGAGCCTGGATCCTGATGAAGCTCGGCAAGATTCCAGAAGCGATTCGAGTTGCCCGACTCGGAGTCTTGGCCGACGAAGACGGAGCGCGAACCCTCAACATGTTGGGCATCCTGCTCTCAATGAACGACCAGCCACAGGAGGCGCTTGAGGTCTTCCGCCAAGCGATCGCTCACGAAATGTCACTCGGCTCCGAGGGGCAGCCGGGCACGCCTCTCAACAACTCCGGGGAGGTCTACAAGGAGGTCTTCGATGACGAGAAGGCTGAATCGAGCTTCCTGCGCGCTACCTCCTTTAAAGACGGATGCGAGCATATTCTCCCGAGCTTAAACCTATCGCTGCTGTACGTTGAGCAGCTCAAGTTCGAGGACGCTGCAGCGACGATGGATGCCTTCGACCGCTGCATGGCCCAATTTCCGCTCAAAAACAACGAAGAACACGCGGCGCTCGAGAATCTCGCGCGCGGTCGGGTCGATCTGCATACGGGCAGGGTTGACCGGGCGATTCGGCGATTTGAGTCGGCACTTGAGGGTACGCAGTGGTTCGGGAAAATCGGCACGAACCAAAACGACATGATAGCTGCGTCGCTCATCTCTCTCTCTCAGGCGCTCACGGCGAGGAACAACATCTTGCGCACAACAATCCCGCTCTCGTGGAGCGAGTGGCTCAGCACCAAGGAAGAGATTAGCGCAAACCGCATCCGCGCTTGGTGGCTCATGCGTCGTGCACGGCAGATGCTCGTTGGTGAGCTCAAGGAGATTGAAGACCTAACGATTCGCAACACCGACAGCCTAATTGAGTACCCAACCCTCGGGGATGCGCTCTCCGGGCTTTCAGGTTCGGCGCTCGATGCGCGCCTGGCGAAGCAGCTCGGGATAGACCGTCGCCCGGCGGCGCAGAATTTCTACAAGGCGTACGCTGCCCAAGCAGATCTCGGCTGGTTTGGCAGCTCGGAAGCGAACCGCTCCCTCGAAGAGGTCATCCAGACTTCTCGTCCGCGTTTCGATGACCTGCTGAAGACTCACGCCATGCTGCTTCGGATGCGGAGCCTTAGCCCAAGCAGCGAGCAGTACCGAGATCTCGCCTACCGAGTGTTCTACACAGCGCCGGCCGAGCTCAGGAATGGGGGATTTAAGCTTCCGATACGGGTTGTTGAGGCTGGACTGCCGTCCGGCTTCACTTCTCTACTGGCTGATGGGCCTTTCTATCCTGCAACAAGCAGCTCCGCTCTCTGTTCAGTAAGCGCTGCCGCTCCGGATGGCAGCACACCGAACGAAATGAGGCTTTCCTTCTCATGCCCTGGCAACCCCTCCATGAGCCGTATCGTGGGGGATGTCGAAGCCGGGGCAGTTGTGAATAAACTATCCGATGCCCTGTTTAGGGAGGAGGTACGAAATGGTAGTGACAGCTGAACAACACGCCACGGCGCAGCGCACCGTAGCACATCTCTGCTCTGCGCTTGAGCGCGTCATCAAGGGTAGAAACGACACAATCCGGCTGGTTATCGCCGCCCTCGTAGCAGACGGCCACGTTCTGCTCGAAGACTACCCGGGCTCAGGGAAGACCACCCTCTCAAAGACGCTTGGGCGCCTCATCAGCGAGGACGCTCATGGCTCCACTCGATTCCCGTCGCTGGCTTCAGATCCGATTCTTCCCTTCCGTCGTATCCAGTTCACTCCCGACATGCTCCCAGGCGATGTGCTCGGAGTGAATGTCTTCGACCCGAAGAGCGGGCAGTTTCACTTTATGCACGGGCCGGTATTCGCCCACATCGTGCTCGCTGATGAGATCAACCGCACTGGCCCGAAAGTCCAGGCAGCATTCCTTGAGTGCATGGCGGAAAAGCAGGTGACGATGGACAACGTCACTCGGCCGCTCGACCAGCTCTTTTTCGTACTCGGCACCCAAAACCCGCTCGATATCGCAGGAACATACCCGCTGCCTCAGGTGCAGCTCGATCGCTTCCTCTTCAAGGTGCCGATGGGGTATGTCGACGCGTCAACTGAAGCTGCGATCCTCGCCGGCCACACGGAGATCCGGGATGGGTCTGTATCTATCGCCCCGGTGTGCAGCCGTAGCGATATCCTCGAGGCGCGTCTCGCATGCGAGGCAGTGCATGTACAGCCGTCGCTGCGTGAGGCTATCGTTGGCATAGTGCAGGCTACCCGTAACAATCCAATGATCCAGTTCGGTGCTTCTACCCGCGCGGCGCTGATGCTGCAGAGCGCCATCAGAGCCTGGGCTGTCGTTCATGGGCGAGACTACGCAACCGAAGATGACCTGGCCTACATCGCGCCCTTCGTGCTGCTGCACAGGCTCCGCTTCCACGCAGGAGCGGGAGACGCGAAGAAGGCGCTACAGTCGTTAATGGCTCCGGTAATGGAGCGGCTGGTGCGGGCGGCGTAGCGTAACTTTCAGGTCATTAGTCCTGGGATAGCACAAAGAGAGAAGCTCAGGCGGCGATGATGGCTGCCGGCGTCCTCTCTTTGGCCTCGCCGCCCTCTTTGTAAAACT
>CAZZJR010000028.1:15148-30943 GCA_964654585.1 uncultured Bdellovibrionales bacterium
CAGCTCGTACGCCGAAGGGTACCGTATGCAGTTGGTCAACACCCCCTGGCTACCCCTCCTTCTGGCCTTCGCGGCTGGAATGGTAACTCTAGCGGTTTTTCGTATGGCTTGGCCGGCCCTGTGGCGTCACCGCGCCAGCCGGGAGGTCGCGGCGAAGGCGGCCTGGTTCCACGAACGCGTCGTTGATCTTCGAGGGCGCGCCACGACTCTCGACCAGCACTCAGATGAGTACGTGGCGGTCTTCAACGACGACCACTGGTCATCGCTCATGAAGATGCTCGCGCAGCTCGAGACCGTCGACCGGCAGATCCAACGGCTGCTCACTTCTGGAAAGCGAGACGACGCAGCTACCCTGCTCAACTACATCTGCGACTCGCGCCGAGGTTCATCGATGGAGCAAGTAGCAGACGGTCTCGACGAAGTGGCTGAGCTGGTCAACTGGGAAGTCGTGGTCAATTCGATGCTGAAGAGGGTTTTGTCCAACCTCGAGGCAGCCACCGGTTCAGTGGAGAAAGTTACTGCACTGCCAACTTCTCGGAGAAGGCAGCCGACAATTGTAACCCTCGCTGACCTTAAGAAGAAGCTGCTCGAAGACGAGTCGTTTCAGCCGGAGAGCTGAGAGGCAGCTCAACTTTTGAGGCCTCGACCCCGCCGTGGCCCAAGAACAGGCCAGCTAACTGGTTAAAGTGGCCTACTGCGTCTGTTACGAAGTACGAAGTGCCTGCGGTGTCACTTCCACGCGACTCTCTCGCTTCACCGAGCGCTCTATTCACGTCTACCAGCATCGCCTTGGAGCACTCTACTACCGCGACTTCTGTCCCCAGGTAACGCTGAATCGGTTCGAGCAGCAACGGGTAGTGGGTGCACCCGAGAATCACGGTGTCTACGCCCGCAGCCCTGAGCGGAGCAAGATAGAGCTCGACAACCTTCTCAACTATTTCGCCGTCGAACATCCCTGCCTCAACCAGCGGCACGAAGAGCGGGCATGCTTGCGAGACTACCCGCAGCGATGGGTTGAGTCCCTTGAGCGCGTTTTCGTAGACCGAGCTGGCGACGGTAGCATTTGTGCCGAGCACTCCTATCGTGCCAGAGCGTGTCGCGCGCAGGACAGCACGAGCAGCTGGCTCAACTGTACCTATCACGGGCACGGAGAGCTCCGCTTCAAGAACGCTGAGCGCTGTAGAGGACGCGGTGTTGCAGGCAACAACGATCACCCCGACATCCTGCTGCATCAGAAATTGCGCGCACTCGCGCGAGTACCTGACGATCGTCTCTGGACTCTTGGTACCGTACGGGAAGCGGGCGTTGTCTCCGAGGTAGGCGAACCGTTGGTTAGGCAGCGATCGCTGAAGCTCGCGCAGGACCGTAAGCCCGCCTAAGCCGCTGTCGAAAAGCCCTATCGTTTTTGCGGGAGGTAGAGACATCGCGGCATTGTAGCGACGGTGCTTGTCGGAGACAAGGAAGGCAGCCTGGAATCACAAAAGTGCGGGGACGATACGCTCTGGTTCCAGCTATTGAAGCAGGTTGCTGATTTTATTGCCTCAGCGTGTGTGCCGAGACGCGGGAGCCTTTGCTGCTAGGGAACCAAAATTGGCTCCGCGCGCTCGTACTGTGACAATCCCTGCCGCCAGAAGCAGAACAGGTCTCCCTGGTTGCCTCCGGTAGTGGCAACGAAGGGCTCCCCATCCCGGCTCAGCGCATGAATGACCACGGGACCCAAGTATCCCCCCTTGAGGTAACGAAGATCGCCGATCGCCTCCCGAACCGCCTCCTCCACGGTGGCGCCGCGCTTCATGTACAGCACGACCGAGCGAGCGGTCCCGGCACGAATCGTCATCTCACCGGTGTGTGTGCATGCCGCGCCGCCATACCGATTATCTACGTACATCCCCGCTCCAACTATCGGCGAGTCCCCGAGGCGTCCCGGATACTTGTACGCCCATCCAGAGGTGCTGACACCTCCAAAGAGATGGCCTGCGTCATCACGAACGAGAAAGGTGACTGTGCCTTTTGACAGGTCGGTGCGAGTCTTGAAGGAGATGATCGGCGCAAGCGCCACGCTATCCAGGCTCCTGCGCTGCTCCGCAGAGAAGCGCTCAGCAGCCCACTTCTCGTAATCCTGCTTCGCTTCAGCTGCCAGCGGGTCCGCCTGCTCAATGCCCATCTCTTGAGCGAAGCGAGCGGCTCCCTCCCCGGCAAGCAAGACGTGTGGGAGCGTCTCCATAACTTTGCGGGCAACACTGAAGGGATACCGGCAGCCCGTTAAGGCTCCGACGGCTCCAACCTCAAGCGTTGCTCCGTTCATGACGGAGGCATCGAGCTGCATCACTCCGAGGGCGTTCGGCGCTCCGCCGAATCCTACTGTTCGCGCGCGAATATCATCTTCGATTCGCTTGATGCCCCGTTCGAGGGAGTCTAAGGCCGACGCCCCGGAGCGAAGTCCGTCGATAGTTTCCTGGATTCCGTAAACGCCTTCGTGGCTGGTGAGGATAGTCGCCGTCATTGTGGATCTCGCCCCCGGTCTCTTGTTGCGCGCCATATACTACGGCGTCACGCTCGCCGGACCAAGCACAAACTTCTCTCGGCTGATCGTGCAATGCGGCTGAGGGCCTACTAAAGAGTCCAGGCCTGCACCCACTCAACTCCAACGAGAGAGAGCCCTAGCTCCTCCCGAAAGCGTTTGTCGAGATCCTGCATGTGGCCGACGCCGTAGAAGACAGCGAGGCTCCGCTGGCCAGTGGCTAGCTGCTCCTTGGCAACCTGCACTGCTGCTGCATTCCTGTCGTCGATCAGGGACGAGCCGCTCTCTCCCTGAATCTGCTTTATAATCACATCCGAGGAGACCAGCCCCTTGGCGAAGAATATCTTGAGCTTCTTGCGCTCCTCGGCTGTCGGCCCTCTTAGCACCAGCATGACTGGGTTTACCCCCTCAAGCTCCGGCTCCTCGTATCCAGAGCGGCTCATCTCCTCTTTTACCTTCGGATCGAACGAGATCAGTATCAGCTTGAGCAGCACGGACGCCATGCTCTCGCCGCGCGCAGTCATCGCGGCGCTGAGCTGCCGCGGGGAGAGGTCGGCGTGCACGAAGTTAGCCGCGCCGTAGTTTATCCCTTCAAGCTGAAACTGAAGGCCGAGCAGATCTGCGAGCGCCTGCTGAATGAATCCGATTGGAGACCGATTCTCGGAATTGCTGCGGCTGTTCAACACATCGGGATCGGCGACGAGTTCGAATAACACCGCGTCGTATCCACGGAATCGTGCGTTGAGAGCTTGGTAGTACGCAGCCTCACCTAAGTGGACCGCGCCAACAAAATCTAACCTCTGAAGAGAGCCGTCAGGGGCGTATCGCTGGTAGCGAACGATGGGGACTTTCAGGCTGCCGGCTCGGTCGCCAGCAGGGAGCTGTAACTCTAGGCCAGGAGGCAAGGTTACCCGCGGAGACCTGAAGGTTAGCAGGGCAGCGACCGTTACGATAACTCCGGCCGCGAGCGCCGCTACAACACCTTTCTTCGCCATCCTAAGCCTACTCCACTAGCTCCACGTTAGCCCTTGGAACAGTTATGGAGCTGCCGTCTGGCAGGGTGACTTTTAGCACTCGAGCCCAGGCTCCTGTCTCAATCTGAGTCGGCGCCTGGACCAGGTCCGCAACCTGCCCAACTGCACCGAAGTACGGCACACGAATGACTCGCACCCGCGCACCGACTTCGAGGCCGGAGCGGGAGCTGCGGGGAGCATCCTGCGCTGAGGAAGGCGGGGCGATGACCTCTGGACGCTGCGCTCCCGCCCGAACCTGCGTGGCTCCATTAATCGACACCGGTTGGCCATCAGCGCCACTCAGCGCAGCAAACACCCGCTGGCCCATGGCGATATCGCCGAAGCCCTCTGTGACGATGACCGTCATTGGTACTGCCTCATCACCTGTGAGCGCGATCCCGATGTCGTAGCCGAGGTAGGCTCGCAGCGTCTCTCCGCTGACTGAGCCTGTGACGAAGCCAACTGCGCCGCGCTGCGCCGCGCAGTGCAGAGCTGCGGGAGTAGGCGAGCGGCCGCCGACGAGCACGAGCCCAGACGCATCGGCAGGGATGTGGCGCTCTTCGACTGCCTCGTTGGCCGAGACGCTCAGCATCGAGAGCTTTCCGATCCGCTCTCCGCCAACACCGAAAATGCCCTGCACAAAGGTCGCTTCTGCCTGAATCACCACCGCGCGCTGGTCGTCGATCTCTACTACCGTGCCGTTGATGTATGCTGGGAGGCTCAGCAGCTTTGGCGCAGCACGCAAGCCAATGTGCCCCGTCGCAGCCGAGATGAACTCAACCGTGCCCGCCGATGGTGCCAGGACTGTCGAGCGGAAGAGCCCCCACAGTCCGCGCAGCTCAGCCAGAATCTCTCCCTGCGTTACGCGCTGCCCGACTGAAACCTTGAGAGCCTGCACAGCCTCTTCCGGCGCAACCCCGAGGTCCTCTGCAATACGCACGATGCGCAGCTCGCCTTCGAGCTCAGCGCGAGCTACTACCGTGTCACCACGCACCGGCTCGCCGAGCTTGACCAGGATCTCTCCCTTGATCGGCAGCTCGCGGCGCTTCCGCACCGTGTGCCGAGCTGAAACAGTGAGCCCTGGAGAGAAGTGGTTAGCCATTCTCGCCTCCCAG
This sequence comes from uncultured Bdellovibrionales bacterium, assembly GCA_964654585.1. Taxonomy (GTDB): domain Bacteria; phylum Bdellovibrionota_C; class UBA2361; order UBA2361; family OMII01; genus OMII01. The sequence continues at coordinate 19,798 of CAZZJR010000028.1, forward strand.
AAGGGCAAGCGACTCAAACACCCGCCTCTGTCTCGCAGGCTCCAGCAGCGCGGGAGCACATGGCCGGTTCCTGCCATCACACACTACTCCGCACTCGCCAAGCATAACTGTGCGCTCGAACGGCTTTCCGGGTCCGGCACCAACATCCACCGATGCATGGAGCGGCACGACTTTGAGCATCCCGGAGCCTGAACTCGGTGTTGCGAGCTTGCGCACCTCTCCCGCTGCTACTGTGCCGAGCAGCTTCCCATCTAGGTGCACCTCTGCTAGGGCTCCAGCCTTGTTCAGCTTCGCTGGATACACTGGCACCACTGCGCAGCCGACGTGGATCAGGCAGTCGTGCTCAAATATCTCGTACGCGGCCTCAGGATGCACCGAAGCGAACACTCCGAGGTGCGGCATCATGAAGATCGAATCAACTGCAAGCTGCGTTACCCCCTGAAGCCCGAAGCCCTCAACCATCATTAGCGCCGCCTGCATGCGCGATGGCGCGTGGCTCAGCACCCCGCCAGAGCCGATCACCATGTCGAGCTTCATGAGGTCAACTAGCTCGTAGCGATCAGAAGCCTGCCGGAAGACATCAGAGATTCCGCGCTCGCGCTTCCCCTCGATCCCGATCGCGAGCGAGCGGTGGTGCGCGAGGGAGAGCCGGAGCGCCTCTCGGCACACCGCCTGCTCTAGCCAGAGGTCGTCGAGTGACTGGGGAATCGATGTGGGCCTGATCATCTTGTTTCGCAAGCGATCGCTCAGCTCCGCGTCACTCACCACGATAGGCAGCCAACGCCGGATATTCTCCGCGCCTGCCTCAACTAGCACGTTCGCCACTGAGTAGCTCATCCCGAGATTTGCGCTCACCGTGCGGTTAAACACCGGCTTGCCATCCCGATCCGGGAATACAGAGAAGACGTCCGTGGTCGCTCCGCCGATATCAACACACAGCACGCTCTGCTTCGTCTTGGCAGCGTACGTCTGCACGATGTCACCGACAGCGGCCGGTGTAGGCATGATGCGCACCGGAGACCACGACATGAGCGTTCCGTATCCAGGTGAGTGGCTCATGACGTGCGAGAGAAAGAAGTCGTGGATCGCCTCACGCGCAGGGCCGAGGTTCTCACGCTCAAGCTCAGGACGGACGTTGTCGACCACGACCACTTGCGCCATCTTGGCGAGGATCTGCTGCACATCACTAGCAGCCTCACGGTTTCCGGCGTAGATAACCGGAAGCTTGAGGGTGTCGCCGAAGCGCGGACGCGGCGAGGCGGCAACGAGCGTCTCTGCCATCTCCACCACGTGGCTCGTGGAGCCGCCATCGACACCGCCAGTCATGAGGACGATGTCAGGCTTTACGTGCCGAATGCGTTCGATGCGCTCAAAGTCTTGGCGACCGTCGTCGGCTGAGATGGCCTCCATCACTATCGCTCCAGCTCCAAGCGCCGCGCGCTCCGCCGACTCGGTCGTTATAGTTGAAACCACTCCCGCCACGAGCATCTGCAATCCGCCGCCTGCTGAGCTAGTCGAGAGGTAGAGGTCGATGCCTCGCGCGGGGTCAGCCTCAGTCAGCTCGAAGGGCGTACCCTCTCCAGCGCGCAAGATGGCGCGCCCTGAGAGCTCCTGCACCTCAGCGAAGGCGTTTTTCGCCCCGACGGTTACGTCTGCAACCGGCTCCTCAACGGTCGTTGGAGCCTCGCCGCGAAATGTCTGCCGCCACCTCCCATCACGCTGCTCAAAGAGCAGCGCCTTGGTAGTCGTTGAGCCGCAGTCAGTCACGAGTACGGCTTTCAGCTGGCGAGGGTCGGTCTTCACGGCATACCCCATCCAAGCAGAGCCTTCACCGCGCCAAGCCAGTCGTCGCTGATGAACTGCACGCGCTCAACCAGCAGCGCAAGGCGCGCCATTACGGTCGAGCCGAAGAAGGCCCCGAAACACACCATCAGGAGCGGCCGGCCGAGGGGCGCAGCTTTCTCTTGCGCCGAGCCATCTCGCCCGAAGGTGAAGAAGAAGTAGTTAAGGACGAGCAGGAGCGTCACGACGAAGAAGCAGTTGTTGAGGCTCTCGCCAAGCATGAAGCCGTCGCTGCCCACCACCACCAACGGCTTAAAGCTCCCTGTGATCTGCGGGAGCACCTCACCAAAGAAGCCGCGGATAGCAAGAGCGCCACTCGCCCCAAGCGTGAAGCCGATGACGACCTTGGCGAGCCAGGCGTGCCGCCGTGAGTAGATGCAGTAGTAGAGGCAGCCAAACAGCATCGGCACTATGTACAGCAGGTAGAGCGGCTGGTAGGGCTCGGAGAGCGTGCCATCGGGATACACCGTCATGTTTGCGCCGAGCATCGGCGTCAGCACGTTCGGCCAGAGGAAATCGCGGATAACGAGCATCGGGCCAAGCCCCGCAGCTATCCCGATGAAGAGATGCTCAAAGAAACGGTAGAAGGGATTCTCTTTGATGAGGAAGCTAAAGATTGCGAGCGTGCCGAGGCCGCCCACAAAGATCGACACCAAGCTCCATGTTGAGGCGTTACCCATGTCGCCTCCGTAGCCACTCACGCAAGGCAACGAGGTTGCCGAGCAAAATCAGTCCTATCAGCACAACGTGCGCCGAGCTGAGGGCCGTGTTGACCACCAAGAGCTTCGTGTTGTCGCTGGCCGGAAAGTGGCGCTTCAAGATCTCTGAGTACCAGGCGGCTCCGGCAATTCCTTCAAGCAGCCCCTTGAGCTGTCCTGAATCGAGGAAGATGTAGGCCTCCGGGATCGTTATTGAGGTGCAGCCGTGGACGAGTGTCGGACGGTATCCGCCCTTCTGGAAGAACTGAATAATAGTGTCGAATACCCCCGTGAGCCCCGTAATGTGGCCAACGAGCTTCACCCGCTCAATGCCGCCAATCTTGGCGAACGCCGGGAAGTGCGAGATCGGCATGCCGCCTACATCACGACCGAGGAACTTCGATACATCGGGGGCATTCACGAGCGCCTGGATGAAGATGGAGCTGCCTGGGCGGTATCCGCCGTTGACCCACGCCTCGCCGTATTCCCAGCGCTGCCCGGGTATCTCGCGCTCAAGCCGCGCTGCAACCTCGCGCGGAATCGCCTGAAGTGACGCCTCCGCTTGCTGGTACTGCGACAGCAGAATTACTGGGATGTGCCTGCGGAAGAGGTGCTCAAGGAGCACCTGCGCCTGGGGCTCGTTCTCGGCCATCGTGCCGGGGCCGAAGTCAAACCAAACGATCGCAACCTCTCCGGGCTCAACGTGCACATTCTCGATCACGTCGTACATGCGCTCAGCTGAGACGAGACGCTGCGGCGGCAGCGACCATTTGAGGAGCACCGGAACGGCGACCGCCACGAGCATGACGAGGTATATGAGCCGCCTGCCAAACATTACTTCTTCCTCGTCGAGAAGCTCTTAGACTCAATCGAGAGCCACATCCGAACGGCGAGCATCAGCCCCGCAACGGCAGCACCGAGACGAATGGCACGGAACGCCGCGCTGTTTGGAACCTCAAGCAGCCACTGCCGCATGACTGGAAGCTCGTCGGAGATCATCTTTCCAAGCGAGATCTGCCCCAGCATCACTACCAGCGCAGCAGCCATCATGAGCGCTGAGTCGAGGGTGCGGATGCGAAACGCCCTGAAGGCCGCCGCCGCTATGTAGACTCCGAGCAGCGAGAACATCGCTGCGCCGAGCTGGTTGAAGATAGCGTCGTAGAGGAAATTGTAGAGCTGCTGGACTGTTGTGCGCGAGGACTGCTCGCGAAGGGTCACGCTCAGGGCTGCGCTGAGTCGCGCGCCGGCTTTCGACACGCCATCGATCGCCGTTCGCGTCTCAGGCGAGTACGGCCGGTCACGCACCTGGGCAAGCTGGCCTATTTTCTCGGTGAGTACCGCAGCAGACTCGCGCACCTCTGTCTTGAGCGGACCGTCGACAACCTGCGCGCCAAGAGCGCTCGTTTCGAGGGCCGCCACCTGCTCGCGCGCGTAGCGCTCAAGTGCATCAATCCGCGTGGAGAGCGGGGGTGCAGCTTTTTGTCCCTCTGCATCATCAACGATACGTTGCGCGAATTCGCTCACCACCTGGCTCTTTCGTAGCTCAGCGGTAGTAGCGAGGCTCTGGCGCCACTGCGCGCCGGTAACGACGAGCATTGAAACGAGCCCCGCCAGCAGGGCGAAGCTGTACAGCCACCCCTTCTTACGGAAGGCGAGCCGCGAGCCGTGCGCGCTGACCAGATTGAAGAGGCCAAGGCCTATGGCCATTGCGCCAATTGCTATGAACCCATTTGAGATCGGCTCGTGGCGCTCCTTTAGGCCGATAGCCTCGATAGCGCGTTCCGGCAGGAGGAAGTAAACGAAAAAGTACACGCCTCCCAAGAGGGTGAAGAGCCGTATCGCCTGTGCGCGCCGATCCGCCGCTTTCCCTACTTCCATGAGAAGATGCTCCAGTCAGCAGTAAAGAAGTCTTCAATCGCAGGGATCGGCAGCTCCGGAAAGAACGCTAGGAGCGTTGCACGAAGCACCCCTAAGACAATCAGAGCAAGGAAGAGCAGCTTGACCCGGTCCTGTGCCGCTAACGTGGCGACCTGCACCGGCTCACGGCTTAGGTACGCGGATGCCCCGAAGAGCTCCTCTCCAATCAGGGTGTAGTCGCAGGCGCAGATGAAGAACGCAACCTGCTCTGGGCTAACGCTCGCCGCAACCTGCTTCGCGCCGACCTGCTGCCCAGCCTCAGCAAGCACCAGGGCCTCAGCAGCGAAAACACCGAAGAGAAAGGCAGCTCCCGCTTTCTCTCGGTGCACCAGCCCCATGTAGCCTGATGCGAACGCGAACTGCTCGCTTGAAAGAAACACGATGCTCTGCGGGTCGAAGGCGGAGCCGCGCCCCGCATCGTTGTAGGCGTCCCTGACAGAGTCCTCAACAATAGCCATCGCTTCAGGCGAGTACTGCGGGACGATGAGCTTTAGCTTGTACCCTGCGACCCGCTTTGCGACAGAGTGCAGCACCCCAAGGCACGCGTACAGCACTGGCCCAACATCCGTCAGCGCTGTGGTGAATACAACAGAACGCCCAGTTTCTGCGCACCGTCCGATCGCGCCCTCTACCGCGTCGATCCCGGGAATGCGCCGGATGAAGTGCAGGTGTCCTCGCTCCGCTCGCCGCAGCTCGCGAAAGAGCAGCCAAACAGCAAAGAGTACTGTGAGCAGGATACCTGGTGTTGCGTGCTCAACTCCCTCCATGCTGCTCCGTCACCGTGCCACACTCTGCTCTGCGACAGGCACTGCATTCTTGCGCGGCTGCTCAAGCCGCTTGATGAGCTCCTCGACCGAGTCACTTGATGAGAGAACCTCGCGCAGCGCCGGAGCGCGCTCGCTGCCCAGCAGCGCGCAGGCGATCGGCTCGCCCACTCCGTACAGCTCACGCATGCACCCGACGAGGGGCTTACACAGCTCCAGCAGGAAGATCGCCGGCACCTGGAGCTTGCGCGAGAGGATAGCCTCGGCAACGGTGTCGAGCGGGTCTGTCGATGCGGTCTGCATAGACCACGACGGTAGTCGAAAAAACGGCCGAGGAAAAGAATGATTCTGGCACGTTAGGGCCGCCCACGGGTATGGTTCGGCAAATGGAGATAACCCTGCTCATGCTCGCCGCCCTCGGCGCCGGATTCATCGACGCCGTCAGTGGCGGCGGCGGCCTCGTGCAGCTCCCAGCTCTCCTGATCGCCTACCCTAGCACGCCTCTGCCGCTGCTCTTCGGCACAAACAAGTTCGCAAGCTGCTTCGGAACCTCTGCCGCCGCCCTGCGCTACGCCCGTGCCGTCACGATGCCGTGGCGCCTCTTGGCGGGCTCTGCCCTAGCGGCGTTTGCCTGCTCATTCCTCGGGGCTCGCTGCTCTGCCCAGGTGAGCCCAACGGTCTTGCGCCCCGTCGTTGTTGTCGCGCTCTTCGCGGTGCTGCTCTTCACTATCTTTCGCCCAAGCATCGGCAGGGTACACGCCCCGAAGCTCTCGCCGCGGGCCCAGTACATCGTAGCAGCGCTGCTCGGCGCCGCGATCGGATTCTACGACGGCCTGATCGGGCCAGGGACCGGAAGCTTCCTGCTCTTCTCATTCGCAGCCCTGCTCGGCTTCGACTTCCTGCACGCCTCGGCCAGTGCCAAGGTGATTAACATCGCAACCAACCTCGCTGCCCTGGCGTACTTCGTGCCGACCGGGAATGTGCGTTACGAGTTGGCGCTCGGAATGGCTGCGGCTAATGTGACTGGGGCCTACATCGGCGCGCACATCTCGCTAAAGCGCGGAGTAGGGTTCATTCGCGGGCTCTTTATTGTGGTGGTGCTTGCTCTGTTGGCGAAGCAGGTGCAGCAGCTCTTCGGTCTGCAGTAGCCCGGCTGGCCTCGAAGAAGTATTCCTTGCTAAAAAGACCGAGAGATTAAAGTAGGCCGCTCCATGAGAGCCAAGATGCGCCTCGACTCACCCAAGCGACAGAGGATCAGGCACTTGCGCGTGACCAACGCATTAAGCTGCTGCTAGAAACCGAACCTTCCCCACCTTGACTCATAGAATCCCTAGAATCGCTCATTCGCCGGTAGTCGCTGGCACAGCTCGATTGCCCAAGGAGACAAGATAAATCCCGCAGAGCCTATCCTCTTCGGCGCAAATAGTTCATCCATACACGCCCTTGACGTCCCGCGTTCAAGATAACTACAGTCATCGAGCTAGTCATCCCGGCAGCAGTTCGAGTTAGGTGGGCTCATTCCAAACTTGTCCGATCACAACCTTGAGCGCTCGTGGTGGAATAGGGTTTCTTATGCAGTGTCCATTCTGTGACTCGTCAGTCTCTACCCCGGTACGGTTTGCTCTATTCGGCGCAAGCAGAGGAGTAAAGTCGTTGCATCGATGCTCAGCATGCCGGTCGCAGTTTCAATCACCGCCTCCACCCCCGGAGGAGCTCGCGCTTGAGTACGAAAAATACTTCTCTCGAAGACACAGCGACGTGCGAGGAGAGGAAATGGAGAATCCGAAAGCTTCGTACGCCAAGCTTCTTGTGCAGAAGCTCGGTTCGACGTTGGACGGCGCTCGGGTCCTCGATCTGGGCGCGGGCGAAGGATTTTTCTCCGAGTACATCCTAAAAAACAGCAAGGCGCTCTCAGTCACAGCCGTCGATCAGCTCGGCGTACCCCGACTAGAGCGGGACACAAGCGGCAGGAGTACCGTGTTCCGCGGCTCAGTCGAAGATTTTACCAAATCTACAGACCAGAAGTTCGATGTGATTCTTGCGCTCGACCTCTTGGAGCATCTGTACGAGCCCAAAGTTGTTTTCCAGGGCATCGAGCGGTTGCTAGCGCCCGGCGGGATTGCTCTCATTACGAGCCCCCGCGTTCCAAGCCTCAGTTCGGTGCTGATGGGCTCGCTATGGTTTCAATACAAACTTGAGCACCTTACCTACCCGAGCTTCCAAGGAATTAAGGTTGCAGCCCAGAAGCATGGAATTAGTATCCTGGAGCTCAAAAAACACAAAAAACTACTTCCGGTTCGGTACATGGTGAACGTGCTGTCCAACTTCGGGCCGACCTGCCTCCAAAAATGCTTCGCGCCTCTATGCAAGTTGATCGAGATTTTGCCGACGAGCCTGTCTCAAAAGACTCTGCTTGTGCCAAGCGGTGAGCTGATACTAGTGGCAACGCGCGTGGATTCCGCTACGCCGCACACGGGGGCTTGATAGAATCTTCCGGCTCAGAACGCGCCTTTGTTGTGCCAACGGAAAGATCCCAACAACGCCCGATACATTCTATTGCTACAACGCCGAGCAGGGCGATCGGCACAAAGAAATGTCGCTGGATAAAGTGGAAGTGGAATCTCGCATGATCTGGCATGACCACGAGCCACGCTACGGCTGCCAGAAAGATCGGGACTAAAGAGAGAAAACACAGAGTTATTGCAAGCAACAAGGTGCTGATTTTTGCCCTAGCTGCAAGAATCTGAACCGTGCGAGTCAGCAGCCCGACAGAGAGCGCTGCCAAAAGACAGATGAACGCGTCTCTCAGGAGCAAGGGATCTATCCAGGACGGCGACCAAAATTGCTCAGCTAGATCTGCAATCAGCTGCGTTCGGGCATAGGGCTTTCCTCCGTGCGCGGCTTGAATAAACTTATCGTAATCTGGATTCAGAGAGGCAGCCACGGGGAGCCCTGCTCGTGCTGCCGCACTACCGAGCAAGTCCCTGAGCGCCACCTTGAGGCCGCCCAGTGCAACCGTGTTCTGCACGACGTGCGCTACAACCGCCGCCCCAACGCCAAAAACCGAAACAGTAAAATCACGAAGCGTTTTCAGAAAAACGCTTCGAGCGGAACAAGTGCTTCGGAGGTGCACCAGCCACCGACACGTAGCCACCGCAAACAGGAAACAGAACGTGAAGTCATACCCGATCCAGCCGGATATAAAACTCAAACAGAAAATGGTCTTCGCTCCTACCTTGGGTAACAAGCTCATTCCTGTCGCGAAGAAGCACATTGAGAGCGCATACGAGTGCTCGTGCAGCGCACCCATCCACATCAACACCCCAGGCTGGTAGAGCAGCGCTATGACGAACCCTACGACTAGCGGAGAGACAACCAAAGACCGCCCTGAAACCAAGAGCCCGAAGCACAGCACACCAAAACTGAGGCCCGCGATGATGACTGGGACAACCCGAAGGTCTTTCGACTCTGCGAGTCCCAACTTGATGGCGGGCAAGAGGAGGTATGATGGCCCATTCGGATAATGCGCGTACTTGACGATGCCCCAGGTATGATTTCCCAGGAAAATCTGGTGGGCATCCGATACCGCCTGCTCCTCTGACACCGTATCGGTCGTTCGCTGCCCTACAGAACCAAGCCCTTCACGAACTGCAAACGCGGCTACACAGAGAGAAAGCACCACGAAGATGGCAAACGTAGAACGATTACATCTTTTCATACCGTCCGAGCTTAGCTATTTTTCCAGGTTGTTGCGAGAACCGAATGCGCCGTAGAGGGCTCTAGTCTATGGGACGTCTGTGACTAGGGGGCAGGTTCCTACGCCAGAAGACTGGGCTGTCCCGGGCGCGCTGGTCGGTTTTGCCTAATGTCGTTGCGACCAAGACCTACGTACCGAGCAATCCGGCGGAGCTATAGCCCTTTTGAAGCTGCACATTCTAAGAAAACTGGACTGGTTTGTCGGGCTAGCTCTAGCCACAATCCTGAGTCCTATCGCAAAGACTCTCGGCTTTATTCTTCGCCGGGATCACACGTTCTCTGCCGTGAGGTCGATCGCAGTCGTAAAGCTGCTCGGCGGTGGCAACTTCTCGCTGTCGCTTCCCCTGTTCCTTGGACTTCGGAGGCATTTCCCCGAGTGCCAGCTCACAGCGATTGTAACCCCCTCGACGGTAAACTTCGCAAAAGCCGTCGGGGTATTCGATAGGATTGAGGTCATCGACTTCAAGTCGCCGCTCTCTCTCTTTCGAAGCACTCTCCGCACGTTCGCTGCTATCTTCCGAGTCGATGTGCTAATCGACCTTGAGATCCACAGCAAATTAGCCACCTGTTTCGGCCTATTCACTTGCGCTCTCAACCGCTTGGGGTTTTTTACGAACGACTTCTTCCTCCGCAAGCACCTCTACACCCACCTCGTTTTCTTCAATCCGCAAGCGCTAAGAACGGAGCTCTACAAGCAGCTCGCTGTTCTTTTAGGCGCCCATGCGGCCACGCATGAAGCATGCGGCGCTCACTTGCGCACTATCCTCGGCCCGGTGCCCGTCGGTCAGGAAACTGTCGCTGTCGGCGTCGGGTGCTCGGACCTAGGCACAGTGCGACGATTAGACTGCGCGCAGTGGGTTCGAATCCTGAGCGATCGCCTCGCCTCGTTTCCCTCCTACCGAGTTGTTTTTCTCGGCTCGGCGGCCGACGCATCCGAGGCTCAGAGCATCATCGCGCAGCTCAGTTTGCTTTTTCCCCGCATGAAAATCGAGAATCTCTGTGGTGTGACACCGCTATCGGAATCCCTGCGAATACTCGCCAGTTCAAGCTTTTTCTGGGGCATAGACTCTGCCCTACTTCATTTTGCCCGGATGTTAGCAGTGCCCTCAGAGTCCTTCTGGGGACCAACAGACCCAGCTACCCTTCTAGAGCCCATTAAAAACTACTCCGAACGGATAAATTACCGGAAAATCATCTGCTCCCCATGCATCCATGTGGCAGAGGCTCCCCCGTGCCGAGGGCGGAATTTATGCATGAGGGGGCTGTTTTCGACCGCACCAATCGGAGTCACCGAGGCTCTCGAAAATACCACCTTCTACCCATCTGATAGGGCGCAGTCATCAAAGTAGCCTGTAGGTATCTGAGCGGCTCCCTGTCTTTTTTGGGGCACCAGAAGTTGCTCTCCAAGACCAAGCGATGGAGAAACGCTACCCCTCCCGTTCAGAGGACTGCTCTCTTTTGGAGTGCAGTTGGGGATACGCATACATCCGTCTCCCACTCCTCAAAACAAATTAAGCTTTGAGCTTAATCGGTGTCCACGTTGCAATATATTGCTCTCGGACTACCCGCGACATCCACGCTGCGGTGTGGTTGCCGCTCTCAACCCAAGCTTTCACTTCCTCACCGTCGATGCGCACTTCAGTTCCCAATCCCTCCGAAAGCAGGTGCGGCTTTGCAGCCACCTGGTGCGCAAGCTGCTCGGGAGCCGCCAGGCGGATCGCTGCGTTGATCAGCTTTCTGAGCGCGCTGCTCCGTTTGGCGACAACTTCTCTGTTGCGAATCAACCAGACCGCAAAAGCTTGCACAGGGCAGCTGCCCCAAGCACCTATGGTAACCGGAATTGAGGTCCCGTCCTCTACCGAAAGCTTCACTCCGAATCTCTCGACAGTGCCTTCGGGATCCATCGTGCGCTCAAAATAGATGCGAACCATAAAAAACCTTCCTCCAAGAAACTGCCTCTCACTGCGAGAGCAGTCTTCTGAGCGGAAGAAGTAGCGCTGCGGATGCTAAGGCTGCAAGCAACTGCTGTCAAAAACTCAGGCGCCGCCTTTCGATTCCCTGTGTCTAAAGCTGTCGATTTCTGTTGGCTGCGCATGGCCCGACGGGCGCCAGATGAGCCGAGGGACGGCCCAACGCTCGACACTTGACGAACACGCGGCCGCGGCACGC
>CAZZJR010000029.1:0-30526 GCA_964654585.1 uncultured Bdellovibrionales bacterium
CAAAGTCGTGGTCGCGCCAGCTCTTCGAGCGTGAGCTTAACGAGCCCCTCGCGCGCGTGCGCGGGCTCTTCGTGGGCAACCTGCTGGTGGGCTACCTGATTGCGCACGTAGTTTTTGACGAGGCGCACATCGTCTCGCTTGGCCTCGCTCCCGAGTGGCGCGGCAAGGGCGGCGGCCGGTTCCTGCTCAAGGACTTCCTGCGCTGTGCGCGACTGGAAGGAATTAACTCGGTAACGCTAGAGGTGCGAGTGTCAAACATCGCCGCACGCGCCCTGTACGAAGGGTGTGGATTTATGGCCGCCGGATTGCGCCGCAACTACTACTCCGACAACGGCGAGGATGGTATCACCATGCGCTACGAGGTCGAGGCGCGAAAGTGGCACGACCGAGCTATGCTTGAGCCTGAGCTGTGCGACGCCCAGCAGGCAGAGTCTCTTGCGAACACGTTACCCGCGACGGCAGCACCCCATGTACAAAACGCTCGTTAAGCCCGCTTTTTTCGCGCTGGACCCGGAACGGGCGCATGACCTTATGCGTATCGCCGGTCGCGTGGCGAACAACCGTCCAGTCTCGCGCATGCTGCGTGCATTGTACGACGTGTGGGACTCCCGGCTCGCAGTGCATGTTGGCGGCCTCTCGTTCCCAAACCCGGTCGGGCTCGCAGCCGGACTCGATAAGCAGGCCGAGCTGGTGGGGCTCATGACGGGGCTCGGTTTCGGACACCTAGAGCTCGGCACCGTTACTGCGCATCCCCAGCCAGGCAACCCGAAGCCACGCATCTTCCGTCTCGCCGCTGACAACGCTCTCATAAACCGCATGGGGTTTCCGTCTGGTGGCGCCGACGCACTGAAAATTCAGCTGGAGCGGATCCGCCGCACTTTCCCGGCGCTGCCGCCGATCGGGATAAACATCGGGAAGTCGAAAGCAACCGAGATCGACCAGGCGATCGACGACTACTGCTACTCTTTTAAGCTGCTCTCGCCGCTGGCTGACTACGTGGCGGTCAACGTCTCTTCGCCTAACACACAGGGGCTACGGCAGCTTCAGGAGAAGGACCGCCTCAAGGCGCTCCTGCTCGCCCTCAGGGACGCCAACACCCACAAGCGGCCGATATGGGTGAAGGTAGCGCCCGACCTCACCTGGAGCGCTGTGGAGGAGGTGATTGAGTGCTGCCTGGAAACCGGCTGCACCGGAATTATCGCAACCAACACAACCCTCGGGCGCGAGGGGCTCGTCACCGTTATCGACCAGGCTGGTGGCTTGAGCGGTGCTCCGCTCCGCCAGAAGTCGCTTGAGATGGTGCGCTTCATCGGGGCGCGGCTCGCAGGCCGGCTCGGTTTAATTGGTGTCGGCGGAGTCTCGACCACTGATGATGTGCTGGCGATGCTCCATGCGGGTGCCTCGTTGGTGCAGGTCTACACGGCGCTCGTATACGAAGGCCCGGCGCTCGTGAAGCACCTCAACCAGGGGCTCCTGGCCTTTACGGAGCAGCGTGGGTGCCGCTCGGTTCAGGAGGCCGCACTGGCTTGGGGGGAAGAGCGGCGGGTAGCTTAGGGGCAGAGTCGGGGTCGCAGCTGGAGCCGTAGTCTGGAACCGTTCCCGGTGCCGGTACCCGTTGTGAGTAAGCGGGAAGAGCGGCTCGAATTAGTGCGAAAATGTGTGTTTTGACAGCGGGTCGGGGTAACTCGTCCAACTAGCTAGCTTTATACAGAATGCTGAAAATACGCGAGAAACAGGGCTTTTCGGGGCGCTTTATTTGACCTGGAGGGGGTGCTTAAGGTACACTCCGTGAGCGCTGGTGGGTTAATTGCGCAGGTTGTCCCGAAGTCGTGAGCGCAAAAGCTCGACTCTCCTATCACGAGAGTCTGAGCAAGGAAAGCTAACAGAACTCTGGAACTCGTTGGTCGGTAAAGGTTGGCGGTGAGCGTTAGGCTCCCTCGAACTCTTTTTGCGTCCGGCGGCCAGAACGGTGTCGACCCAGTGGAGGGGTTTACTCTTGAAGACTAAGAAGAAGGTAGCGAAGCCGACCCAGGCGAAAGCCTCGAAGCCAAAGGCAGCCAACGCAATCAATGCCGCGAAGAAGCCGGTCCGCAGGGCGCCAGCTACCCAGAAGTCACCGAAGCCCCAGAAGTCTCCAAAGCTCTCAGGGTCTCTAAAGCCCTCAGAGTCCATAAAGCTCTCAGAGTCCATAAAGCTCTCAGAGTCCATAAAGCTCTCAGCGGCCCCGAGCAAGGCTCCGGTGGCAGCCAAAGCTCCTGTAGCAGCCACCAAGGCAAGTTCATCCGTAAAGGTCTCTGTCACCGAGAGGATCGTGGCCTCACGTCTCGTAAAGTCGTCCCCGCAGGGCAAGAAGACAGAGCTTAAGCTCGTTACTAAGGCCGTCGTAAAGGGTGCCGTTGTAAAAGGCGCAAAAGAGCGCGCGCTTGGGGTCAAGATCCCAGCCACCAAGATCACGCGTTCAGAGCCAGCTCCGTTCGGCTCGAAGGTAATCTCAGGCAACTTCGGTTTCGACGCGCCGCAGGCCAAGCCGGCACCGGTTCGCGCTGTAACCGCAGAGAGAGTTGCGGTTTCTGTTTCGACTTCGACGACGAGCGTGTCGTTTAAGTTGGGAGACAAGATCGTGTATCCGGGCCACGGCGTAGGAGAGATTGAGGGTATCCGCAGCACCGTCCTCGGCGGACAGGAGCACCACATCTACAATATCAAGATTATCGAGAGCGGCATGAAGGTAATGGTGCCGGTTTCTCAGGCCTCATCGGTTGGCCTCCGAAAGATCGTCGACAAGCGCGCGATCGACGAGGTGTTCGCGATCCTTAAGGACCGCGACTTCAAGATCGACACCCAGACTTGGAACCGCCGCTTCCGCGAGTATACCCAGAAGATTAAGACAGGTTCGGTATTCGAGATTGCTATGGTTCTCCGTGACCTCTCGGTTCTGAGCGCCGACAAGGAGCTCTCATTTGGCGAGAAGAAGATGCTCGACCAGGCTGAGGCGCTGCTCGTTTCCGAGATCGCAATCGCAAAAGCCCGCCCGCACGAGAAGGTAGCTGGCGAGCTTCGCGCGCTCTTCGCGTAAGAGCCCGTCAATAAGGCCCCACATGCGGTACTGCGTTGTCATCCCTGCGGCAGGAAGTGGAATCCGCATGGGCTCTGCCGTGCCGAAGGTTATGCTCAGGCCGGGAGCCTCATCGGGCGAGTCCCGCGCAACAATCTTGCAGCTTACAGTGCAAATTTTCGCCGCTGACCAGCGCTGCGAACGGATCGTCGTCTGTGCGCCGAGTGAGCACGTACAGGAGTTCTCAAGCCACCTTTTAGAGCAGCCAAGAGTAACAGTCGTCGCAGGCGGGAGCACCCGCCAGCGTTCGGTGCTGAAGGGCATAGAGGCTCTCGAACGCGAGGGCCGGCTCGTTCCGGGCGGCACCGTTTTGGTTCACGATGCGGCGCGATGCTGCGTGCCGGCGGCGGTTATTGCCCGTGTCCTGGAGGGTGTTACAGAGCACGGAGCCGTAACGGCAGCAGTTCCAGCGGTTGACTCGCTCTGTCGGGTTGAGGGCAACGTGATCGCCGGGTACGTCGAGCGGGCTACCGCATGGTCGGTTCAGACCCCTCAAGGGTTCGACGGGCTTGAGCTGCTGCGCGCACACCGCGCGGCTGAGGAGCAGGGGGTTGAAGGATTAGACGATGCCGCACTCGTAGCGCGGCTTCGGCCAGTGTCGGTCGTTCTTGGCGACAGGCTCAACATTAAGGTGACGCAGCCCGAGGATCTCTTGGTGGCTGCTGCTGCGCTTGAATCGAGGTAGCTCAGTGGAGATTAGGATTGGCCAGGGGATCGATATTCATGCATTTGAGACCGGGCGCCGGTGCGTGCTCGGCGGAGTTGAGATCCCTGCCGAACGTGGGCTGCTCGGACACTCGGATGCAGACGCCCTCACGCACGCCGTCATGGATGCCGTGCTCGGAGCTATCGGACAGCGCGACATCGGGACGCTCTTCCCGGATACGGATGCAAGTTTAAAGGATGCAGACAGCATCGGGTTGCTTCGGAAGGTGTGGTCGCTTGCAGAGAAAGAGGGGTGGAAGCTCGTCAACGCCGACGTAACGCTCCTAGCTCAAGTTCCGAAAGTAAAGCCGTACGTGACTGAGATGCAGCAGCGCCTAAGCAGTGTGTTAGGCTGCGAGCCCTCGCGCGTTACTATTAAGGCCACTACCACAGAGCGCCTGGGGTTTATTGGGCGTGAGGAGGGGGTTCTAGCTTCGGCGGTTGTTCTGCTGCAGCGGTAGGTGGGAGCGGGGCCGGAGCCGAGACCGGGGGGGATACCGCTTTGTGCGGATTTTAATTGGGGGATACAGATATGCAATACAACCGTCTTGGATCGGCCGGAATACAGGTTAGCCAGCTCTCTTTTGGTTCGTGGGTGACATTCGGCCCACAGGTGGATGAGTCTAAGGCTGCACAGCTGATTAAGCAGGCGTACGACGCAGGGGTCAACTTCTTCGATAACGCCGAGGCCTACAGCGGTGGCGATGCCGAGGTGATTATGGGCCGAGCGCTTAAGAAGCTCGGGCTGCGGCGCTCTTCGTACCTTGTGTCCTCGAAGTTCTTCTGGGGGCTGCACGATAGCCCTAATGAGAAAAACACCCTTAACAGAAAGTACCTGATGCAGGCGATCGACGGCTCGCTGAAGCGTTTCGGCCTCGACCACCTCGACCTGATATTCTGCCATCGTCCAGACCCAAGCACCCCGATTGAGGAGACGGTGCGCGCCATGAGCGATATCGTCTCGCAGGGAAAAGCGCTCTACTGGGGCACTAGTGAGTGGACTGGCGAGCAGATTCTTGAGGCCTGGCGCATCGCAGACCGCCACCACCTGCACAAGCCACAGATGGAGCAGCCGCAGTACAACATATTCACCCGCGAGAAGGTCGAACGGGACTTCGCCCCGCTCTACAAAGAGATCGGGCTTGGGCTCACCACGTGGAGCCCGCTCGCCTCAGGGCTTCTCACTGGAAAGTACACGAAAGGGGTCCCGCAGGGCTCACGAGCCGCGCTTCCAGGCTACGAGTGGCTGAAGGAGCGGGTGCTCAATCCAGAGCGGCTGCAAGCTGTGACTCGCCTTGAGTCCGTTGCGAAGGAGCTTGGATGCTCAGTCGGACAGCTAGCGATCGCGTGGTGCCTCAAGAACCCACACGTCAGCACGGTTATTCTTGGAGCAACGTCTCCTGAACAGCTTACGCAGAACCTCGAAGCGGCTCGGATTGTGGCGCAGCTTGACGAGGCGATAATGGATGAGGTTGCGACAGCGGTCGCGGGCTGAGCCAAGTCCCCCGACCCCTCTGGAGCTGCCTGAAATAGCGCTAAATTGACTGGATCTGAGGGTGTGTCGCTGCTTAGCCGGGTGGCGAGCGTGACTACGAGGCGCGGCGGCGCAATACTTCCCACCCAGGGCGGCGCTCTGCTATTTCGGGCGTAATACGGCCCCAAAAGACGGTTCGGGTAGACAGTGAGTTCTGTCTCTTGCGTTTGCGTCCGGCGCGGCGGAAGCGGAGGAGATGGAAGAGAGGGCAAGGTAAAAAGCATCAGTTTTTTCTTGCCTCCGTGGCCCCTTAATCCTGAAAACAGGTTCTGAGGGTACTCTGTTGGTGGGCGTGTCCTACACGACTCCAAGCTTCTTGCAATGCCCAGCACTTCCTAGAGCTACGACCATTCGGCTGTAGGAAGCGCTGGTGCGTTTCGGCTGAAGTGAGTTGCTTCAGTCCGTTGGGAAGTTTGGAGACAGCTATGACAGCGCCCTCTGAATTTGTGGATATGGAGCTGATCGATCGCGGTAACTGGCGGATCGTTGTCAGCCCTGAACGTTTTCAGCCCAAGTGGTTTCCTCGGTTGTCTGATGTTGATTTCGTGTACCACTTCAACCCCAAAGAGATGACCTTGTCGGTCCACTTTGGGAGATGGAGCACCGTTAACCAGGCTATTCCTGGTGGCCTCCCCAGGCTCGCTTTTGAGCTTGTAGGGGGTAAAGTTGTGGGCCGAAGGCTTAAGCTGCCCGGTGTTGAGAATCGCGAGTCAGCGGTGCTCATGTCCGAGTATCTCCAAGAGTACTTTGACGAAGCTCTGAAGATTCATGCTGCTCAGAAACGGGCCGCAAGCTGACTGGGAACCAGCCACGGAGAGAGGGTTTTTTAGACCCTCTCTTCCGTCCTCCCATTTGAGCCGCCAGAGATCATGCTACCCCCCGCTGCAACTCCCGCAAGAACCCAGCCAAAGCTGAGTTCGGCGATGCGAGGAGCTGCTCCGGCGCCCCGAACTCTGCGAGCCTGCCGTGCTCGAGCACGAGCATCAGGTCTGAGTCGATGACCGTGCCGAGGCGGTGAGCCACAACCAGCACGGTTGCGCCGCCGAACTCTCGGCGAATAGTGCGCTGGATCGCTGAGTCGGTCTCAACGTCGATATTGGCGGTAGCCTCGTCAAGCACGATAACCTTGCAGCGCCTGAGCAGCGCGCGGGCGAGACAGAAGAGCTGCCGCTGCCCGCAGCTAAAATTAGACCCGCCTTCGTTCACGGTTGCGCTTAAGCCCCCGGGAAGCTCCGCTACGAAGCGGTCAAGCTCCACGCGCCTGAGCGCCTCGGTTATCTCAGCGTCGCTTGAGGTGCGGAACGGGTCGAGGCTGTCGCGTAGCGGTCCCGAGAAGAGCACGGGCTCCTGAGGCACGACGGTGATTGCGCTGCGCAGCGCCTCAAGAGAAAGCGTTGATGTGTTGACCCGGTCTAGCTCGATGTGTCCCTCGCTTGGCTCAAGCAGCCGCCCGAGGGCCAAGATGAGGGTGCTCTTGCCTGAGCCCGTGCGACCCACGATTCCAACACGAGAGCCGGCGGGAATAGAGCAGCTGACACTGTCGAGGGCGGGCGGGAGATCCGGGCGGTACTGCACAGTCAGGGAATCGAGACGGAGGTCGCCTTGCGCCGGCCAGTTGATCGGTGCTGTGTTTCCGCCACGATTTTCTGGAGGGGTGTTGGCGTAGTACTCCATGCGCTCAAAGGATGTCAGGCTGCTCTCAGCCATCACTAAACTTCGCACGACCCAGTTCATCGGCCCGCCGAAGTTAGAGTACACGAGGAGCAGTCCAGCGACGGATGCAGGGATGACGGCGGGACAGAGCAGCGAGACTATAATCGCGGCAGCTAGGAGAACCAGTGCGGCGAGAAGCTCAAGCCTAATTCCAAGCCAGCGATTGGTGGTGTTGAGGGTGTACGTGGCGTTGACGTTGGTGGAGAGGTACTGCCGCATGCGCTCCGCGAACTGCTCGCGAAGCCCCGCTGCGCGCAGCGTGTCGGTCCCGCTCAGCGACTCAGAGAAGAGAGCAAAGATCGGCGAGCGCGAGATCGACTCAAGGCGCCGTGCCTCTCTGGATGTCGGCCGGAAGACCTTCCCGTAGCGCGCGTATACGAGGGTGAGGGGAAAGAGGAGGAGCAGCGCGTAGGGCTCCAGCACTGAGAGAAGGATAAAGACCACCAGCACGTCCAGAACGTAGGTACAGGTGTCTTGCAGGGTGCGCGGCAGGGGGCCTTCTACGGTGTCTAGGTCTCGGCTGAATCGATTTACAATTCTCCCGGTAGGGTTTGCCTCGAAGAAGCGCAGTGGGGCTGCCAACACCCCTCTGAGCAGGTGCTCGTGAGATCTCTGGCCGGCTTTTAGCCCGCAGTCGAGGAAGAGGTACCAGCGAGCGAAGTGAAATATGGCGAGGATCGTGAGCAGTCCGGCGTACCCGAGGATAAACTCCATGTGCGACGGGAGAGGCCCGCGCGAGAAGAGGGCGAGCCAGAGGTCGGTGGCGACTGATGCGATGTGGCGGGAGAGAACCACGGCAACGACTACGACTGCGAGAATTCCAGGAGCGAAGCGCCGCATGTAGGTGCGCAGCACGCGGCGATCTACTGCGCCGACGTCGCGCTCTTCGACTTCAACCACCGAGCGGCTAGCGGTCGCCTCTGGGCGCGTGCTGGTCCTTGGAGCTGCGTCTGAGCTTTCCGTGTGGTCGAGGCTGCCCTGGGCGACGTGGCTTAACTCAGAGTGGAAATCGAGCAGCTCAGTGAAGCGCGAGCCCCGAGCCTTAAGCTCTTGCGGAGTTCCGGACTCAACAATGGTGCCATCCTCAACGACTAGAACTCGGTCAGCACGCAGCGCGTACTCAAGTCGGTGTGTCACAAGGAGGCGGGCGCGGCCTGCCAGCTCTCCGCACACCAGTCGCTCAAAGACCTCGTTCGCCACACGGGTATCGAGCGCACTGAGCGGATCGTCGAGCAGGTAGATATCAGACTCAAGATAGAGAGCACGGGCGAGCGCAACGCGCTGCCGCTGTCCCCCGGATAGGTTGACGCCGCGCTCACCGATCACGGTGGCGTCGCCCTGCGGGAGGTCCTTAAGGTCGGGCCCAAGGGTCGAAGCCGTTAGGGCGCGCTGGTATCGCTCGGCCGAGAACGGGGAACCGGCCAGGATGTTGTTGCGCACCGTGTCGCTTACTATCCAAGGCTGCTGCGCTACGTAACCGAGGGTGCCGTTGGCTGATGCGCTTCCAGCGGTGAGTGAAAGCTCGCCCAAGATTGAGAGCAGCAGGGCGCTCTTCCCGCTTCCGACCCCGCCCACGATCGCCACAAGTTCCCCCGGATTTACGCGGAGGCGCTCAACGTGCAGCGCCTGAACCCCGGGCGACCATTCAAACGAGGCATCTTCGAGGTCGATAGCGTAGGGGCTTGATCGCAAGAGAGGCCGCGGCTCAAAGTCTCTGCGTTTGAGAAACGACTCGATACGGGCGGCGGAGATCAGCGCCTCCATCGTGTTGATGATCGTGTCAGGGAGGGAATTTATGGCGAAGCGCAGCAGCAGGATAAGCGACATTGCCGGGAACACTGTTGCCGCATCGAGCGTTCCCCCGCGCAGGACGAGCACCGAGAACGTGACAACCATTGCCGCAGTAGGTGCGAGATTTGAGGCCAGGCCTGCAAGGCTCGATAGCAGGTTCACTCGCCGTAGGCGGCTCACCTCTTCAGCCCGAAGCGCCAGGATGCGCTCTGAGAGAGGGCGCTCCCACGCCTGGAACTTCACAGTCTTAATGTGCGCCAGAACCTCCGCTGTAAAGCCAACACGCTGATCGGTGATAGCCAGGACCTCTCTACGGATACGATTCTGGCTGCGAACGAGCGCTGAGGCGACGATGAGCGGAACGACCAGGCTCGCCGTTCCGAAGATCGCCGCAATGCCGACCAGGCGGTACAGCAGCACAAGGGCTAGCGTCACCTGTAGCGGGTGGTACCAGATAGCGTGAAGCATCTGCAGCCACGAAAAGATCCTGCCGGAGTCGGTTCCCGTCAGGGTCAGGATCGCCCCGCTCGAAGCCTCTCCGCGTTCGCTTCGGGCGAGCCGGAGCGCTTTGTCGTAGATCAGCGCCCTAAGCGAGGCGTGAGCCTTAATCGAGATCCCGACCTGATTGTAGAAGAGGTGGTTAACGCTCAGGGTGCCGGTAATTCCGAGAAGGAAGAGCAGTAGAGCGCATGCTAGAGAGAACGTGTTGGCTGGCGCGAGACCGATAGCGGCCCCCAGCTCCTCCGCCCACGCGGGAGGCACATGCTTCCCCTCGAGCGTAAGCAGTATGCGGCGCAAGACCATCGGCATGAGAAGGCCTGATGCAAGGAGTAGCAGGGCGCAGATAGTGGTTTTTGCGATCTCCCGACGTACGTTGAAGAGCAGCGCCCGAATGAGGAAGAACGACCGAGAAGATGCAGTTGCAATCTGCTCTTGGAGCGCAGCCAGGTGTGTCGACACATCGAAGCGGGGAGGCGCTTCGATCAGCTCTTCCATCGTGAGTGGCCGAGCGATGTTGTGCCTAATAAACGGCGTCACCCAGAAAAAGAAAAGGCGGGAAATTAACCCGCTCTGGCACTTCATCCTGACATGGTACCACGCGGCGGGATGGAGTCGGGAAGTCCCTATAGTAACACTGAATCTCGGTCGGAATTTGGGGGCGTGGGGGCACAAAGAGAGCGGCGAGGGGGGCTCGTTGTTCTCGCTGGTCTCTCTGTTTGCTCACGTTTTCGGAGCCGGAGCCGATGCCGACGGGGGTAGTAAGTGGGGGTTTGGGAGCTTATTAGGGGGATATAGGCAGCTCCTTCATTTGATTCAGAGTAATGCCCGGATTAGAATCGTAGTTTCGGGCGTTTAGCCCCGGTCTTTGGCAAATTGGTGACGGGTATAAGGTGGCAGTCTTTTGCGCTCTCACTCTCTTTCTGTTTTGGGGGTGAACGGGCGAAAGCTGTCGCTTGAGGAAAGATAAGGTTACCGCCGGAATCCGTTGTGCGCTGGGTTGGCTTCAGTGTCGAACGGTTCCGGTGTCATTTTTTAGGATGAAAGGAGTGTCCACGATGGACGTGCTTTTTTTCTGTTCTTTGATAGTCATTTCTTGTGTGTGGCTTCTGCCAAAACTCTCTGCAGCAATAAGAGAGGCTCGGCGACGAAGTCTGTATCAAACGCTTGTGAACGGGACCCCGCAGGAGAAGAACGAAGCCATTGCATGGCTCGGAACTCTCTCAGCGCAGGACCTTGAGTTCGCGCGGCCCCTGATGACCTGCGGTCATCCGGCCGTAGAGATGCATGTTGCCAAGCGGTTTGTCGCCAAAAGCAATCCCATTCCTGACTGTGCTCTTGAGGCGCTAGCCAGGATTGGGGCTTTCGGGAGCGAGCTAGAGCGCGAAGAAGCGATCCGAACTCTGTTCCTAGCTCGGCACAGGTGTCAGTCGATAGTGAGGCCTCTCATGGTTCGTCTCGCAGAGGAGCCGAATACCGGGATTCGCCTGGACATTCTGCTGACTATGATCGAGATGGCGAAAGAGGGGTCAAACGACCGGCTCGACAGCTGGTCGAGGTCGGAGATTCTGCAAGCTGTCGCGAGACGTCTTGCCGATGAATCTCACCAAGTTCGGAGCGCGGCTCGCGCAGCTCTGTGTAATTTTTTGAGCTATGCGGTGAAAGATGCAGAGTACGTACTCATGCAGCTCCTGCGGGCTCAACATCGCGGGGTGGCCGATCTTGCCGCACAGGTGATTTTGGACCCACGCAATCGGGACTCGCTGGTAGGAGCACGCTCGTGCATACCTGTCTCAGCGGCCTCGCCCGAATTGGTCAATCGCGTCTTGAGACCCGATTGACACCACGGTAACCCTGGGGTCGCTACAGCACTGAAGGTTGTCTTAAAACTCCTCAATGCGGCAGCTGCCCCACCTTGATCATATCCCTCGTGTCTCTCGGGGCGCACACTTCGCGGTAAGCCGGAGGTGCTCTATGGCAACCACAACAACTCCATCATCCGTGTCGAGCGAGAGCTCGCCAGTCTCAATCATCATCAGTGTTGTAGCGCTCGTCGCGATCGTTGCGCTGCTCTACTACATCGCTCGCGGCGCCACGAAGGCGCAAATTCCGCCAGCCGGGCAGCCAGCTCAGCAGCAGCAGATGCAGCAAGAGCCGGCTCGGGCTCCTGCTGCGCCGCAATGAGAGTGCCGCTGGGGGCGCCCAAGGGCTCCAACTGAGGGCGGGTCTCTGCTGCACCAGCCTGAGGGCTGCGCGGTTGCTCATGCTCAGCATGCCCTCAGCCCCTAGTGGGCGGCGATGCTAACTTCGGCTGTGGATGTGGACCACAGGCAAGTCGCTCGGCGTGAGTCTCCACTGGATGAGGATTGGGGCGGTAGTCCCGCTTACGCTCGCGAGGGGGAGAGTTTCTTGGTTTCCCCCAATCCTCTCGGCTTTTTTCGTGCTTTCTCTGACTAGGCCTGCTCCCATCTTCATTCGAGCCGCTTCCAGCGAGGAGTTAGCACGCGCCCGCCACCTCCGGTGCGTCGCCGAAAGTGCGAGATGGGATGTCTCCAAGCCCTAAGACCTCCCTTGTCGGGTCCTCGGATCTCTGAAGTCACCGGGGGAATCACCGCAGTGCTTTGATGCTAGCCTTGCGCCGCCGTGGTCTAGCGCCTTGACCGTTGCACTGATGATCTGTAGGGCGCGCTAAAAACAAACTGTACATTGTGAGGTGTTCGTTTATGAAGAAGTATCTCTGTTTAGTTGCTATTCTTGGAGGTGTCGTTGTCGCGCCGCCGATGGCCGTGGGTGATGGCCCGCAGTGCCCTTTTTTCAAGCCTGATTGCTGCTCCAAGCCAGAGAGCTCGTGCGACCTTCCAGAAGGGTGCTCGTGCAGCGAGTTTGATGTTGAGGCTGCGCCGAAAGACAAGAGGCGAAAATTTGCCAAGCGCGGAGGCACGATGTCGAAAAAGGACGTAACACTTCCGTCCAACATGACGGGAACGTGGCGGGTTACCGGGAGTGTCCCGAGTGCTGAGCCGAGGTGCACGTACGTGTGTGATAACAGCAGGCCGAGGAACTGCTCTCGAAGGTGTGGTCCAACACCTCCACCGAACAATACCTGCAGCTTCGCCGTGACCAACAAGACCTTTACCGTGGTTGCGCGAGAGACCAGCCGGGGGGTCACTGCCAGAATCGACGAGAGGGTTACTCTCAGTGGCTACAGGAGTGGCGCTTCGTCAATTACTATGGCTGGAACTGCCTTCTATCCGGAGTATGGATGCACGGCGAATGTGACGCTCACAATCTCCCCGTATCCATTCTCTAGGGAGCTTTCAGGAGCAAGCGCTACCGTGAACTGGAGCTGCTCTGATGCCCGGAGGTCGTGCTACGTGAAGTACGCAGGCACGATAGACCAGCTGTAGGCGTGGAGGGGGCAGGCCAGCCCTGCCCCCTTTTTTTGCTCCGCTCATGGCTCAGGCTGGTGCGGGAAGCCGTAGCCACTAAAAGGGGCGCGTCTCGCCGGGGGCTAGCTCTGTGGTTTCTACCCCGAGCCGGGCACATTCTTGGGCGAACTCACCGTAGGTGCCAGTCAGCAGCCCGAAGGTCTTGTAGTGAATAGGGATAGCCACGCGGCACTTCACCCACGAGGCTGCGAGCGCAGCTTCGCGCGGCCCCATGGTGAAGAGATCGCCGATCGGAAGCAGCGCTACGTCGGGTTTGTGCATCTCGCCGATCAGCTTCAGGTCGCTAAAGAGACAGGTGTCACCCGCATGGTAAACCGAAAAGCCCTTGGCGGAGAGGATTACGCCGCACGCCTCGCCGGCGTACACAGTGCCGTTCTCTGTGTCGAAGGAGCTTGAATGAAAGGCGTTAGTCAGGCGAACGGCAACGTCACCGATAGTTGTTGCGCCTCCCTTGTTCATCGGGATGAGCTTCTCCTGCGCGACTCCCTGCGCGCCCATAATCATTGCGAGCTCGTACGTTGCAGCGAGCTGCGCGCCGCTCTCTTTGGCGACGCGTGCGGCGTCGCTTGCGTGGTCAGCATGTCCGTGGGTGAGCACGATTAGGTCGAGGTTCTTTATGTGGTGCATCGAGTCTGGGCAGAGCGGATTTCCTTTGAGCCACGGGTCAATCGCGATCCGTTTTCCTCCGATCTCAACGATGACCGCCGAGTGTCCTGCGGACGTGATGCTGCTCTTCGCCATAAGTTGCTCCTCTCCGGGAAAGATTACGATGGAAAGATCAGGATTCCGCGCTGCGTTGCCTCACGCTCCACTTCTGGCGAGTACTGCACTGCGCGTCCTGAAAGGGTGATGCCGCCTAGGGCTAGGTGCGAGAGCGCCCAAGGGTAGAGAGCGTGCTCAAGGGCAAGCACACGTGCTGCGGCTTCGTGAGCCGTGTCAGTTGGGCTCAGCGCAAGAGATGACTGAGCGATAAGGGGTCCGGTGTCGACTCCGCTGTCGACGAAGTGAACTGAGCAGCCGTGGTGGCGCACCTTAGCAGCGACTGCGCGCTCGTGTGTATCGAGACCAGGGAACTGTGGCAGGAGCGAGGGGTGGATGTTGATAAGCCTGCCAGTGAAGTGCTCGATGAACTCTGGCTGGAGCACCATCATGAATCCGGCTAGAGCCACGATGTCTGGCTCCGTCTCTGCCGTTGCCGCAAGCACGGCAGACTTGAACGCCGTCAGGCTAGGAAAGTGCTCCCGCAGCACGACTTTTGTGGGGATGCCCTGGCTCTTAGCGTACTCTAAGCCCGCGGCATCTGGACGGTTTGAGAGCACCGCTTTGACCCGGTAACCGAGCCGATTCTCGTGTAGAGACTTGAGGTTACTCCCTCTTCCTGAGATAAGCACCGAAACGGCACGTTCCTCGTTCATAGAGCGCGCATCTAAAGGCTGCGCGGCATTGTGCCGCTTCTCGAGGGTACCATATGAGAACTTCCCCTTGGCTGCCAGTCCTCTTTACCGTCACGGCTGCTGTCACGCTGCTCGCCGGACTCTCGTCGCAGGCTAGTGCAGACGAAAGCTACAACAACTCGGGCGCAGCGCCTGTGCAGCAGGGGCAGCTCCAGCCAAGCCAGAAGCAGTACGACCCGCGACTCCCGCCGGTTCTTCCTGGCGAAGAGATTGTGACCGAAAGCGGAAAGAAGATGAGAGTGTGGTCATCGGCAGGACCCGTTCCAGTTAATCAGCCGACTCCATCTGGCTACGGAGTGCCCGGAGGTTACGGTGGATGGCCCCCGGTAATTATCGATGACCGTTTCCGCGATGGTGGCTTTAATCAGGGCGGAGTTCCAGGCCAGCCGGGAGCTCCAGTAGAGCCGCGGGTGCCAGGCGCTGGGCTTAGGCGCTAGCCGCTACAGCAGCTTCTTGTGACCAACGCTCTCCTCGACCCAGCGTGCGTACGGGTCTGACACCTCCTGCGTGTCTAGGACCACGAACTCCGGCGTCTCGTACGGGTGCTTGGAAAGCACGGCTCGCTTTAGCTCGTCTTGTCGCTCGGTGGTGCTCTTAATAACCATCAGAGCCTCGTTCTCAACGCAAACGGCACCCTGCCAGCGGTAGGTAGACTGAACGGCCGGCAGCACGTTGACGCAGGCCGCAAGCTGCTGATCAACCAGCTCTTTCGCCATGGCGCTCGCCACCTCTGGCGAGGGGCAGGTGACTAAACAGATGATTATACTCATCACTGGCTCCCGGTTTGTTCAAGGATCGGTAAGCTGCTAATATCAGGCGTTTTCATACCTAATGTTTGGCAGAAACGCGAGGGCTACTTTGCGCTCGCGACTGTCCACTAATCGAGGTCACTACGGATGGCTCGTCAGCTCTCTGCGCTTCTCTTCGCCGTTTGTCTTAGCGTGCTTCTGTGCCGCACGGCCTCTGCCCAGCTTGAGGATCCCTCGAAGCTTCCGCAGAGCGGAAATCTTTCAACGTCGCTCAAGTCGGGAGCAGCCGAGGCTGAGGTGCCCGAGCCGTTTGGCGGCGAGGATATCTCAGGTGAGGGGCTAGCCCCGATCACTGGCTCTGTCTCGCGCGCCACGCCGGACAGCTGGTCGATGAAGGTCTTCAACAACACAAAGGACGAGTACTCGGTAGACCTCGACGTGTTTCAGATCAACATGCAGGGGCAAACCGTCAAAACTGATTCGTTCTCGTACCGCCTGAAGCCGGGCGCTTCCGAACAAGAGAAGATCTCGGCTGGGATCGGAGCTCGTGACGCCGAGCTTAACCTCCGTCGCTGGAGGAACGTTTCTGAGGAGAAGCGCAAACGCGCAGCTCAAGAGGCCGAAGACGACGAAAACGACGGCTCGGGGCAGTAAGAGCGTGAGCAGCCAACGGCAACAGATTAAGAATCCGTCCACCAAGGACCTCAAGGCTCTTGAGAAGTTCGTCGTACCGTACAGCAACAAAACTGGGGATATCCGTTTTCACCTCACGTACCCGAACCACTACTGGGTCGCCATGTCGAACCTCGGGTTTCAAGCGGTGTACGACATCCTGGCGCGCGACCAGCGGGTCATCGTTGAGCGGGGATTCCTGCCAGAAGAGTCAGAGAGTGAGGAATCTCGGCGAACGAAGTGGCGGTCTTTTGAATCCAACCGGCTGCTCGCAGACTGCGATGTTTTGGGCTTCAGCCTTTCGTTTGAGACCGACTATCCCCACCTCATGCGGATTCTGAACAACCAGGGGCTTCTCTTTTCCTCGTGGCAAGAGCGCGACGAAGCCGCGGCCCAGTCAAAGTTCTCTATACCGATAATCATTGCAGGTGGGACAGCCGTTACGCTCAATCCAGAGCCGGTCGCGGACTTTATTGATGCACTCGTTATCGGCGAAGCGGAGGAGCTTCTGCCCGAGTTCATGGATGTATTCCACCGCGCAAAGCAGGAGGGATGGAGCCGAGACGCCACGCTCTTGGCGCTGGCGCAGGTCGAGGGGGTGTACGTACCGCGCTTCTACGAGCCGCAGTTTGCTGCTGACGGCTCGATGGAGCGAGTCGTGGCACGTGACGACGTCCCGCCGCGGCCACGCCGTCGGTTTGTCAAAGATCTCTCGAAATTCAAGACCTACTCGCGCATCCTTACGCCAGAGACTGAGTTTAAGTCGATGTTCCTGACTGAGACCGGTCGTGGGTGTGAAATGGGCTGCCGCTTCTGTGTGGCCGGGTACATCTACCGCCCGATCCGGAAGCGCAGCGAGGAGTCGCTGCAAGACACAGTGCAGATAGGGCTAGAGAACAGCAACGCTGTGGGGTTCGTCGGTGCTGCTGTCTCGTCGCACAAGTCGATCGCGAAGCTGGCAGCGACTGTTGCGGAGAAGGGCGGGCGTGCCTCGCTCAGCTCAATCATGTCGCAGAAGGTCTCAAAGATGCTCGCAGCCAGCATCTCGGAGAGCGAGTACAAGACCGTTGCGCTTGCGCCCGAGGCGGGCAGCACCCGGCTGCGGCGCGCCGCAGGAAAGCGTGTAGACAACGAGCAGGTGATCGCAGCCGCCAAGGAGCTGGCCGAAGCTGGGATTCGTGGCTTCAAGCTCTACTTCATCGTGGGGCTTCCGACAGAGACCGATGAGGACGTGGACGCAATAGCGCAGCTTGCAATCACGATCCGCGACGCAGTGGTTGAGATATCGAAGCCCTCAGGAAAGCTCGCCTGGGTGGCGCTCTCGATCAACCCGTTCATTCCGAAGGCATCGACCCCGTTTCAGTGGGAGCCGATGCTCGACACGAAGGTGCTCGATCGGAAGATCGAGCGTGTGCGGAAGCTCGTTATGAAGGTGCCTAACCTTGAGCTGCGCTTTGAGCCGCCGAAGGAGAGCTACTTTCAGGGGCTGCTGTCGCGCGGTGACCGCAGGGTGGGCCGGCTTCTACGCGAGGCGGAGCTGCGCGGCGAGAGCTGGAAGTGGCTCATGAAGCGCACCAAGGAGCCGCTTGTAGACGGTGTGCCGCCAGTAGACTTTTACGTTTCACGCAGGATCGGCTTTAATGAGATCTTGCCGTGGGAGGTAGTAGACTCTCTCATCCCGCGCTCGTTGCTTGAGCGCGAGGCGATGCGGGCGCACCACGGAGAGGATTGGGTGCAGCCAAGGGCGGATGAGCAGCCGCTGCTAGAGGGCGAACAGGACACAATTCGAGGAACAGGAGCAGCGTAAAGATGAACACATCACTTGGACAGATCGTGCCGGTAATCTCCGGCAAGGGCGGAGTTGGAAAGTCGACGGTTGCAGTGAACCTAGCGATCTCGCTCGCCCGCACAGGCGCAAAAGTTGGGCTGATTGACAGCGACTTTTATGGGCCGAGCATTCCGACCCTGATGGGTGGAGGGCAGGTTGTGCCGGATCACGAGGAGCGGCTCATTCCTCCTGTGAAGCACGGCATCAAGTACATCTCTCTCGGATTCTTCCTGCGACACCCAGACGATGCGGTCATCTGGCGCGGCCCGATGTTCAACAAGGCGCTCGCACAGATGTTCCAAGACGTTAACTGGGGCTCGATCGACTACATGGTTATCGACATGCCGCCGGGAACGGGTGATGCGCAGCTCTCGCTCTCGCAGATGGTCAAGATAAGCGGGGCAGTGGTTGTCACGACGCCGCAGGAGGTCGCTCTCGCTGACGTGCGCAAGTCGATCAACATGCTCAAGAAGGTCAACGTTGATGTGCTCGGGATCGTGGAGAACATGTCCGGCCTCCCGATGCCCGACGGCAGCGTGATGCCGATCTTCGGCAGTGGTGGAGGCGAGCGCACCGCTCAAGAGTTCGGCGTTCCGCTTCTTGCGAAGCTTCCGATCGACCTCAAGGTGCGCGAAGGTGGAGACTCCGGGACTCCGGTCGCCTGTGGCGAGGGACCCACGGCGGAGCAGTTCCATGCGCTGGCTGCCCGAGTGGTCTCTATATTGGAAGCTCGCAAGAGCGCTCAGCCGGGCTTGAGTA
The DNA here is from genome assembly GCA_964654585.1 of uncultured Bdellovibrionales bacterium. Lineage (GTDB taxonomy): Bacteria > Bdellovibrionota_C > UBA2361 > UBA2361 > OMII01 > OMII01. Next base: position 18,268 of record CAZZJR010000029.1, read on the forward strand.
TCGTCAACTAACGTCCGCTCGCTGCCCTCGCCGCTCTCTTGGTGGCCATTCCTCCTGCGCGTCGTTTCGAAGGACGGCTGGCAGTCAGGAGGAAACACAAAGAGAGCGGCGAGAACGGCGAGGGGGGGGGTAAGATCCTGGTCTTCCTAGGATATAATGGCCGTTCTTACTGGCCTCGCCTCCTGTGGGAGGTCGGTAAGAATGGCCCCCTTTAAACTGAGACCTCCACAAGGAGCTCGGTATCGGCTAACCCCAAAAAACGTCCTCAGACACTAGCTCCTCCTTTGCGGAAAGTGGTAGAAAACGGAAGTTTTTTGGAAGGGGTTACCGCATGTACGATCTCGTCTTAGCACTCCACGTCATCCTGGCGATCATCTTGGTCGTCCTCGTGCTTCTGCAGCAGGGAAAGGGTGCCGACGTTGGGGCAGTTATGTCGGGTGGCGGCGCAAATACTCTGTTCGGTGTCGGCGGAGCTTCATCGCTTCTCGTCCGGGCCACGACTGGAATTGCGATCTGCTTCATGCTAACTTCCATATTCCTTGTGAAGCTCGGTTCCGATGACAACATCGGCATCAGCACCAAGGCGGATGTGCTGGAGGGGCTAGACTCTAAGAGTCTTGAGACCACCTCTTCAGCACCTGCAGCTGCTCCCCAAGCGCCTCAGGCGCCGGGTGTAGTACCTCCGGTCAACAACGCTCAGTAAGTCGCGCCGGCTTTGCGGCGGCTAGGCGGCACTTTCCGCCTTGAGTGTTGGAGCAGAGCCACACAAAACGAATGCCCAGGTGGTGGAATGGTAGACACGCCAGTTTGAGGTGCTGGTGGCAGAAATGTCGTGGAGGTTCAAGTCCTCTCTTGGGCACCATTCGTTACTCCTACACATCTTTACCCTTGCATTGCCCGAGCTAGTGCCATGAAGATCGGCTGCGTGAAGAAGACTATCGGGGCTGCGACAGTAGCGTTTTCGGCACTCGTCTGTATCTGTTTCAGCGCTCATTCGCAGTCTCTCAACTCGACCGAGATCGTCTACGCCTCGACCTTCGTTCCATTCGACTCAAGCTTTTCAGTTCCCAACGAGTCAGTCGGCCCCTTCGTCAGCTTTCCGAGCAACTTCAAGCACGTCAACCACCGTGCAGTCGATTCTGCGCGCTCGGTGTGCGCGCGGAATGACAACAACTCTGACGGAGACACTTCAGATCCAGGTGAGATAGTTCGGGAGGAGTTCAATTCGGCATACTTCGGGCTGATTATCAAGAACGGCTTCAATCAGTCAGTGATCGTCGATTACCTCCGTTACCAGATCTTCGGGATAGAAGGGCAGGTCCTTCGTTCAAGCGAGCTCCGTCCGTTTCAGCCCAGCAGGATTCCTCCGGACCGGGCCGCGTACGTGCTCTTTAAGTTCGCCGAGCCGACGTCCGCTGGTCGCAGGAGGTTCGTCGGCACGAGCACACTGTTGCCGCTTGAGGCACCCTCCCGCCGGGTAGTGTACCGTGTGGTGGGCCACACAGGTCAGGACAGTCGTGTGGTGCTCCGGCGCGACGACCACGTCGGCTTTAAGCAGCGTCTACACTGCCCGAATAACTAATCGCGGCGTAAACGAATCGTCGGACGCTTTCGTTTCGGGTGAGTGCCCGTACGCACTGCAAGAGACCCGCAAAGGGGCAAGGAGTTGTTTTAGCGGAGCCGGCCGATGTAGCAGGGCTCAAGACCTACTTCATCGCCCGGGGATTAACGATAAGGTCGGCCTGGATAAAGACGCGGCTACCAGGCTCAAGCTTAGCGTCGAGCGGCAGGTTGTTCTTTTCAGCGATCTTCTGCGCGTGCTCGCCCGAACCCGCGTACCAGTTGGCGATCTGACCGAGGGTTTCGGTTGCCGAGCGGACGACGTGGATCAGGTCTCCGTTCGGGCTGCGCTCTGCGTGCTCCTTTGATTCCATGAGAGCCTGCTGGTCGAGTGTGAGCTCGGGTTGGCTACCCGTATAGACTCCGCTGATGGCCGGACCGTCGCTGGGTGGCGACTTTGCGACGGCGTTCCCTTGACTAGAAGCAGGTTTCTGCCTCGGCTTAGGCTTCGGAGTAGGCACAAAAGCCGGAAGAATTACTCGCTGCTCTGCAACAGCTTCAACTCCACCGACCGTCTCTCGGCGCCCCCACAGCTCAAAGCTGGCCGCAGTTTGGGTTGAGAGCTGCGAAACTTGACGGTAGTAGTTCTTATCTATGTTGTACGGTCCCCGAATCACCCACTCGGCCGAGGCTGGGTCGCGCTTCTCAATCGGAGTGGCAACGTACATCTGATTCTTGCCATTATAGAACATCTTGAGCTCCGCCGAGTCCTCAGATCCACCCACGATGTCGATCGCCTGTGGGACCCCGTTCTCCTTGAAGAAATTGTACAGGTATGAGCTCTGCTCCATCTCTGAAGCCAGGTACAGATTCGTCCCCACGTATGGGTTGTCACGGCTCACGGGGATGAGTCCCTGATCGTGAAGCGCTGAGAACTGAGGATTCCTGTTGGCGCAGGCGGCCAACCCGACGACGAATGCTGCGGTCGCTAGGGAAGCGACGCGCCAACGGGAAATGAACGACGAGAAAATCGTCATGGAGAACTCCTTGCGAGAGAGATGTGAGAACCGTGCCGACCACGCGGCAACGCCGTTTAACAGTGTCGCCTAAGGATGGAACCGTCAAGAGGTTAGGTGCTTAGAAACGCTCGGCCTCGCAGTATCCGCCCAGGCACGTAACCGGGTACGTAACCCGAACCGGCGCCGTCCCCGCTTCGAGAGAAAATAGATCCTTTCGCGGGGGCTTTAAGTAAGTAAACTGGCGTTACATTTCTCAGGGCTCGAAAGGCTTCACTTCATGCGTATCGTCTCGCTTCAACCTTACTTCACCGAGCTTCTGTTGTCCTTCGGCGCGGGGGCAAAGATGTGTGGGGTGACCCATAACTGTGTTGTTGCCCCGGAAGCTGGCAGGCCCTCTGTAGTCACGGTCGCTCAGGGCGGAAAGAGAGGGAGCTCGGGAGATGATCAACGGCTGGCTTGTGGCCTTTCAACTGATGCGCTCAATCTGCCGGCCCTTGTTGAACTCAAGCCTGACCTGATCCTTGCGCGCTGCACAGAGGATGAGCCTGAGAAGTTCGTCTCATGGGCAGAAGGGATGCTGGAGCGGCGCTGTGGAAAGCGCGTTGTCGTTCGGCACTTCAATCCGGATTCAGTTGAAGCGCTTTACGCCACCTTCGAAGGGGTGGCTGAGTCGATCGGCAACAGCCGGCTCGGACGAGAGCTGGCGCAGCGCACCAAGGCGCAGATTCAGGACTGGACCAGGAACTTTTACGAGCGGGCCCGCAACAAGAAGGTTACCGTCCTCGCTTCTGTTCAACCGCTGAGCCTCGCATCGGGGCTAATCCCGGATCTGGTTCGGGTGGTGACAGGCCAGCCGCAGGAGCGTGCTGACGGAAAGGAGCACACCCCGTTTGGATGGGACGAGGTCGTCGAGTTTCGCACCGATGTGATTATCGTCGCGCCGTGCGGTTCGACTTTGCAGCAGAGCGTTCAGGCTCTCAAGACCCTGGAGGCGATCCCTGACTGGGAGAGTGTCCCGGCGGTGAAGCGCGGCGAGGTGATCTTCTGCTCTGGCGCAACGCTCTACAACCCTGGCCCTGAGTTTATCAAGAGCGCAGCGATCGTGATTTCAGCCCTGGCTGGGCTCGACAGCGGCTACATAACACTCAAAGACGATTACTTCAGGCTGCGCTTCCTTGAGCTGCACCGTCACCGCTTCGTTTAGAAGAGCGATGTCGGGTCGGTCAGGGTCTCAAGCGCGAGACCGGCGTCGCCGGCTGCTGCGGCATTTGCGGTGCTCGGTGCGAACACAGCTCCGCCTAAACCGCCCTTGCCGAAGCTTGAGCCTCCGCAACCTCCTCCGAAACGAGTCGTATCTGTCACCGCTGCGCTGTTTGAGCCTGCTGCCCCGCCTGTTACGCTGACCGTCCCAGCGGAGTTGATCACGGGTGCTACAAAATGAGTCCAGCCACCACCACCACCACCACCAGCCCCGCCGCCGGCCGAAGATGCTGCTCCGGCTGCGCCAGTAACGCTCACCGTCCCGCTAGCAGAGTTGGTGACGGACGTTTGCGATGCGAGTATCACAACCCCGCCGCCGCCACCCCCATCACCGAACCCCGAAAAGCCCGAACCTCCGTTTGCAGAAATGGTACCGTTGTTAACCACTGCTCCCTTGCACAACACAGTGAGCGTGCCCCCGCCTGAACCTCCCACGAGTCTGCCGGCACCTCCGCCGCCACCGCCGAAGGCACCAGGCTTAAGGATCTGCCGAGCCCTTGCCTCTGTGAGACCCCCAGCTTCAGGTCCTCCCGGGACTGTCGCAGTGTTGTCTCCGAAAGCCCCGTTGCTCGCGCTTGACGCGCCTATCCCAGGGTGCGCTGCTCCCGACTGAGTCGTAAGCAACGCAGCTGACGTTGTTCCATGTCTGCCCCCGAGGGCATAGGTAAGAACCGAGATCGTACCCTCGTTAGTGAAGGTGCCCGTGCATCGAATGACCGTGCCTGACGGCACAGTCAGTGTCTGGCCGGCAGCTATCGTTACGTCTGTGTACTGTGTATCGACCGTGTTTAACGAGGTACTGCTCGCAACCGAGAGCGCACCGGCGGAGCCGTCTCCGTATATCCGCAGCGAGCCATCGGCTCCCTCGAAGGTATCGGTGTCCAAGACAGCGGTGAAGCCTCTCGGACAAGAGCCAGCAGTCTTCAGGCCGGTCTTGAGGTTTATGAATCCGTTAACTACCTTCGTCCTTGTGCGCAGGCAGAGCTTATCCGCAGAGGAATCCTCGGCCCAAGCGAGCGAGAACAACGCCGCTCCCGCGGCTACGACGAACGGGGAGACCCGAGAGAGGTGAACCATAAAGACCGTTGTTGGTAAACGCAAAAGAATCCGTCCACTAATGGTACAGTCTGGAGCGCCCAGGCGCAGCACTAAATCAGCGTCTGGGAACGGTTCCCGCCCAGAAACCAGGTCGGGCCTAGGGCGGTCAATTTTTCCCCTCAGCTGACATTCCTTCGGTAACTTAGTGCCTTAGGTGGCGTCTCCGGAAGCTTCATCGTTGCTGTACTGTGTGCTAAGGTTCGTGCCGTATGGCGAAGGAAGTCACCCCAGAGAGAGGCTCGTGGATAACCGTGTCGGGCGAGGATGGCGCGGCACTTGCCGAGCGGTTGGAGCGCGAGGTCGCTGAGCGGCGCGCTAACGGAACTCTTCACGAAAGCGAAGAGCGGCTGGCGCAGGAGCTGACGGTCCTGTTTTCGACAGAGGGCTTCTCAACTACTCCTACTCGGCTAGAGATGCTCAGGGCCCTGTGCTGCACCTTCAACGTCGATTTTAAGCCGGCGGTCGCCCGGTCGCACCGGAAAATTATCGGGCCGGTCATCGCCACCGTGAAGCGTGCCATGGTGCCCTTCCTGCGGGCGCTCCTTGGGCCTAGCTACCTCAAGCAAACTGATTTCAACGCGACGGTCGTAAAGCTGCTTGGCGAGTTGTGTAATGAGCGGCGCTAGTCGCTGCTCTCACGACGTGGCACCGTAAACGAGAAGCAGCTCCCCTTTGAGGCGCCGTCGCTGGTCGCTTTGAGCGAGCCTCCGTGCGCCTCGGCGATCGACTTGACGATATGCAGCCCCAACCCCAAGCCATCAGCCCGCCGCTCCCTAGCCGCTTCAAGCTGAGAGAACGGAAGGCCGAGGGTCGGAAGGTCTTGGGGACGAATCCCGATTCCGTCATCGCAAACCGAGAACGTAACACCGCCTTCTGTCGCAGCGGCTCTCACCGAGATACGCCCCTCGGCCTGAGTGAACTTGATTGCGTTATCGATCAGGTTGCGGAGCGCTTGCACCAGGCGGTCTGGGTCTGCGAGAAAGGGATCAAGACCGTTCTGAAGCTGCGACTCAAGATTACGGCAGTGTTCCGTAGCGAGCGGGTTGCAGATCTCCAGCGCACGCTGCACTACCTCCGCTGCATTTGTCCGCTGCAAAGTCACCCGGAAGCTACCGCTTGAGACCCTTGAGAGGTCCATGAGGTCGTTGAGCAGCCGGGCCGCGTGGAGAGCTTGACGCTCCATCATGGCTATGACCCGCTTCGATTCGTCATTCAAGGGGTGCCTGCTGAGTAGCCTGATTCCGGAGATGATCGTGCCCATCGGAGAACGCAACTCGTGTCCGACCAAAGCCAGGATCATCCGCCACCTTTGCACGGGGCCCCTCCGGGCGGCTGCGTTGTGCGAATCCTTGGCGGCGACCTCCCCTTCAGGACTCCCGTCCGGCTGAGCAACGGTTTGGCAGCGGGCATTCTCATCTCGGTTCTTTCCGTTGCTCTCGTTCATCGCTCTCCCTTGAAGGTTCTCTGCCGCACGGCCCGTTGCAGCTGAAATGATACACGCCGCGCTAAGCTATTTACGGTCCCGTTATATTTGATGGAGCACCGTATCCTTTGCGGAGCACGGTTCAGAGCGATCTGAGCCGTGGTCTGAGTCCTCGGAGAGACGTGAAAACGGAATCGGCCGCTACTTCTTGATACTACTCGAAGTTGTTCGTCGAAGAGTTGCGTGGGGTGTCAAGAAGAAGTGAGGGAATTTGCGAAGACTCTGAAGACACTTCCGTCAGAGAACTGACTCAGAGAATTCGGAGGCGGCACGGAGAAGGCGCTCGGAGGGTTACGGCGACTCCTGAGAGCAGTCTCTAGCCATCCTCCAGCATCGCAAGCACCGCACCAGTCTGCACGATCGCCCCTGCTTTCTGGGGAAGTGCGGTGACCTTGCCGGCGACGGGTGACTTGATCGGGTGCTCCATCTTCATGGAGTCGAGCACGAGCAGGACCTGTCCGGCCGACACCTGCTCGCCAACAGCTACTGAGAGAGCCGCTACTTTGCCTGGGATGTGCGCAGTAACTTCGCGCGCTACGTGAGTTCCGCCGCCACTACGAGTAGCGGGGAGAGCCGTGCGCTCTTCGAGGCACACCGAGCCAGAGCGCAGGTGCACCCAGGTGTAGGCGCCGTCTCGCACGATGGTGGCTCGTACCTCTCGTGAGTCGGGACCGACGGTTGCACGAAGTGCGGTGCCACTTGGTTGAGCGGGAGCGAGATCGTCTAGTGATACCGTGAGCGAGGTGTCGGCGCCACCAACTGAGATTATGACGGTTGCCCCCTCGTCGGTCGCCGTTGTGGAAGAAGAGATCGTGTGGCCGGAGGTTGCGGTTAGCCAGGGGAAGGAGAGCTTCGCGGAGGCAGGTGCAACGGTAAGCCAGGGCGAGCGCGCCGCCCACGACGAACGGCCGGTTGAGCAGCGAAGCGCCGCAACAACTGCGTGCGCAATGACGGCTTCCCTGAGCTGGTCGCTCTCGCTTGGCAGAAGTGCGGCTGTGCCCTGAATGGTGTGTGATTGGGAGGCGAAGATGGGGTGAGCTAGGAGATGCAGCAGGAGCCCGCGGTTTGTCTGCACCCCTGAGATGCGCGCTCGAGAGAGGCACTCGTGCAGCGCCTTAATCGCCTCGTCTCTGGAAGGGGCGTGCACGATGACTTTGGCGATCAGGGAGTCGTAGTAGTGGGTGACCTCTGAGCACGGCTCAACCCCTGAGTCGACCCGCACCTGCGCCGCGCCGAAGCTGCGTGTGGGAACCTCAAACTCTTGCACAATTCCGGCGGAGAGCACGAACGAGCCGGCGCGCAGCTCCTCGGCGCAGAGGCGAGCCTCGATCGCATGCCCCCGCTGCTTTGGGGTGCCCTGAATCCCTAGATCAGTGAGGCGCTTTCCCTCGGCTATCCGGATCTGAGCTTCTACTAGGTCTAGCCCAGTGACCATCTCGGTGACGGGGTGCTCAACTTGGAGCCGGGTGTTGACCTCAAGGAAGTAGAAGCTGCCATCGGGTGCGTAGAGAAACTCCACCGTGCCGAGGCTCCGGTAGCGCGCCGCTTTCGCAAGCCGGCAGGCAGCCTCGCACAGCTCAAGCTCGGCGCCGGGAGCAAGCCCCGTCGCCGGGCCCTCCTCGATAATTTTCTGGTTGCTGCGCTGCAGGGTGCAGTCGCGGGTGCCTAGCGCTACCACTCCGCCGTGGTTGTCTGCCACGACCTGGACCTCGATGTGGCGCGCTGGGGTGATGCAGCGCTCGGCGAATATCTCGTCGCTGCCGAAGGCCTTGAGCGACTCGCGCTGCGCGCTCTCGATCTGTTGCGCCATCCCTTCGGGGCCTGTCACGAGGCGCATGCCGCGCCCGCCGCCACCGGCCGCAGCCTTGAGCATCACAGGATACCCAACTCGCTCGGCGAATGCCTTGAGCTGGTCAGCGCGCGGCAGGAGCGGGTCCTGCGAGAAGATGAGCGTCGGGGCGGTCGGCACGTTTGCGCTCTGCGCCACCTCCTTGGCTGAAGTCTTGCTCCCGAGGGTTCGCATCGTCTCACTGCTTGGGCCGAGGAGCGTTATGCCCGCAGCCTCGCACGCAGCGGCGAAGGCCGGGTTCTCAGAGAGGAAGCCGTAGCCAGGGTGCACCGCGTCAGCGCGGCTCTCTTTCGCGGCGGCGATCACCTTTTCAATCGAGAGGTAGCTCTCTGGAGCGCCGAGTGCGAGTGCGGCCGTCGCCTCGGTGACAAACGGCGCGTGCGCGTCGACATCCGTGTAGACAGCAACGCTCTCTATTCCGAGCCGGGTGCACGTACGAATGATCCGCCGCGCGATCTCGCCGCGGTTTGCAACCAGCACTCGCGCGATCGGCCGAGACGCAACCATACGGGCTACATCCGGAAGGTTCCGAAGGCGCGTTCACGCGCGATCTGCGGGAGCGGTGATAGGGAGAGGGCGAGCGCCAAGGCAGAGCGTGTTTCGGCTGGCTCGATGATTCCGTCGTCCCACAGCCGCGCAGTTGCGTACACAGCGTCGGTCTGCGCGGTGTACTGCGCCTTGATCTCTTCGTAGTACTTCGTGCGATCGGCGTCTGGCCACTTTTCGCCCTTGCCCTTGGCGCTGTCTGCGCGCACCTGCGTGACTACGCTCGCCGCTTGGTCGGCTCCCATCACTCCAATCTTGGACTGTGGCCACGAAAAGAGGAGCTGCGGCTCGTAGGCGCGCCCGCACATTGCGTAGTTTCCGGCTCCGTACGAGTTTCCGACGATCACGGTGTACTTCGGCACACGCGCGCACGAGACGGCAGTTACCATCTTTGCGCCATCCTTCGCGATCCCCTTGTGCTCGTACTCTTTCCCTACCATGAAGCCGACGACGTTCTGGAAGAACACGAGCGGAATAGCGCGCTGGTCGCAGAGCTGGATGAAGTGCGCCGCTTTCTCGGCGCTCTCCGAGAAGAGGATGCCGTCGTTTGCGATTACGCCAACTGGGTACCCGTCGATGTGAGCAAAGCCGCAGATGATCGTTGTGCCGTAGTTCGCCTTAAACTCGTCTAGCTCGCTGTCGTCTAGGATCCGCGCCAAGATCTCGCGCATCGGGAAGTGGTGCTTCGGGTCTGCCGGGATGAGTCCCTCGATCTCTGCCGGGTTAAAGCGAGGAGCGCGCGGCTCTGAGCGCATTAGCCGCTCCGGAGTAACCGCTGCGAGTGATGCTACGCTGCGGCGCGCCATGGAGAGCGCCTCAGCATCAGAGGCCGCGAGGTAATCGGTCACGCCGCTGGTGCGGGAGTGCACGTCGCCTCCGCCGAGCTCCTCGGCGCTAACCTCTTCGCCAGTAGCTGCCTTCACCAGTGGCGGTCCGCCGAGGAAGATCATCCCCTGGTTCCGGACGATAATCGCCTCGTCGCTCATGGCCGGCACGTACGCGCCGCCCGCTGTGCACGAACCGAGCACCACTGCGATCTGAGCAACTCCGGCGGCACTCATCCGTGCCTGGTTGAAGAAGAGCCGCCCGAAGTGCTCTCGGTCTGGAAAGACCTGGTCCTGGAGCGGAAGGAACGCGCCGCCCGAATCCACGAGGTAGATGCAGGGGAGGCGGTTCTCAAGAGCGATCTCCTGGGCGCGGATGTGCTTCTTTACGGTGATCGGGAAGTAGGTGCCACCCTTAACTGTCGCGTCGTTTGCGACGATCATGCACGGGATCCCTTCGACAAGACCCACGCCGGTCACGATACCCGCACCCGGACGAACCCCATCGTAGAGCCCGGTGCCAGCAAGCTGCGCAACCTCAAGGAAGGCTGAGCCCGGATCGATAAGCTGTGCGATGCGCTCTCTGGCCAGAAGCTTGCCGCGCTCGTGGTGCTTCTTTACGGCGCTGTCGGCCGGGTCGGGGAGCGACGCAGCGCGTAGGCTCTTCAGCCGCTCTAGGTGCGCACGAAAGGAGCCAGAGTTCGCCAAGAAAGCGGGGTCGCTTGTGTTGATTCGAGAGCCTAGTTGCATGGCCGGAGGGTAGGAGAGGCAAGCGATCGCGTCAACAAGATAAATGGTCGGAACGTATTGGGATCTAGGGGGTGGGAGCAAGGAGGGCAGCTAGAGCAGAGAGGGCTGGAGCGGGGGCGGGTACGTGCACGTGCACGTTTGGAGGGGCTGCTTGGGTGGGGGGGAACAAAGAGAGCGGCGAGAGCAAAGAGGGGGGAAGTTCTGTTTCTTTGTTTCTCACCCTCGACGTCTCTTTGTGAATATTGGTGCTGACAGTAGGAAGGCTCGAGCGGGGTACCTGCGCGCAGACCGATTGGGACCCGATGCGCTCGCTTTGTGCCTGAGCCTGTTTAGGCTCGCTTTCTGAAACGTTCATGCGGGGCAGATGATAGACTCCTGTTTGATATCAGAGAGTTAGGTATTTCCTTCGCTACCACCACCGGGTGGGGTAGAATGGTTGGACCTCTGGCGTGAGTGCTGACTCACCGCCCCAACTGGCAAAAAGCTAAAAAATCATAGGTGTCTTGTGGCAAGCCACGACGTTCGAGAGCCGACAGGCTCATTGGCAGTGATTAAGCATCCTATCCCGCAGCTTCGGCGCGGGGTTTGTTTCGTCATGTTCGCGTTCGAGCTTGGGCTCTCGATTAACCTCGACCAGGCGGCGGCCGTGCTGAAGCAGGCGGTCGAGCGCACCAAGTTTCGGCGTAACCGACGCGCGCCGCGCTACTTCGACTACGACCCGCCGCCGCTGCGCGTCTCTCAGCACGGGCAGCAGATCAACGTTGGGAAGTTCTTCACCAGGCCCCAAGCTGACCTTACGCTCTTTGATTTCGGCGGTTGCTCGGTGATCTACGAGATCGATATCTCGGGGCCGATCGGGCACATGATCGAACTGAGCGATGTGCTCTACAACAACGAGTACCTGTGCAACGATGCGCGCGAGCGCGTCATGCAGCTCATGGAGGAGCTCAAGGAGTGCATCGTGCGGCCGAACCTGAGCGACTCGATCGAAGAGTTTGCGGTGTTCCACATGGAGGAGTTCGACGCTGAGGTTCATCCGCCGACCTTGGTCAACGAGCACGCGCGCGAGTTTGCGCGGCTCCTGCGCTCTGAGACCGGAGACCTCGGTGAGGAAGAGGTGCGGGACGCGGTTTCGACCAAGACCTCGTACGGCAGCGGCGACCTGGTGGTGGTCGACTGGAACGGCGCGCTCTTCTTCGGCGAAGATATCGACGACGTTAAGGCGGTGCTTGAGTTCTGTAACCTTGAGTTCCTTGAGATGCGCTTCCTCGACGAGCAGCTCGACAGCTACCTCGAGAGCGCCTACCAGACCCTCACAGTCAAGAAGAAGGGGGGCGCTGACCTAAACCGAGTTGCGCGGCTGCAAGTGGACTCGGCGATCCTCTTTGAGGCGGTTGAAAACGCACTGAAGCTCCTTGGCGACCAGTACCTAGCGCGCGTGTACTCTCTCGCATCCCAGAAGTTTCACCTCCCCGAGTGGCACTCAAGCATCCGCAGAAAGCTTGACGCGCTCGACAGCATCTACCAGAAGCTCGCCGACCGGGCCGCGCAGCGCCGCTCGGAGACGCTTGAGTGGATCATCATCCTGCTCATCTTGGTTGAGGTTGTGATGGGAGTCCTTGAGCGGGTGTAGCGGGCGTCTAACGCACCCGCTTCAGCACTCTCGCCATCAGTAGTAGGTCAGCTTTCACAAAGAGAGCGGCGAGCGGTAAGAACGAAGAGAAAGAAATTCTTCCCCTCTCTGCTCTCGCCGCCCTCTTTGTTTCCATCCCCAAGCAGCTCGCCCCTCCAAACGTGAACGTGCACGTAAACGTGAACGAACCCGTCCCCGGCCGAGCCCTCTCACCACCAGTAACGGCTCTTTGTTCTC
>CAZZJR010000030.1:0-28950 GCA_964654585.1 uncultured Bdellovibrionales bacterium
GCGCAGGGTCGGATCGAAAGCGAGGCGAAGGACCTCGCCCAGAAGCTGGCCTCAACGGTCGACGCGCACCTCGCAGTTCACTAAGCACGACTCGCAAAGCACAGCGTTCAGTGGTCGCTGAAAGCCGCAGGCTCCTGGCAGCCGCTGCTTTTTTTGGTCGCTGAAAAGCTGATGCGAGCAAACTGCTTTTTGCCCCTTTTTTCGCGCCCCGCTGAGTGCAAAAACCCCGAAAAAACACGGGCTAAAGAGGTGACTTCTATCGTGATAGTGGCTATCCTTCCGCCGCCCTGGATAGGGCCTAGAACGAGCAAGTTTTCATGATGCTTCGAATGATTGATATCGCCCGGTTCGGCTCACGTGCAGCTCTCCTTGTTGCGGGTCTGAGCTCACAGCTTCTGATAGCGACCGCTTCCGCAGCAGAGGAGGCCGAGGGGCCGCACCACGGCTCGATCCTCGACCTGGTCTCGAACTGGGTAAACTTCCTGATCTACGTAGCGGTTCTTTACGTCTGCCTGCGCAAGGTAATCCCGAACGCCTGGGCCGCTCGACGCGAGAAGATTCGCGAGACGGTGCTCTCGAGCAAGTCTGAGCTTGAGGCTGCTGAACGCGAGCTGCACACAGTCGAGGCGCTGACGCAGAACCTCTCGCAAGAGCAGGCGCGAGCCACCAAGGAGATCCTTGAGCAGGCAGAGCTTGAGGCGAAGGCGATTAAGGCCGCTGCTGACGAGCGAGCTGCTCGTATCAAGAGCCAAGCCAAGGAGCTGCTCGTTGGCGAGACTCGCTCGGCCGAGGCGCAGGTTCGCCAGTCACTCGTCGCGCGAGCGCTTGAGATTGCGCGCGCTCAGTTCACTTCAGGGCAGTTTGCAGCGCGCCAGCAGACCTACGTCGATGCGGCGATCGATCGCTCAAAGAGGCTCGTTCAGTAGAGATTAGCGGCAAGGGAGAAGACCACGATGAGTTCAGGACGCCACACGCTAGTCGCCAAGAGGTACTCCAAGGCCCTCTTCGGCGTTTGCCAGCCGGCTGACTTCGACAAGACAAGTGCGCAGCTCAAGTCGCTCGCCGCGGCGTGGCAGCAGTCGCGCGATCTCCGTGAGAGCATGCTCAACCCGCGCGTCAACGATGCGCTGCGCGTTTCGACGATCGACGCGGTCGTTCAGGCCTTGGGCGGCTGGTCCACCGAGCCTCTCAAGCGCACCGTTCACATGCTGGTGTCGCTGCGTAAGGCGGCTGTGCTCCCGGAGCTCTCTGAGTCGTTCGATCGTTTCGTTGCTGAGTACCGCAAGAGCTTGAGCCTAGAGGTGACGCTCGCGACTGCTGCAACGGAGAGCGTTGTGGGAGACCTCAAGGCGCGGCTTTCAAAGGCGCTCGGTGGCGAGGTTTCGCTGCAAGTGAAAAGCGATCCTGCGCTGCTCGGTGGTTTGACGGTGCGGCTCGGAGACAGGCTCCTTGACCGCTCGGTTGCTGGTTCGCTCCAGCGCATGGCTATTGATCTGACGCGTTAGGGTGATCTGACGCGATAGGCGGATCGACAAGAGATTTTTTGGAGACGAGGTAAGTATGGACATACGTGCAGATGAGATTAGCAGGATCATCAAGGACAAGATCGGCGCCACGTCAGGCGACCAGGATCTCTCCGAGGTTGGCTCCGTTCTGAGCGTCGGTGACGGAATTGCCCGCGCCTACGGCCTCGGCAAGGTCGCCCTCGGCGAGCTCGTTGAGTTCTCCAACGGCACCAAGGGCATCGCGCTCAACCTCGAAGAGGACAACGTGGGCGTGGTGGTAATGGGAGAGACGACCTCCATTAAGGAAGGCGACACCGTCAAGCGCACTGGCGAGATCGCCAGCGTGCCGGTGGGCGAGGCGATGATCGGCCGCGTTGTCGACGCGCTCGGCAACCCAATCGACGGCCTCGGCGACATCAAGACCACCGAGACTCGCCGCCTTGAGATCAAGGCCCCGGGCATCGTAGGCCGCAAGTCGGTTCACGAGCCGATGCAGACCGGCATCAAGGCGATCGATTCGATGACGCCAGTCGGCCGTGGCCAGCGCGAGCTGATCATCGGTGACAAGAAGACCGGCAAGACCACCGTTGCGATCGACACGATCATCAACCAGAAGGGGAACGGAGTAATCTGCATCTACGTGGCGATCGGCCAGAAGCGCTCGTCGGTAGTGCAGGTAGTTGAGCGCTTGAAGGAGTTCGGCGCGATGGATCACACCATCGTCGTTGCTGCGACTGCTTCTGAGCCAGCTCCGATGTCGTTCCTGGCTCCGTACACGGGCGTGTCGCTTGGCGAGTACTTCATGAGCAAGGGCAAGCACGCTCTCGTGATTTACGACGACCTCTCGAAGCACGCCGTTGCGTACCGCAGCGTTTCGCTCCTCCTGCGCCGTCCGCCAGGACGTGAGGCGTACCCAGGAGACGTGTTCTACCTCCACAGCCGCCTCTTGGAGCGCGCTGCGAAGCTGAGCGACAAGCTCGGCGGAGGCTCGCTCACGGCGCTCCCGATCATTGAGACGCTCGAAGGCGACGTGTCAGCGTACATCCCGACCAACGTGATCTCGATCACCGACGGACAGATCTTCCTCGAGGCAGACCTCTTCAACTCAGGCATCCGCCCGGCGGTGAACGTCGGCCTCTCGGTATCCCGTGTAGGAGGAGCCGCGCAGGTGAAGTCGATGAAAAAGATCGCCGGAACGCTGCGCCTCGACCTCGCGCAGTACCGCGAGAAGCAGGCCTTCGCACAGTTCGGTTCGGACCTCGACGCAGCGACCCGCGCTCAGCTCGCAAAGGGCGCCCGTCTCGTTGAGATGCTCAAGCAGGGACAGAACGTGCCGATGCCGGTTGAGCTGCAGGTGCTCTCGATCTACGCGGTAGCCAACGGCTTCACCGACAAGCTCGACGTGGCTCAGGTTCTCCCCTTCGAGGAAGCGCTCCACAGGCACATGCTCTCGAGCCAGGCTCAGCTCATGAACGACCTTCGCACGAAGGCCGAGCTCGACAAGGACATCACCGAGCGCCTCAACAAGGCGATTGGCGCCTTCGTTGAGCAGTTCATCGCAGGGTCGGCAGCGTCGCTCGGCGCCTCTTCAAACGGCGCGCACGCGCCGGCTGGAAAGGCGAAGAGCGCGCAGGCACACGCTAACGCAGCATAAGGACAGCTCCTCATGGCAGGTCTCAAGGACATAAAGCGCCGCCTGAAGTCGGTCAACAACACCAAGAAGATCACTTCGGCGATGAAGCTCGTCTCGGCGGCCAAGCTCCGCAAGACGCAGGACGCAGTAGTGCGCTCGCGCGCCTACACCGAAGCACTGCGCGGCATCTTGGGCCAGCTCCAGGGCGGCTCGGACTTCTCGCATCCGCTGATCGAGGCCCGCGCGACTGTTAAGAAGGTGCGCGTCCTCGTGATCGGTGGACAGCGGGGCTTGTGTGGTGGCTTCAACACCAACACCAACCGCCGTGTCGAGGCGCTCTACCAGGAGCTTCAGAAGAAGCACCCGGGCGCTGAGATCTCGGCGGTGCTGCTCGGAAAGAAGCCAGCAGAGTACTTCCGCCGCGTTAACCGCAGCTACCTCGACGCCGTAGAGAACCTCGGAGACGATCCAGCGACCTGGCCGACCCAAGAGGTTTGCCAACGCCTTGAGATCGACTTCCTCAAGGGCGAGTTCGACGAGCTCTACCTCGTGTACACGCGCTTCCGTTCTGCGCTCTCGACGATTCCGACTGCTGAGCGGCTCCTGCCGCTCGACAAGGAGTCGCTCTCGACGTCAGCCGCAGCTCAGTCTGGTGCGGCGGCAACGGGTGTAACGCTCTTTGAGCCGAACCCGCAGCGTGTCTTCGATGCCGTCGTTCCGCGCATAGTGCGCGCTATCGTGCGCCAGGCTGCGTTCGACACGAAGGCCAGCGAGCACGCAAGCCGCATGACCGCGATGGACAACGCGACCAAGAACGCGAAGGACCTCATTCACAGCCTCACACTCAAGCGAAACAAGCTTCGTCAGACGGGAATCACGAGCCAGCTGCTCGATATCGTCGGTGGAGCTGAAGCGCTCAAGTAATTTTAGGGAGAGATCGTATGACACAGAATATGGGACGTAAGGGCAGAATCGTTCAGGTGCTTGGCGCCGTTATTGACGTTGAGTTCCCGCAGGGCGGCGGCATTCCGAACATCTACGACGCCGTAGTGACCACCAACCCGAACATCGACGACCAGCAGAACAACCTCGTACTCGAGGTTGCGCAGCACCTCGGCGACAACGTGGTGCGCTGCATCGCGATGGACTCCTCCGAGGGTCTCGTTCGTGGACAGGAGGTCATCGACACTGGCGCGCCGATCTCGGTGCCCGTTGGCCAGAAGACTCTCGGCCGCATCATCGACGTCACTGGTCGCCCGATCGACGAGCTCGGTCCGGTAGACACCGACACCCGCTGGCCGATTCACCGTCCGACCCCTTCGTTCGAGGACCAGTCGACGTCGAAGCAGATTCTCGAGACCGGCATCAAGGTCGTTGACCTGGTTGCTCCGTTCCTCAAGGGCGGAAAGATCGGCCTCTTCGGCGGCGCCGGCGTAGGCAAGACCGTTATCATCATGGAGCTCATCAACAACATCGCCAAGGCGCACGGAGGATTCTCGGTGTTCGCGGGCGTGGGCGAGCGTACCCGTGAGGGCAACGACCTCTGGCACGAGATGAAGGACTCCGGCGTTATCGACAAGGCCTGCCTAGTGTACGGCCAGATGTCAGAGCCACCAGGAGCGCGTTTCCGCGTTGCCCTCTCGGCGCTCACGACCGCTGAGTTCTTCCGTGACGAAGAGGGCCGCGACGTGCTGCTCTTCGTCGACAACATCTTCCGATTCCTCCAGGCAGGCTCGGAGGTATCCTCGCTCCTCGGCCGTATGCCGAGCGCCGTAGGCTACCAGCCGACTCTGGCAACTGACATGGGCCAGCTCCAGGAGCGCATCACCTCGACGAAGAAGGGCTCTATCACCTCGATTCAGGCGGTGTACGTGCCGGCGGACGACTACACGGACCCAGCTCCGGCGACGACCTTCGCGCACCTCGATGCGACAATCGCCCTCGAGCGTGCCATCGCCGAGAAGGGCATCTACCCAGCGGTAGACCCGCTCACATCGAGCTCGACCGTTCTTGAGCCGGGCGTCGTTGGCGAGGAGCACTACCGTGTTGCGCGCAAGGTTCAGCAGACCCTCCAGCGCTACAAGGACCTCCAGGACATCATCGCGATCCTCGGAATGGACGAGCTCTCAGAGGACGACAAGCTCACGGTTGCGCGCGCGCGCAAGATCGAGCGCTTCTTCTCGCAGCCGTTCCACGTCGCAGAGACCTTTACGGGAACTCCAGGCGTGTACTGCAAGCTGGAGGACACCATCAAGAGCTTCGGCGAGCTCGTCGACGGCAAGCTCGACGACCTCCCAGAGCAGGCGTTCTACATGGTCGGCACGCTCGATTCAGTTCGTGCCAAGGCCGAGAAGCTTGCGGCTGAGTTTGCCAAGGCAGCGTAACGAACGGGGCGAAAGGGTAGGGGATGTCAGACGGAACGTTTCAGCTCAAGGTCTTCTCCGGACGCGGTCTCGAGGTAGAGGCGACGGTTCGCTCAGCGAACGTGCCTTCCGAGAGCGGCGAGCTCGGCTTCCTCGCAAACCACTGCGAGTACGTAGGGCTCCTCTCGACCGGGATCGGCGAGTACATTGCAGCGACTGGCGGCTCAGCAGCCCAGAAGTTCATCGCGTCTGGCGGCATCGTGACCTTCAGCAACAACGTGCTGACGCTCCTCGCTGACACGGTCGATCTCCCAGAGTCGCTCGACCTGAAGCCGCTCTCTGATGACGTATCGCTCCTCAAGACCGAGCTTGAGCGGCTCAGCCTCTTCGATCCTGAGCACGAGGCGCTCTCGCAGCGTGTTGCGCGGATTGAGGCTGTGAAGTCGCTCGCTGGCAAAGCGTAAGGCGAAACACCGACGGCTCGCATTCCTTCCTTCTGCTTCACTTAATCGTGCAGTGTGTACACGATTACCGATTCAGCGGGATCAGAGGCTTACAGGGAATCGATGTCGGCGAAAACTCAGCGCCGACCAAGGATTCAGACTGGATTTCCCTGCACGAGAGTTCTCCTAGTATCCTTGCTGATCTTTGCTACGGTGTGTCGGAACCTGCGTACGAATTTTATCGGGGCATGGCACAATCGTTGGAGGTCGCATGGATTTCGGGCCAACTGGGCGCAAGCCTGATACTACCCCACAGAGCAAGAATCAGCCCAACGAGGGGGAGACTCCAGGAGGCGACCAGGCCGAGAGGTTAGAAAATATCCCGGAAGGGGGACACTTCCCGAGATTGTCCCTCTATTCAACTGAAAATTCCGAGAGCAGCGAAGAGTCGGCAGACTCCAGGCGAGAAGCGGCTTCGCGGGGGAATGTCACCAGCGCCTCTCAGCTCATTGCATCCGCCATACACGCCCACGAAAAGATCGACGCAATCGAGAAAGCAGAGCGTGACAACAGAAATCAGGAGGCGGTGCTGCAGGGAGCAATCACGAGGACAGTAAAACTCTTCGCGAGCTCGTCTGAGGAGCTGTCGGATGGACTGAGCCAGCGATGGAACAGCATCATGGTAACGAGAGAGTTGGACGAAGGGGATGCCCGGCTCCAGATTCACAGTTGGCGGGGCAGCGCCCTGAAGAGAATTGCAGCGTTCGCTGACGAGGTTATGAAGATAGCCAAAAGTGATCGTTGGGATCAGTTTGGCTCTGAGAAGCTCGCTACCGTCGATCTAGTTTTCAAAGTCTATTCTGGCTTGGCGCAGAAAGTGGACAGCTTGCTTAAGGATGGCAGGTGGAAAGCCGCTCGGGAATCAGCGAAGAAGTTTCAGCAGATCGAGTTTGGGCTTGAAGCCCGCGAGAAGGAGCTGAGAGCAAGGGAAGCAATCGCTGGCTTGCAACAGGTCCTGAACGGAGAGAGTCCCGGCACAGCACCCGGGGAGTAAGCGCTCTGGAAAAGGCAGAGCCGTGCGGCTTCGGGAGACTTTGCTCTGGCCGAGCTGGCAGCCTGCGACTTTTTAGTAGGCGCGCTTCTCTCAACTTTCGGGCGTGCTCAGTAGAGCCATACGGTGAAAGTTCCTACTGGCAGCTAATCTGGCCATCGTTGCAGGAGCAAGGCCGAGCAGTTCCAGCTTCAGGACACGTGAGCAGCTCGCCGGCGACGTTGGTCGAGTAGATCCACCCACTCTTGCCTGGATCGGCGCAACCAACGCCTGGATTCTGCCCGCCGCAGCAAGGCTGAGCGCCAGCCACGCGGTGGTCTGCCGAAAGGGTGACTTTCGAGAAGCTCTGTCCGTGTGCAAAGTTGACCGGACCCGAGTTGTGCCAACCTCCGGGGCAGCCAGTGCTGTGCTCGTGGTACATGGGCCAGCCGAGTGGGTGGCCAGCGCGGCAGCGGCTTGTTGGGCAAGACCTGCAACCACTGCACCGGCCGCAGGTTGGATTCACGCCAGGAGCGCAACACTCGCCGCTGCTGTCGAGAGAGCCGTTTGCACAGCACACTCCGTTGCGATCTTGTTTGCTTGACGGACAGCAGGAGCCATTCCTGTCTCTCTTCTCAGTGGATCCGCAGCCACACTCAGGCTTAATCCCATTGCAGCGACCGCACTCGATCTGGCTCTTGTTGCAGCAGGTACCGTAGCTGTCAGGGCCGAGGGCAGGATCGCAGCCGCACGGAGGCATGACTGCGTAGCAACGGCCGCACGCCTGCTCCGACGTGAGGCAGCAGCCGCCGAAGGCATCAGGAACATTCCTTCCGTTTGGAACACCCTTGCAATCGAGCGCTGACTCAGGAGAGTGTACGGTTTGGGCGCTTGAGGGGGCAGGAAAGGCAGCTGCGAAAGCTACAAGGAGCGAGCCGAGAAGAATCGTAAGCGAAGGTCTTCGATACTCGCGCATGACCAAAACCTCAAAAAGTGACGACGCACCCTTAAGTCTAAAGGATGCAGAGCAGTCATCCTAGGCTTAATATTTTCGGCACGAGGGTGTTACGCACCGAACCCGCTGCAGCTATACACCGCCTGCCTTCCGTTCCATCCCTGAATTCAGTGCATTACACCTCGTTCTCTGGCAAGGCAGGGGGCATCAAAGAGCTAGAGCTAACAGTCCCATGGAGCATTGGAGGATTACCAGCCGATCGCCTGAGGTCATTACGGTCTATTTAGGAATTGGCGAAACTCAGGTTTGCCGACCAATACAACCTATAAGCAACCGGGTTAAGTCTTCAATTCCGCAAAAAACCGAGAGTTCTATTTCTGTTCAAGACTGTGACGCAGATCGCTTGCATATCATCTTGGAGAGGAGTAGCGTTTGTGGAGCATTGTTCTTTTACCTTCGATATCCCGACCGTTTTCGGCCACGTTTAGCGCATGGCCTGAAGGCGAATCTGGCTGAGCTTCTATCACCCCCGACTTGGGCAAAACCGGGTCCCGGCTCAAAAACTCAACCACCTGCACCTTCGGTTTAGCATCTGACCTCCATGGTTTGTTGCTGTGCTGTGACATCCTCGCGTGCGCTGCGTGCCGTCTGGCCGGCGTTTCTTCATACGGGCATTCCTTACACAGGGTAGGGTTCTGCTCAGGTGCCAGCTTGGCACGGAGTGTTGGTTTTTCTACACGGAGGTTTAGAAGATGGCTGATCTACGAGGTCGACAGGAGGCAATCACTCCGGTCGAGCTGTCAACGAATCCGCTGGTTCGCATGCTGTTTCGCGATAGAGTCGATAACCCTCTTGGTCGAGAGATCCTCGAAATACCAGAAGAGAGAGTCCGAATTGAGGAGTGGGACGGCAGCCAGGACGTTGAGTGCAAGCACCAACGTGACGTGGCAATAACGAGGGCTGTCGCCCTCATTATGTTTATCCAGATCCCCGCTGGGTTTCTCAGCTTTGCTGTCTCACCGACGGTAGAGTGGGAGATCATTGGCGGATGCATCGCAGCGCTCCTAATGCTTAAGCTGGCTGTCATGAAAACAGGCTCAGCTTCGGCAGTTGCGCTAGGTGCAGTAGTCGCCAATGTCTTGATGGGCGCCTTGGTGGGTGAGCTTATCCACTTCGGGTGGGAAGTGAGCCAATCCTTTATCGAACTCACGTCGGTTGGCGCTGCCGCCGTCGCGCTCACGCTAGCCGCCGCTTTCTACCTATGTTTGGTAGGAGACGGCTGGTACGCGCTCAAGACGCAGAGGATGCGAATCGAGGTAACCCCAAAGGACGATCAAGTCTACGTTAGGGAGCTCCCATTCAAGCTCTCCGACAGAGAGAGATGGTGGCTCTCCTGGGGCATTTCGGCCGCACCTATCTGGTCTCCGTTCCACGCCTTTTACCTCCTTTGCAGGCTGGTAGACTGGCTAAGCCTAGAGTTCTTCATGAGCCCTCTCTTGGAGATCTGGGTTCCGAAAGCGTATCGCCGTCGCTAAGCGACTAAGACGTTTCCGGGTGGGCTCCTTCTCTAGCTAATGTTCTTAGCTCCTGTGTAAGGCAGCCCATCCTAAATTTGCGTTCTTCAACAGACGCCATTCCATTTTCCCGAGAGACGATCTACCCTCTCGCCATGCGCAATGAGAGAGCAAAGCGGACGCTCCTTCGAATACTCTGTACGCTCGCTGTCCTCACGTCTTCTATTGTCCTGACGCTTCCCAGCGTTTCGCATGCCGCGCGCTTCGCCAGTGCTTCGACGTCAGCCCACGACCACCTCTCTAACCACGTCGGCCGCACGCTTCCGCACGAGCACGATGCGGACAGCTCGCACAGTCACGCGCACGGGGTCCCTGCACCAGATAGCGCAACTCCATCGACGAAGGATTTCTCAAGCCCGCACGGTGGGCTTGTTGCAACAATCTGCTGGGAAGCCTTTCTAATCGTACGCCAAAGGATCTCGTCGCAGCGGGAAGATTCCAGCGCACGAAACTCTATCCGTGAGGAACCACGAAAAAGTTTTTCACCAGGCGACTCCGTCAAAGCGCTCATCTTCGCATCACAGGCACCGCCTCTCTCTGTAGCCTAGCGTTACCAAAGAGCGCCCCGATCGTCATCTCTCGTTCGGGGTAGTGAGCCCCCGTTTGCCAGTGAGCCTGTACATCATGTTTCGACGAATTGTCCTCAGCGGCCTCGCCGTACTGTCAGCATACTTGGTGCTGCCGAGAGGCGCTGCGGCCTCTCCGGTTTCGCTGTCGGAGGCACGCCCCTGCGGGAAACCGTTCTCGATAGATTCGCTGCGCGCAAGTGCCCTTCACGCAAGCCCCATCGTTGCAGAGATCGACAGCACCTTTGCTGGCGAACTCGCGAAAGCTTTCAACACGGAGGTCTTGAGTAACCCCGAGGTTGCCGCTGACCACACGTGGACGCGCAGCTATTTGCACGGCGACAACGACATGCAGGCTCAAGTGGTAGTTCTGCAGCCGCTGCGGCTGTCAAACTTCGGCGCGCGTGAACGGGTAGCATCACTCATTCGGAAAACGGGAGATAACCAAAAAGGCAGGCAGCTCCTTGAGTTCACGCAGAAACTCGCGCTGCAGTTTTACTCTTTGAGCGTCATGCAGCGAACGCACCAGGTGTTGGCGAAGGCGGAAGATCGCGCTGCGCAGCAGGTCGCTCTCATTCGTGAGGGGGTACAGAAGGGCCTCCTGTCGGAGGGGGATGAGAAGCTCTTTGAGGGCGAGCGGTATCGCCTCCAGGCTCAGAAGAAGGGCGTCCAGGTGTCGATGTACGCGCTTCAGGGCGAGCTTGCGCGGACGGCAGGGTTGTTGTGCTATCCTACGGTCGCAGACCTTGGAAAGATGCCTGTGCTGCCTGCAGCGGCTGTGCTGGTTGAAAAAGCCAAGGCGAGCCAATTTAACGAGAATACCCGCGCGGACCTGCTGCTTAGCCTCGCCCGGGAACAGACTCGCCTAGCGGATCTCGATGCCTTCCCGCAATTTAGCCCGGGAGTGCTCTACCAGCACACCAACGACGGCGGCGACTTCGTGGGTGCTGCCTTAACTTTTCAGATTCCGGCTTGGAACCGCAACCAGGGCGACAAGGGGCAGGCTCGGGGTGAGCGGACCGCAGCGCTTCGGAAGCAGGAATTCCTGACCAACGGTGGCTTCGAGACTCAGATTCGGATACTCCGCTCGGCATCAGCCGTCGCGCATGAGCGAGCGGAGCTCTTCTCAGCGAAGGCCGTACCGGCATTCGGCATCGCGCTCGACTCACAGGAGCGGCTCTACACGGCTGGGAAGGGCAACGTCATTCAGGTTTGGCAGACGCTTCGGAGCTACAACGACGCGCAGGTCGAGGGGCTTGCGCTGTGGCTTGAGGCGATCACGAGCAGAATCCAGTTATCGCTGCTCATCGGAGAGGAGGTATAGGAATTATGAAACACACGTTGAAAGCACTCGTAGTAGCTTCGCTGGCGCTGATGCTGGCTAGCACAACAGCCGCTTGTCGCTCCACGGACCATTCGGGACACGAAGAGCACCATGGCGATGACCGCGAGGAGACTGACAAGGGGCCACACGGAGGGCGAATCTTCACCTGCGGCGCTCTCTCCGCCGAGCTTGCAATCTTTGAGCAAGGCTCGTCACCACACTTTCGCCTCTACACGAGCGAGGACGGCAAGACTGTGCCGCCCGGAGACGTCTCTGCAAGCGTAACGGTGAACCGGCTCGGCGGAGCCGTCGATACGATCGGCTTCGCCCCGGTCGGCGACTTTCTCGAGGGAATAGAGGTGGTGTACGAGCCGCACTCGTTTGACGTTTCCGTCAAGCTGTCCGCCAGGGGCAAAAAGTGTGAGTGGGCTTACTCGTCGTACGAGGGCCGAACGACTATTCCAGCGGATGTCGCTGCGCGGTCAGGAATCCGTACGGAGATCGCAGGCCCGAGAGTCATGCAGACGACGATTCGAGCGCGAGGAAAAATAATACCGAGCGAGCACCGTATCGCGCACATCATCCCACGCTTCTCAGGGGTCGTGCGCGAGGGGCGTAAGCACGTCGGCGACTCGGTCGAGAAAGGAGAGGTAGTTGCGGTCATCGAGAGCAACCAAAGCCTACAGCCCTTCGAGGTTAAGTCGCAGGTTGCTGGCACGGTAATAACCGGACACCTAATCGTTGGTGAGTTCGTCCCGGACAACCAGTGGATCTTTATCGTCGCAGACCTCTCGGTCGTTTGGGCAGACCTCTTCCTCCCCCTGAGGGAGTCAAAGGGCGCCACCGTCGGACAAGTCGCTCGAATCTCGTCGGTAAACTCCGATGCGAGCGCAGATGGTAGAGTAATCTACGTCGCGCCGTACGCAGACGAGAAGTCGCAATCCCGCCTCGTGAGGGTTGAGATTCCGAACCCAAACACAGAGTTCCTGCCTGGCTCGCATGTCACTGGCGACCTGGTTGCCGAAACGACAGAGGTTCCAGTTGCTGTCAGAAAGGATGCTGTACAACGTTTCAGGCACTGGCTGGTAGTGTTTAAAAAAGTTGGCGATACCTACGAAGTGCGGCCGGTAGAGCTAGGGCGGACCGACGGTGATCGGGTGGAGATTACGAGCGGCCTCGCCGCGGGAGAAGAGTACGTCACGTCCAACGCTTTCCTCGTGAAGGCCGATGTCCTCAAGTCTGGGGCAACCCACGATCACTAAGTGAGTGCATGGGAGGCTCATATGTTTAACCGAATCATAAAGACGTCGATACAGCACCGGTTCGTTGTGCTGCTTGTATCGCTGCTCCTCGTCGCTGTCGGTGTAGCCTCGTATAAGAGGCTCGTTATCGACGCAGTTCCGGATATCACGAATGTTCAGGTGCAGATCAACACACCAGCGCCGGGGTACTCGCCGTTTGAGGTAGAGCAGCGTATTACACAGCCGATCGAACTGATTCTCGCGGGGCTGCCATCTCTGTCGGAGACCCGTTCCATATCGCGCTACGGCCTCTCGCAGGTCACTGCCATCTTTCGTGATGGCACCGATATTTACCTTGCGCGAAGCCTTATCTCTCAGCGACTGCAAGAGTCTCAGGGCAGGCTCCCCGACGGCACTGCGCCGCAGATGGGCCCGCTTACGACCGGCCTGGGTGAGATCCTCATGTACACCATTGAGAACGACCAAGCGGTGCAGAGTCACCGCACCCTGCAGGAGCTTCGGGAGTTGCAGGACTGGGTCGTGAAGCCGCAGCTTCGCACAGTTCCGGGAGTTGTCGAGATAAACTCGATCGGAGGAGCTTCGAAGCAGATAGTCGTGACGCCCAACTTAGAGAAGCTTCGGGCCTACGAGCTCACCATTAACGACCTGTCGCTTGCCATAGCGCGAAACAACACCAACGTCGGTGCTGGGTTCATCGAGGAGCACGGCGAGCAGCTGCTTATCCGAGTCCCTGCGCAAGTCGCTTCGTACTCCGAACTCCGGGAGGTCGTGGTCGGCATTCACGAAGGGACCCCCGTATTGGTGCGTGACCTAGCTGATGTGCAGGTTGGTTCTGAGCTGCGCGCCGGCGCCGCTACCGACGGGGGCGAGGAGGTTGTCCTCGGAAATGTAATGATGCTCGTTGGGGAGAATGGGCGAAACGTCTCACGCAGCGTCAGCAGGAGGCTTTCCGAGATCGCGCCGTCGTTGCCGGAGGGCGTGGCGCTCAAGCTCAAGTACAATCGCTCCAACCTGGTAGACGCGACGATAGAGACAGTTCGTCGGAACCTGTTTGAGGGCGCGCTGCTGGTGGTCGCAATACTTTTCGCGGCTCTCGGAAACTTGCGGGCAGCCATCATCACAGCATGCGTCATCCCGCTTTCTATGCTCATGACTATCCTTGGCATGGTGCGGTGGAACCTCAGCGCTAACCTCATGAGCCTCGGCGCGCTTGACTTTGGTCTCATCGTCGACGGCGCGGTCATTCTTGTCGAGAACTGCGTGAAGCGGCTCGGAGAGGCCCAAACAAAGCTCGGGCGCACCCTTACGACGGAGGAGCGCCTAGAAGTCGTCTACAGCGCTTCGTCCGAGGTGCGCCAGGCGACAATGTTCGGGGAGCTCATCATCATGGTGGTGTACGTGCCTATCCTGGCGCTCTCTGGAGTCGAGGGGAAGATGTACCACCCGATGGCGCTTACTGTGCTGTTAGCTCTCGGCGCCTCGTTCATTCTGTCGCTCACGTTTGTGCCTGCTGCAGTGGCTACGTTCGTGACCCGGACCGCCGGTCACCGGGGCGGCTTGATGGAGCGAGCGCAGGTAGCGTACCGGCAGCTCCTCGCGCACCTTCTCGGTCGCACGACGGCTGTAGTGGGGGGCGCTTTAGCCTTCCTCGCTATCTCTGTCGGTCTTTTCGCTCGCCTCGGCTCTGAGTTCGTGCCGGCGCTCGATGAGGGAGATGTTGCGCTGCACGCGCTGCGGATTCCTGGAACGTCGCTTACCCAGTCGATCTCGATGCAGCACGAACTGGAGAGGGCGATCAAGTCGCTCCCGGAAGTGGCGGACGTATTTGCCAAGATCGGCACGGCGGAGGTAGCCACAGATCCGATGCCACCGAGCGTTGCGGATGGGTACGTGATTCTCAAGCCTCGAAGCGAGTGGCCTGATCCTTCCAAGCCGAAGAGCCAGGTGGTCTCGGAAATAGAGACGAGAGTAACGTCGGTGCCCGGAAGCCTGTACGAGTTCACCCAGCCGATCCAGATGCGATTCAATGAGCTAATCGCAGGCATTCGTAGCGACGTAGCCGTCAAGGTGTTTGGCGATGACACCGCGGTGCTCCTTGAGCACGGAGAGGTTATTAAGGGGATTCTTGAGAAAATTCCGGGAGCATCCGACACGAAGGTCGAACAGATGACAGGACTCCCGATAATCACGGTGACGCTAAACAGGGGGAAGCTTGCGCGGCTCGGGCTCAACGCCGCTGACGTGCAGGAGGTGGTCCGAACCGCCTACGCTGGCGAGGAAGTAAGCTCTCTCTTTGAGGGCGATCGTCGCTTCCCGATCGTCGTGAGGCTCGGGGAATCGGAGCGACGCGATGAGAGCACCATCAGGAGCCTCCCGATATCTCTTCCGCCAGAGGCGGCAGCGCACAAGCGAGCGCTCGACATCGAACGGACAAGCCTTCACTTGGAGGCCCCGGATAAGGCCTACGTGACACTGGGTGACATCGCCGATGTCGAGGTTGTTGAGGGCCCCAACCAAATCAGCCGGGAGAACGGCAAGCGGCGTGTCGTAGTGACAGCGAACGTGCGAGGCCGAGACATCGGGTCCTTCGTCGAGGAAGCGCAGTCTAAGATATCCTCAGGCTTGGAGCTCCCGTCGCAGTACTGGCTCGCCTGGGGCGGACAGTACGAGCACCTTCTCTCGGCGGAAGCGCGGCTCACTATCGTCGTGCCGCTCGTTCTCGCGAGCGTTTTTGCGTTGATCTACCTGACATTCCGGTCGGGCTGGTACTCGGCTCTCGTCTTTAGCGGCGTGCCGTTTGCGATGTCGGGTGGTGTCATCGCCCTGTGGCTTCGGGGGATACCCTTCTCGATCTCGGCGGCGGTTGGGTTCATAGCGCTCTCGGGCGTGTCAGTCCTCAACGGCCTTGTGCTCATCACGTTCACAAAGAACCTAATCGATGGTGGCATGAGTGTGGGCGAGGCGGTGCTTGAGGGCGCGTCTGCCCGTCTTCGGCCGGTCTTAATGACCGCCCTAGTTGCGTCATTCGGATTCGTTCCGATGGCTCTGTCTCAAGGCACAGGCTCTGAGGTGCAGCGTCCGTTAGCAACGGTAGTCATCGGTGGAATTGTGTCCGCGACAAGCCTCACGCTCATCGTGGTGCCGGTGCTTCTCGCCGCACTCCATAAGCGGTTGTTGGGGAAAGAGAAGGCGGCTGGCAAAGCTATGCTAGCTACAGTGGGCGCATTCGTGGCAGTAGTCGGATCCCCGATGCTGACGGGCTGCACAAGTGTGACGGAGATGGTCGCGCCCGAGCGCCCGAATGTTGAGGTAGAGCGAGAGGCTCCGGAAAACGTGAGGCTAGAGGTTTTGGTGAAACGAGATGGCGACGACATTACGCTGCACGCACACCTAGTGGAGCATCGCGCAACGCTAGCTGTCTTCGGAAAGGTCCACGTGACCGCGCTAAACGCGCAGGGGCAGACGACACTGGACGTTGAGCCGACTATCAAGCGTGCGCGGCATGGAAGCGGACGGCCATTTAGCTACGCCGAGTTCACGCTCAACATACCGGCAGTGCTCGTCGACGGCGGAAAAATTAAGCTGACCTACATCCCTCCATCAGCTCCTTGAGCAACGCCACTGCCTTCGGTAGACGACGGCAAAGCAGCCATAAGAGCCTGAAAAAGCAGCGTTTTGTGGCTCGCAACCTAGGGGATCTTCCTCTGCCCTCACCGCATCTTAACCCGTGAATCTTCGAGGGGTGCCGGCGGTGCTTCAATGCCTCCTCGTCGGGCAGACCACAGCCCAGCCGAATCTTTAGGGAAATCTATGACCAGACCCAACGCAGCTCGACTCACCATGACCATATTCACAGTGGCTCTCCTAGCGCTGTGCGTCACCGTCCATCAAGGATTGGTAAGAGCTTTCATCTCCAACCCGTACTTCAACTCCGGCATCCTCGTCACGTTGCTCTTCGGCATCGTCGCGTCGTACCGACAGATCCTGCGGATCGACAAGTCAGTGAAGTGGATTCACAGCTTTAAGGGATCCCAGTCGTTACCTTCGGATCCACCGTTTCTGCTCGTTCCGCTCTCTTCGGTGCTCCAGAAGAGCGATTCGATGCCGTACATCGGTGCAACATCGCTGCGCGCCATGCTCGATGGCGTATTCACTCGCGTCGACGAGAGCCGCGACCTATCTCGGTATCTCATGAACGTGCTGATTCTGCTTGGGCTTCTCGGAACTTTCTGGGGGCTCTTGGAGACGGTCGGTGGTATCGGCGCAGTCATCGGCGGACTTTCCGTAGGCGAGGGAGATATCAAGACAGTCTTCAACTCATTCAAGACAGGCCTTGAGCGGCCACTTCTCGGCATGGGCGTGTCGTTCAGCGCCTCGCTCTTCGGACTGGCTAGCTCACTCATCTTGGGCTTTCTCGATCTCCAGACTGGGCGCGCACAGAACCTCTTCTGCTCTGAACTTGAGGAGTGGTTGGGCCGACGCAGTGCTATCGCCGAGCAGATAGCTCAGCCGCAAGGCTCGCACCCTACGCTGAACGTTGCGATTCCGCCGGCAAACTACCAGGAAGCCCTGATTGTGGCCGTCACGGAGCAGCTTGAGCGACTTCACAAGACGATGCGCCAGCAACACGAAAACCAGATCGCTGAGCAAGGACACCTTCGCTCCCTAGCTGAGGCTGTTGCGGCACTCAACGACAACGTCAAGGCGCACCACGTTCTCATGGCGAAGCTTACTCAGATACAGAACGAGACCACGCCGGCCCTTTCACAGCTCGTCGAGGTAATGCACGTGGCAAATTCTGCTCGCGTCGAGGAGCATGTCAGGAACGTCGATGTGAGCCTGCGAGAGATTAGCCGACAGCTCTCCAGTGCTGCCACTAACCACACGACTGAGCTGCGGGATGAACTGCGAGTAATCGCGAAGCTCCTCGCTGCAGAAGTTCAGAAGAGCGACACAAGGATGAACTAGCATGAGCTACATCGCACGCAGGGCGAAGCGTCGCCACTTTGACGTCTGGCCGGGATACGTTGACGCGCTGTCATCGATGCTGATGATGATCGCCGTCGTGCTCATGATCATGGTGGCAGCCCAGTTCTACCTCTCGAGCGCCGTAGCGGACAAAGATATTGAGCTGGGACAGCTGAGCGAGAAGCTCAAGCTGCTCTCGGGTATGCTCTCGTTTGAGAAAGAGAGTGCTGAGGCAGCTCGCGCCCGGGCAGCGAAGCTTGAGAGTGAAGTTGGAATACTCTCGACGACGCTCACCACCGAAAAGGCGAGTGCGGACAGCGCCCGCCTACGAGCCGGGCAGCTTGAGGATGAAATGCGGCGAAATGCGGATGAGCTTGGCCGCAACAAAGGCGAGCTCATAGCGTTAAAAGGTGTCGTCACAGAGAAGGACCGCCTGTACGCTGACCTTGAGGCCCGAAAGAAGGGAGTTGACGCGAGCTTGGCTGCAACCGAGAAGGCCAAGCTAGACCTTGCGGCACAGCTAGCCGCTATCAGGGCGATGCTCGCCGATAAGGAGAAAACCAGCAGCGAGCTCGAAGCGCAGAAGAAGAAGCTCGACCAGGGGCTCTCGGCCACAGAGAAGAAGCTTGCAGAAACCGAGAAAGCAAAGCTAGACATCGCGGCCCAGCTAGCTGCGATTAGGGCTGCGCTCGCAGATAAAGACAAGTCTGCGAGTGACATAGAGCGGAAGCGCAAGGAGCTCGACGCAAGCCTAGCGGCGACCCAGCAGAAGCTCTCTGAGACCGAGAAAGCGAAGCTTGACTTGGCGGCGCAGTTAGCCGCTATCAGGGCCATGCTCGCCGATAAGGAGAAAACCAACAGCGAGCTTGAGGCCCAGAAGAAGAAGCTCGACCAGGGGCTCTCGGCCACGGAGAAGAAGCTTGCAGAAACTGAGAAAGCAAAGCTCGACATCGCGGCCCAGCTAGCGGCGATTAGGGCTGCGCTCACAGATAAAGACAAGTCTGCAACCGACACGGAGCGAAAGCGCAAGGAGCTCGACTCCAGCCTCGCTGTGACCCAGCAGAAGCTCTCTGAGACAGAGAAAGCGAAGCTTGAGCTGGCACTGCAGCTTGCCGCGCTGAAGGCTGCCCTGGCAGAGAAAGAGAAGGTCTCGGGCGAGACTGAGAAGAAGCGCAAGGAGCTAGACGGCAGCCTCTCGACTACCGAGAAGAAGCTCTCGGCGACCGAACGCGAGAAGCAGGAGCTTGCAGCACAACTGGCGGCGATACGGGCCCTTCTGCAGACGACAGAGAAGGAAGCGTCAGATCTGAGCGCAGAGAACAAGAAGCTAGACCTCAGCCTCTCCACGAGCGAGAAGGAGCGGATCGAGCTGCTGGCGCAGATAGCAATCATCAAGCAGGCTCTCGCCGACAAAGAGAAGCTCTCGGCGGACCTCGGTGCAGAGAAGAAGAAGGTCGACACGAGCCTCTCAGCAAGTGAGCTCAGGCTCACCGCAGCCGAGAAGGAGAAGCTTGAGCTGGCAGCGCAGCTCGCCGCAATCCGTGCGATTCTCGCTGAGAAGGAGAAGCTCGCGGCAGACCTGGAGGCACAGCGAAAGACTCTCACTGCAAGCCTCTCCACCAACGAACAGAAGCTCACTGTTACTGAGAAGTCGAAAGCCGAAGCGGAGGCGCAGCTTGCAGCAATCGCACTGCAAGTGGATGAGCTCAACCGCAAGTTGCGGCTTCTCATGTCTGACCTCGACGCAGAGAAAGCCAAGGTAGTTGAGAAGGACAAGAGTCTTGAGGATCTAAACAAGAAGCTCAACCTCGCCTTTATCAAGAAAGCCGAGGAGCTTGCGGACTACCGCTCGGAGTTCTTCGGGAAGCTTAAGAAGGTGCTCAGTAACCGCCCTGATATTCGCATCGTAGGCGACCGCTTCGTATTCTCTTCTGAGGTCTTCTTTGCATCAGCGTCGGCTGATCTACAGGATGGAGGAAAGCAGGAGCTGATGAAGTTTGCAGAGACGCTCAAAGAGATGCAGCGCAGCATGCCGAAAGACGTTGATTGGATTCTGAGCGTTGTGGGTCACACCGACAAGCTCCCGATTAGCAACTCTGTGTTTCCGTCAAACTGGGAGCTCTCAACTGCTCGTGCTATCTCGGTGGTTAAGTTCCTCGCCGAGCAGGGCATCCCACCGAATCGCCTCGCAGCGATAGGCTACGGAGAGCACCAGCCGCTCGACGCTGGTGCAAGCGCTGATGCGCTAGCCAAGAATCGCCGCATTGAGGTCAAGATCGACCAGAAGTAGCGGTCTGGGCTTCAGTGCTCGTGACTTTCGCTGGATTCTGCGCCGGGCGGGGTAGGGGAGTACGCCTCTGGGTGTCTTATCTTTCCGCCCTGAAACGCTGCGTACGAGAGAAGAGACGCCGCTGCGATGGAGATGGGGAGAGCGAGAATAGTTGCGCGATGCGCCCACGCAAGGCTGAGCTGGCAGGCAACAAGCGACGTGAGGCTCAAGAGCCCCGATGCGACGGTAACCCACAAGGCGACGTCAGCAGCCTCTTCGTGCGCCTCGATCGTGCTCTCGGAAACGCCAGGAAGGTGCTCCACGATCTCCTCTGCTCCCTCGCCTAAGAGGAACGCCGGTACAGCGATGACTGCAGCGAGGAGGAGAACAGAGAGCGCAGTGTTAGACACAGCGCCGTTTCTTTGCGCAAGTCCCACGGCGAGGATCGCCGCTCCAAGCGGAACGATTACAACCGGGATGTGCACTAAAATTATGTGAAGGTGAGCGGCGTTCATGTGCGAGAGATACCACAGGTCGCCCCGCTGCGCTATGAACGCCGGCAGCGCGCAGCCTATTGCTCAGAGCGAACGCCGGCGAAAAGGTCGCTGAAGAAGCTCCCCACCTGGTTGACCCCCCACTCTACGACCGGAGGCAGGATTGCTATTGCTGCCGCACCGGCAGCGAGCACACCGAGCGGGGCACCTCCGGCGGCGATCGCTAAGGCAGCTAGGCCAGTAGTCCCCACGGCTACCGCACCTGTTGTTGCAGAGCGGCTTATGAAGCTCACTCCCGCGTCCCTGCTCTCCGGGCCCATTCGCCCGTCATCGCACAGGTCTTTGGACACAGTGTCGAGGAAGGTTGGGACCTTAGTGACGTAATCGATGGCTGCCGAGGCGGGAGAGCCTTGCTCCGGCAGTCGATTCTGTACTGCGGGAGCAAAGGTATCTGAGAAGAAATTAGGGAAAGCACAGGTGGTGCGTTGTGTTTCGGGCTCCATTTCGCCTCCTGGTTCTGGGGTAGACAGAGAGGTGTTCGTTCCTGCCCCGAGTAAAGTTGCTTGAGCACCGCTGCAGCTGCGTACGTTCACGTTGGCATGACACCGAGTCTCACCCCTTCGATTTCACAAAGAGCCCAGTTGGCTTTACCTCCTTGTTGTTCTCGCCGTTCTCTTTGTGATTAAAAATCTACCCGTGAAGCTGAACGGGCCCCAACAGAAGCTGAGACCGGATATGTACCGGGTGCGAGCGAGTGGGGGACGACAAAGAGAGCGGCGAGGGCAGCGAGCGAGAATGAGGGGCTAACGCTGTTCCTTGCGAGGGTGCTACGACTTCCGCTCGTGAAAGGGGAGGATCTTGACCTGCTCCACTGCCCAGTCGAAGCGCGTGACTGCGGTCTGTCGGATAAAGACACACTGGGCCTTAATCGGCTCTGGGAATATGAAACGCACCTCGTGGTGGCGCCCCCAGTAGGGGAGCTCGTTGTTGAGAAAGAGGAGAGGCCCTTGCCAGCGGTGAATCGTCAGAACCGGCTTCGCATCGGCGCTCACACAGGAGCCGGCCGATATCTCTACGCCGCGCGGGAAGTCGCCCCAATTCGAGCCCGGCGAAACCTCAATTCCAGCTAACGTTTCCTCCTTCGGCATTGTTGCTGTGCACAGCTCACGCCCAACTTGGCCAGGGCGCCCGGTAGAGAGCCGCGGTCGCTTGCTAGTTCGGTCGGAATCATCCTTGAAGATTGAGGGCTCAAGGCTATACGTGCCGCCTCGCCTGACAAGGTCCTGCGCACGGCGCGCGCTTTGCTCCCGGTAGTACGGAAGACGCTCTAAAAACTTCGGATCCTGTTCGAGCATGCTTCGCACGACGGAGGAGGATGGGGACTTGATAATTTGCTGAACCTCAGCAGGGGTGTCGCCACCCAGGTGCTTAGCGAGGAGAGGGCTCCAAAGCTCTGGCGGAGCTACGAGCGCTCCGAGGAGCAGCGCCCCACAGGTGAAGAGTGAAACGAGGCGGCTGGCGTGGCTGACCGCGGCCACCGCGACGAGCCAGGCGACAAGGCCTACTGCCAGGGAGGCAATGCTCACCACCGTTCCCCACGGAATGAGGCGCGAAATCGTTGCGAGGGGTGCTATGAGAGACCAGTTGTTGGGAAGAGCACATTCCAGGGCGAGGCAGAACGCTGCCGAGCTCGCGAACAGCGGCAGCCGAGCTCGCACGTTTGGCCCCGTTCGGCGGGTCGTGGCGAGAAGCGTGAGAGAGAGTCCCAGGAGAGTTACGCTCACCGGCAGGTAGAGCGCCGCAGTAGCAGGACGGTCAAGGGTGAGGATTGGGTACTCGGGCCCCACTAACGCGTAGTACAGGAGGGTTGTGCCATCTTCCGGAACAATGTGGGACGTATCAGGGTAGCTTGGCAGTGTGGCGCTCGGCGCGGTAAATGAAACCCAAAGCGCTGGCGCTGCCGCAACGATGAGCAGGGCCGCCACAGCTGTTGGCGATAACAAACGCTCTTCAGCTTCCCGCTCCCAAAAGTAGCGAGCGATCAGCAACGAGAAAAGGGCCGTAAAGAGCGAGGCCTGATTAGCGCTGCTGCTCTGCTGGATCGAGACGAAGAGGGCGAAGACCCAGAGCGGGAGCACCTGCGCTGACACACGGGCACGGGCTGCATTCAGTAGCGCAAAGAGCATCATGGAGAGCAAGGGTAGCCAAGCAAGTGCGCCGATCACGAAGGGATCGAAGCCCACCGAAGCGACGACGGCTAGGCAGGGCACTGCGCTTGAGAGCCAGCGCAGCCCAGGATTTCGGGTGAACAGGATTGCGTGCTGGCGGAGCGCGAGCCAGGTGCCAACGAGCATCAGCACCATCTGGAACGGTGCCACAGGCAGCGAGAGGAGCGACGATAAGGCTTGGGAGAAGGGGTCAGAGCGCCAGAGGTGGAAGGCATTCGTGTTGAGGTTGATGAGAGCCCGCCAGGGGCCGAGAACCTCGTCGCCTGGAACCGCCACTGGTTTGAGAAGCATGACCGGCGCTGCGACGGCAGCCGCTGCAAGAAAGAAGCAGATCCATGCGCCGAGTCGCCGTATCATATTTTCGGCCCTCGCGACGACATGAGGCGCTCAAGGGGCGGAACCGAAGTAATCGTAACGGGAGTGCCGGGAGTGCAGCCTGTGAGCTCGACGAACTCAAGTTCCGGCCCCGGTCTGAAGGCCTTGAGCTGACACTGGCTGCTCGTCAGAAATGGGAAGTACTTTAGCTTGAGCACGACCCGCTCTGTCAGGGGGGTGAAGCTCACCGAACCCGACGTAAAAGCGTAGTCACGCCCATCTCCCTCCAGG
Organism: uncultured Bdellovibrionales bacterium; assembly: GCA_964654585.1. Taxonomy (GTDB): domain Bacteria; phylum Bdellovibrionota_C; class UBA2361; order UBA2361; family OMII01; genus OMII01. The sequence continues at coordinate 23,221 of CAZZJR010000030.1, forward strand.
AAGTACGTGGGCTGGTACGCGACGCGCTCGAAGGCGTGCAGCTTGGGTCCGACGTACACTTCCCGGTACTCCGCAGGATGGCGCCAAAAGATATTGAGCCAATCGCCTTCGTGCGCGAGCACGAGCGTCACGTTCATTAGGTCGAGGTAGTCGCGAATTCCAGCCTCCCCCTGCTTGAGGTAGCTTGCAGGAATAGGCTGCGTGTACTGCCAGATGTTGTGCGCAAAGCTCGTCGCAATGAGCTGCTTGTTCACCCAGAGCGCGATAGGGGCGATGTGCGCCCCGTTTACTTCGTGCAGTATGCAGCCCGAGAACAGAACGCGGCCAGGGGTCTCGGATTGAGCGAGGAACTCAATGAGCTTCTTCGTGTGCTCATTTTGGAACTGGTACTGCTCGCCGGAGCGGTTCTGGATAATCGTCGACGCCGAGAGCGGCGAGGCGAGCAGGAATCCTCCCGCTAGCACGGAGGCCATCCAGCGCCACCTCGACGTCGTTGCTGACTCAAAGAGTCGGACCAGGTACGCCGACACCGGCACCACGCACAGCATAGATGCAATCGTCGCCATGCGATCGAGCTCAAGCTGCGGCTTGAGAGAAACGCCGAACGTGCCGAGAAAAAGGAGCCAGGCGGCAGTCAGCGCGTACCCGAAGCGCCTCCCCCTGCCGAGAGCTAGGATCGCTGGGACAGAGAAAATGACGAGAAGTGGATTGGTCGCGGTGGCTTGAGTGTGAAGCGCCTGCATCGCGCGGCGGGCATCGAGAGAGCCCCTGCGGTGCCGGAAGCTCGGTTTGGGAGGCGGTTCAACATGAGCGGCAGCGTCATGAGCGTGGTACTCCTCTTCAGTTTCCGATGCCTCAATAGTAGAAGGAGCCCCTGCGCTTTCGGCATGAAGGAAGCTTCCAACGTTAGAGACAGTCCACATCATCGCGATCCAGGGCAGGTTGAGAGATGCGATTAAGACCGCAGTCAGGAGATGGCGCGGGGAGAGGATAAGCTTAGGAAGGCGCGGCAGCACCACGATACCGAGAGGAAGCACCGCAAGAGCCGAGGGTGACCAAAGGAACATCAGCGACGACAGCAGCGCGAGCGCGAGGCAATCTCGCCAGCGAGGCTTCGGGCTCTCGATGAAATGCAAGGCCAGAGCAAACACGAGCGGCAGGAGCGCGGTGCTGGTGATGAAACCGATCGTGCCGTACTTGAGTGCCCAGCGGTACCAGATGAGGCTGACCGAACATGCCAGCAGGGCTGCGATGCAGGAAGCCGTGCGGTTGCCGCCCAGGATACGAGATGCCGCATACGAGCAGCCCGGAACGAGCACCCAAAGTATGCTGATGATGATCACGTTGTACACAGACTCAACTGCGAAGAGGTACACGAGAGGCGAGGAGATGAGGAACGCATTCAAGGCACCTGTTGCGAAGAAGTCTCGGGCATCAAAGCCCGTGTTCCAGAGCGGTGACCAGAACGGGATGGATGGGAAGTGCTCCTTGAGGAGCCTGAGCCGGAACAGGAACATCGCGTGATCGTCAGCGAGCAGGAGCTCTCCATCTGACTCGCTCACGAAGGTGGCAATAAGAAGGATTAGGGAGCCGATTGCCCAGAGCTTGAGCAACGAAGACCAGCGCAGCGTCAGTAGCCACGCGAACAGGATTGCTCCGATTATGATAGGGCCGCGCGAGAAGGGGTCTGCGAAGAATCCCCAAGAGCGAACGAGCCACTCAGAGCAGAAAATAGCCACGAGCCCTAGTGACCAGACGACTGGATTGGTGCACTCCTGCAACCTCGGAAGGCGGTGCTCTCTAATCAGTGAACGGGCACAGGCAAAGGTAGCGAGCAGCAGCCCCGCAGCGACTGGGAAGCGACCCGCGGGAATGACGGCTGGGATGTGGGGCATCCACGGGTGCCAGGCTCCGCCGGAGAAGCCGAGGACGAGGAGCAGTAGGGCTGCGGTAGCTGCAACATTCATGGAGGTCAGGTAGGGGCAACCCTTCTTTTTTAAACTAAGCAGCTAGCCCACAGCGACGCTACCGTTGGCTGGCGGAGAAGAGGGAGGTTTTACCACCCTGGGCGGTGGCAGGCAAAGACCTTAAGAGATAATAAAAACAACTTGTTGGATGTTCGTTCGACTGGCGATCGGCGACCTGGCGGTGCTTTTAAAAAGACGTTTGTGCTGCTGCCCGTAGCTTGGGCTCCTGGTCCAGGCTTCTCAGGCAGAGTTAGTTTAAAAAGATGAGGGCTTCGAGGGCTTGAGCGAGAAACTTCGAACGGGGGCACGTCTACCCTGAACGTCCCCCGGGAAGTGTTTCTACAACGAGAGGGGCGAGAGCGAAGTAATCTCGGCGCATACCGGTCTCAGCGTCTCTCTTTGCGGAGATCGTAGCTCGCGGTGTGCGACTCCCCAGCCTGCGAAAGGTCTCGATGTGCGTGATTGGGTGTGAGGACAAAGAAAACAGCGAGGGCACTGAGGTGCGGCATAATTCAGCAAAAACAGATCTTTAACTCTCGTTGTTATCTTCGTTGAAAGCTAGTGGACGACCTCTTCGCAACTAAGCCCGGAGGTCTCTGGGTGCACCTCAAGGGCAACAGACGGCGAGACGACTTCTCTGAGCTGAGGGGCGGCTGCTCGTTTACGGAACCGCGGCTACTTTAGAGGTGAAGAGATCCGAACGCCTCGCTTCGGCGGAGGAATGCTTGTAGCATTCCGGGCGAAAAGGTTGTGCATGCAATTCTTCACCTTCTTTCACGCTCTGATCTTCTGGGTCACCTTCCTGGTGTCGGGGCTCTTCGTCGTCATGGGGATCGGGAGCGGTCTCTACTCGCCCTACGGGGCTCTGCTCACGCTTGCTGCTGTAGGCTTCGGCGTGTGTGCGCCGCGCGTGGGGTGTGCGCTTGGGCTTATCCTGCTGCCCCTTGGCGGTAATCGGCCGGGAACGAGCCAGGCCTTCATATCAACCCTGGTCGGCAGTGCCCTGCTCTTCGGAATCGCAGCGCGAGGAGTCTCTTCACGGCGCACTTCGTTTGCGCGGCTGACAGACGAGGAGGTACGGAATCCAATAATCTTCTTTGCGCTCCTGTACTGCATCTTCTCGGTCGCGAGCCTCTCATCCATCCCCTTCAACCACACCCTCGATAATCTGCGTAACGTCGTTGGGTGTGAGTCGTGGCAGGCGATGGTGCTCTCGTTTAAGAAAGTGGCCTTCACGAGGGAGCACTCATTCTTTTACAGCTTCCTCTCAGTGTACTGCACCGCGCTCGCCTACCTGCTCGGGCTCGTGGTGTATCGACTCTGCCGTCGTGGCTCGGCAGGCGCAGCAGCACTCTTCATCGGCTCGGCTTTCGTCGGCCTGCTGCTCTCTCTCATCATCGGCGTCCTCGACTACTACGCCTTTATCGACCTCCTTCCGTTCCGGGACCTCGACCCGATCGTCAACCGCGGCGGTAAACAGTTTCGCCTTCAGTCAACCTTCGGGCACTCGGGCTGGTACGCAGAGTACCTGACCCTGGCGATGCCGACGTGCCTCATTATCTTGGCGCTCAGGGCGCCGTTCTGGTTGCGGGTGTCAGCAATTCTCGCCTCGCTCGCGCTGGGCGAGTTTGTCCTGATTCTCACCTACCAGCGCGGGGGGTGGCTTTCGTATCCGCTCACGCTGGTTGCAGTTTGGGCAGCGATCTACGTCGTCCGGCTGTTAGAGCGAAACGAAACCGATATTTGGCTCGCGTTCCGGCGCTCGCTTCTTAAAGTTCTGGTGTCGCTGCCGCTGACGGTGGCGGTGAGCCTGCTGCTCGTAGTCGCTGTGCAGGGGCGTGACTCGGTTGAGGGAGCGATCTCGCCCTACGTCTCGCGCTTTAAGGAGATCCAGCGCACAGGCGACCGCACGGATTTCTTGAAGGCCGGCATGCTGATCGGCTCGCTCCATCCTATTCTCGGCGCTGGGGCAGACTCGTTCGCGTGGCAATTTGAGCGTGAGGTTGAGTCATCAACGGGCGCATTTGCCGGCCGCTTCAACCTTCCGCTGCACGGCTCTGCCCACAACGTGTATGCGCAGACATTCTCAGGAAAAGGCATCTGCGGACTCTTGGCGCTAGTTGCGATTCCGTTTGCCATGCTCACCGCCGCCCTCGTTGGCCTGCGGACCCCGGAGCGCACGGTAGCAGAGAAGCTCCTCCTTCTCACCGGAGCTTGCTTCGGCTGTGCGTTTCTCATTTACGGCAACGTTCAGGAGGTCTTCTACATCCAAGCGCTGCAGTTCCTCTTCTTCGGGATGGTCGGGGCGATCGCAGCCGTCTCACCCCAGCGACCAGACCGGCAGTCGAGACGCCCGCTCGTCTCGCCGCTCATCTGTGTCGCAGCAGTTCTCTTGCACCTCGTATGGGAGTTTCTCGCCCCTGGCCGCACGAGCTTATTCTACCGCGAGCAACGTGAGTTCGGGTGCTTCAAACTCGAAGCCCCTGCTGAGGGGGCGGCGTACCGCTGGTGCGGTCCCCGGGCGGTGCTTCGGCGTGATCTTGGTCCTGGCGCGGAGGTTGTCGATGTGACGGTAGAGGCTGGGCTCGTATCAGCGCTGGTCACGCTTCAGGATGAAGGCGGGAGACCCGTGTCCGAGCAGCTACGAGCAGGAGAGCAGCGCACGGTGCAGGTTCCCGTCGGAGCGGACTCAAAATCACGGGGCTTCGCGCTAGTCCGTGTAGAAACGAGCAGCTCATTCGTTCCAAAGTTTGTGTTACCTGGCAACGGAGATAGCCGACGGTTAGCGGTGAAGCTGTACAGCTAAGTGTTCCTTCGCCCCGGCGAGACATCCGCTATGTCCGGTTGCAAGGCGGGTGCCCCTAGCCAGCAGTCAGCCTGCCTAAGACGGTGGATTTAGAATCCGGAGAAGAGGAACTCTCCGAATGGGCATGCGCAATGCGCTTCCGGTTCTTTACATTCCCCTAGGAGCCGCTTAGCGGCTGCCCCCGCCCCCCCCTAACCACCCCCACCCCGTTGGCGCGAAGCAGCGATTCAGATGGCTTTTCCGAAACGCGAGGGGCTTGTTTGCTTAGACCGGCGATTGGCTAGAATCACCCAATACGCCCACGAGTCTTACGCAGGTGATTTAGTATGATGCAACGAAGCTCCTCTCCAGTTGAAACCGGCAAAGCCGCGCTCAGCCTCTTGGCGACGGTTAGGCCAAATCTTGGCAAGGCACTGGGTCTGGGCCTCGTCGGGGCGATGTTGATACAAGGTGCCGAGGCGATCTATTCGCGCTCCGGCTCGACTACCCGTCCTGACGCAGCAGCCGTGAAGAAGGAGAAAGACCTGCTCGCAGCGGTCGCTGAGCACTCGAAGGCGATCGAGCAGGACCCCACCAACCCGGCTGCGTACTTCAACCGAGGATGTGCGTTCCAAGATCTAGGAAGGCACGAGTTGGCGGTGCTGGACTACAGCAAGGTGATAGAGCTAGACCCAGAGTACACGAATGCACACTACAACCGGGGTTGCGCACTTCAGGATTTAAAGCGGTTCGCGGCAGCGGTTTTAGATTTCACCAAAGCTATCGAGCTAAACCCAGAGTTCGCCATGGCGTACTACAACCGCGGGTGTGCGAATCTAGCGTTGGGGAAAAAAGAGAACGAAGATCAGGTGGGCGATGACTTTAAAAAGACGGTCTCACTTGCCCCCAAGTTTGCTGAAGGTCACCTAAACCTTGGGTGTTGGTATCTTTCCGATGACGACCCCAGGTGGTGCCAAC